>JBPCIX010000042.1:0-10590 GCA_051005875.1 Actinomycetota bacterium | reverse complement strand
CGAAGATGGCGCCCGCTCCGGCGGCCAGCAATAAGCCGGGAATCAGCTGAATCCAGCCCTGCGCCCGCTCAGAGGCGATAGTTTCGAAGCCCAAACGGGTGACGGAAGGGGCGACGACCCTAAACAGTCCATAAGCCGCGGAAACCCCGCTTACCAAAAGGATCAAAACGGCCACAAATGCCGCTGCGTACAGGTAGACGTGATAGATACGCCTGGCGCCGTTCCCGTTACCCGAAAAAGAGGATTCCGCCATCAACTCACGCATCCTTCGGCGGTGAAGGAGCAACACGAGGACTGCCGCGGCAACCGCGAGTCCGGCGACCACCGCCTGGCGAATCTGCTCGCTCCTTTCCTGGCTGCCCGGACCGCTGAGTTCCACAGAGTCCGATGGCGGCCCCGGTCTCCCTTCTGGAATTGCACGGGCCTGCGGCTGAGGGGAGTCTGGATTTGGAGCGAACGTAGCCAAAGAACGCGGCCTTGCCAAAGATTATTACGACCTCGTCTACACCCTGTTGTTCAACAAGCTTGGCGGTCCTTCTCAGGCTGGAAGAGCTCTGCGCCAAGGGATGTTTGGATCACGAATCGATCCACAGTCTTCCCGTCTGGAAGGAAGTCGCCGCGCGGTTTCAGACGACTAACGATCAGGGGCCGAGAGGATACGCCGAGGAAGCCCAAAGAGCCGACCCGGGCGCGGACTACGCTCGATTGCGGCAAGACGCGGTGGGAGCTATCCAGGAATTCCTCGCAGCGCTCGCGGAGTGAGATTTGACCTACCAATGGTCCTGCCGTCCGCAGGTACCCTTCCTTTTTCTGAGCTCGACGCTGCTTATCGGTCCAAGGCCGCGACTTGACCAGCTTATAAAAGCCTTGGCGCCCGCGATAGTGGCCTACTCTAACTCAAAAGTTGTGACCATGACGGTCAGCCGGCTTCTATTCAAACGGTTAAAACTCAGTTTTGCGGAGTGATTTCCCGAGTATCCGATGCCTTGCGCCAATGGAGGACTACCGTGCGTATCTGCGGCGCCTTTAGGCGCCGAAATGGCTCCATAGCTAAAAACCTTGCACAAGTTACAATGTAGGCAATGGCTACAAACGTTGCAAAGGATGAGGCCGACCCCGCTCCCCGCGTAATCAGCCTGCGACTCAAACCGACCGAGGCCGAAAAGCTAAAAAGATTGGCCCGGCTTCTCCGTCGATCGGTGAGCTCGACGGCAAGTTTGCTGCTGGAGGAAAAGCTTCGGGAGGGCGAGTTCACTTACGTTGAATTCAAAGACTCCTCCCTGGGCAGGCAGGCATATCTGCGGGGCCGAAGACTGTCCGTATGGGAAGTTTGCTGGATTGCGCAGAGGTTTGAAAACAAGCCTTCGGCGGTTGCGGAACATCTTCAATGGCCGCTGGAATTGGTGGCGTCAGCCCTCTCGTACGCGGGTGCTTATCCGGAGGAAATCGAACCCCTGGTCGCCGAAGCCAACTCGCTTACCCTGAGCGACCTCAAGAGAAAACTTCCCGGACTCCAAGCAATAGAGGTGTAATTGCCCGTCCGACTGTTGCTGGACGAGCACCTTTCGCCGGTGATAGCCGGCATGCTCCGGGCGCGCGGGGTGGATGTCGCCTCAATGCAGGAATGGCAGGGCGGCCGCAGGCTCGGCGCGAATGACCAAGAATTGCTAATCGAAGCCGAGAAAGAAAGCCGGACCGTGGTTTCCTACGACGTCTCCACCCTGGCCCAGGCGGCGCAGGAATTAACACGCTCAAACCGCGAGCACGCCGGGGTGCTTCTGATCAGTAGCAAAACGATCCCGCCGGAAGCTTATGCAAGACTGTGCGACATTCTGCAATCCTTCGCCCTCGGCCACGAGACCAATTACTTGAGAGACCTGATTCTGTTTGCCCACTCTTAATCAGCCAGTTCCTGGCGGCGCCCGCGATTAATACCGTTTGACGGTCTGGACTTCTCCACCCTCGCGCCACCATTCGATCAACAGGTGATCCTTGTAAGGGTTCAAGAACGACATCTCGGTCACGTTGACCCTGAACAGGTGTATAGGGCCAACCGGAATTTTTTGGCCGGTGTGGGCTTCGAAGTCCTGCTTGAAAAGCGCCAGGACGGCTTCATCTTCCATCAGTTGGGCCTCCCCGCTTACCTTGGCGTCGCCCTTGGCCACATTCTTGTCTTCGGTTGCCGCGTGCAATGCAAGACGGGGGTTAGCCATCAGGTCTGCGGCCTTCCGGGAATTCGGCATCATGCCGAGCCACAGCTCATCGCCGAACAGGGGCTCTATCCCAGTAATGCGAGGGAATCCGTTTCGGCGAATAGTGGCCAGCAAGCCCAATCCGGAAGCCTCGAACCGCGCCTCGATCTTTACCGCCAGATCAGGGGCGAGCTGTTTTACTTTCCTCCAGGCGGCCATGCTCCAAATACTCTAACTCAGCAAAAGTTACCTGTTTCCGCGCCGATCCACAGTTCCCTAATCGCGTCCTTGGAGGTTCGGCTTCTCTTGCAATCAGGGTAGCCGCAAAGAAGTGCCCTCATTTCATTCCGTTTAGCCGGGGAATGGAGTGGTTTCCCGAGTATCCGCCGCCCTGCGCCAATGGAGGACGAAGATGGCGCCCGCTCCGACGGCCAGCAATGAGCTGGGAATCAGCTGAATCAAGCCCTGCGCCCGCTCAGAAGCGATGGTTTCGAAGCCCAAACGGGTGGCGGAGGGGGCGACGATTCTAAACAGTCCATAAGCCGCGGTAACCCCGCTGACCAAAAGGATCAAAACGGCCACGAACGCCGCTGCGTACAGGTAGACGTGATAGATGCGCCGGGCGCCGTTCCCGTTACCCGAAAAAGAGGATTCCACCATCAACTCACGGATCCTTCGGAGGTGAAGGAGCAACACAAGGACTGCTGCGGCTACCGCTAGTCCGGCGACCACCGCCTGGCGAATCTGCTCGTTCCTTTCCTGCCTGCCTCGACCGCTGAGTTCCACAAAGTTCGATGGCGGCGCCGGTTCCCCTTCTGGAATTGCACGGGCCCGCGGCTGAGGGGAATCTGGAATTGGAGCTGGATGGGCTGATCCTGAGGGCAAAGAACCATCCGGTTGGGTCTGCTGGAAACTCGGATCGGATGCTGTGCCGGAATCTGGCCTAGCCACCGGAGCTTGTACTCGGCTGCTGGCGGCGCCCATTGATGAGCACCTTACAAAACCGGGCCCCTCAACACATCCACCGGACTCTTCGACGCCGACCGCCAGGCGGGTTAGGGCCGTCGCAAGGGCAAAAACCCCGAAAAGGGCCGTGAAAAGGGTTACAAAGGTAACCGAGCACACGTAGCCTGCAAAAGGCCGTCGCCCAGAACGCTCGGTGTCCTTGTCGCGCCCCCCAGCCATCCCTGCCACACCGATGACGATTAGGCCCACGGTAATCAGCGGTACCAAAAATGACAAAGCGGCGCAAAAAAACATTCCCACCTAACGCTGGATTGGCGCTAATTTTACCAACTCCAAAAGCTTAACTGTTTCAGCACCGTGGGACGCTGCTGCAGACGCCCTTTGGTCAGGCTGTCGGCGGTGCTAGCTAAAGTCAGGTCATGGCCTTGATCGTCCGCCGTCGCTGGCGTTTTTACCGGACGGAATCCGGGCAATCCCCGGTTAAGGACTTTGTCGATGGTTTGCCCGACGAGCAGGCCGCTCACATTGCAGCTGCCATGAAGGCGGCCAGGGACGAAGGCCTTGACTTAGCCAGACATCTCCGGGACGACATTTATGAAGTCCGAGCCAGGGCAGGGCGACTCTCATTCCGTATTTTGTTTTCCGTCGAGGGGAAGAAAGGCCGAATCTTGCTAGCCTTGTGCGCATTTTCTAAGAAGACGCCGAAGACTCCTCAGCAAGTGATTGGGTTGGCTGAAACACGGCTCGCCGACTGGCGCCGGCGTTCTCATGATTGAGTCATTTTTGTGGAATAGTTGTAGGTATGGAGGACGCCGTGAACGTGGATGACCTTGACGCATTGATTGATGAGAGGACCCGAGCCAATCCAGAGTTTCCGGAATTGGTTAAAGCCGCCGCGAAAAAACGCAATCAGACATCTAAAGTCGCGGGAGATGAGCCTGTTCATAAAACAACCTCCCTAACGCCAGAAGACCGCTAAATTCGCCGGATTCGAAGCAGCCCGCCAAGGTTGTCCATCGGTAGAAAAACGCCGCGGCGCCTAAATGGCTTGCGCATCGCGATGAATCCGATCCGCCTGTCCTAACCCCCAGAGCCTTCCTTGCGGCTCGCCTATCAAAATCGAAAAACCATCCCACAGTCGCACGAATCATTTTAGTGCGGCTCATTTGCAATCCAATAACGAATTCAACATGTCGGCCGGCGCCTCACGAACTGGCGCCTATTTTCAACGGCGTATTCGCCAACGCAGCGGCTCTTCCTTGACCTGTGAGTATGGTCATAGGTCTACACTCAAAATATGATCACTGTCGCCAAGGTCGCACGCAAGGCCCAGGTTCCCCCCGACACGGTTCGTTACTACGACCGCAAGGGAATGCTGGGGCCGACGGAGCGAACTCCGGCCGGATACCGGAGTTATTCCGAAGACGTGGTCGATCGGTTGAGCTTCATTCGCAAGGCCCAGAAGTGCGGACTGCGGCTTCGGGAGATCGCCGAGCTTCTTGAGATACGAGATAAGGGCCTGTGCCCGTGCGGAAGAACCGTTGCCCTTCTGGAAAGCCGCATCGGTGAAGCCGGCGAAGAGATCCGCAGACTCAAGGAGTTAAAAGGAGAACTTAGATCGATGATCGAAAGCGTTGCGAGCAAAAACGAGTGGTGCTATCTGGAGGAAGCGAAACGAATTCCTGAAAGGAGAAAGCAAGATGGCAAAAAGAAAGGTTGAGGTATTCACAGCAGGTTGCCCGGTTTGTGAGCCTGCAGTTCAGATGGTGAATGAGTTGGCCTGCCCCGACTGCGAGGTCACCGTGCACGATTTAAGCCAGCAGAAAAGCGATCTGGTCGCCCGCTACGGCATCAAGACCCTGCCGGCAATCGTAGTAAACGGATCCCTGGTCGGCTGCTGCCAAAACGCAGGCCCGGACAAGGGCCAACTGCAAGCAGCCGGCATCGGCAGCCCGCCGCTTCAACCCGGATCACCAAATCTCTGACTAGAGTCAACATTCAGTACGGAAACCCCATCCCTTTTGCGGGTAGATTGCCGAGGTGAAGCTGGCAAGGGGGAAGTTTCTGGGAGCGGTTCTCGTTGCGTTGCTTGGCCTGGGCGCAGTCTGGATCGCTGGATCGAAGCTTCGGGGCTTCGAGGAGTCCGGTCGGGTTTCCAAGAGTCCGGCAAAATCGAAGTCCATAGCCTGGGACGCCAGGAACTCCTCCGGTAATGAGATCGTGATCACCGGGACGGTAACCGGCGACGGCCGGCCGCTTAGGCATGCGCTCGTCGCCTTGGAACCTTTTGGAAAGGCGGAGGCGGACTCGCAAGGCCGTTACGTGATCCGATCCGGGTCCAGGCCGGCAACGTGCGTTTTCTCAACCTTGACGGCAACGGGTTCTGGCTTCGGGCAGATGGTCGTGAAAGATCGGCCTATACGAAGGGAAGCGCACCTTGTCTGGAATGTAAACCTCAAAAAAAGACCTACCACGATTGTCTTCCCAGCGGCCCCAAAGGGGTCCGCCTCAACGTGTGTTCATCCCGCGGAGCTCAAGCCCCCGGCGCCTGAGTGGCCGGTCATTGACAGCGGCTCCCTAGCGTTTCCGGAGCAAAGCTGGTTCGTTGACTCCAGCAGAGGCTACGGACTGGCGTATAACTGCGACGACCGGCAGGAGGTACAGGAAATTCACTGCAGCGTTCAGGTGCCGACCACCGCAGATTCCGGCCGAACCTGGAGTCCAACATCAGAAGCGATCCGGATTTCGTATCGGCGAATGGGACGATACGATTTCTTCAACGCAGGCCTGCGCTTCGCCGACACAAACAATGGGTGGATCTTCGGTCGAAAGCTCCTGTCCACTCATGATGGCGGCAAAACGTGGGCCGAGGAGGCCCTCCCGGCTTCCGTGATAGCTCTAACATTCGCGGGCGACGCCGTTTGGGCGGTCGCCGGGGCCTGCGAGGACAGACAGTGTCCACCAAGTGTCTACATAAGCCCCGTCGGCGGAGGCGATTGGAGGCCGCTCAAGTCGCAACCGACAGGATCCCTTCAGGATGCTCAGCTGTTTGGCCTCGGTCCAAACCTGCTGTTTGCTACGACAACGATTGGTACCGACGCCGGTCAGGAGGGCCGGCTCAACCTGACTCGGGACGGAGGCGCCTCTTGGTACGAATCCACCATGCCTTGCTATGTTTATGGCGTAAAGGGGACGCTGGCGGTCCTCAGCGCCGACAGGATTTGGCTGGCATGCGGAGATCAACCGAGCACAAGTGATCAGCCAACCCGAATCTACCAGTCCTCAAATCAAGGCAGGAATTGGAGGCTGGTGGCTCAAACCCCCTGGCATGCGCCCACTCCAAGGAAGGTGATCGGAAATATTCCCCAGGACGGATTCCTGGGTGATCTCGTCGCAACCGCGAACGGGCGGCTTTTCATGTCCAGGGGAAAGTTCGGGACGGTAGCTCGCTCCACCGATGGCGGCACGAATTGGACATCGCAATTAGAAGACGACGGCGGCGGTGGCTACGGCGTTCAATTCATCGACAACCTTCACGGCTGGGCCAGAACGACCGGCGCGCTTTACCGCACTTCAGACGGGGGTGAGCATTGGAGGCGGGTCGCATACAGGCCTGGTTATGCGTCTTATCCTGAGCCTGCCCAATTACCAAGTAATTCTAGGACCCAACCATCGTCCTGACAGTCGATGGAGGTGGCTGGTGCTAGTGCGCCTCCGGCCTTCCCGAAAAAGGCTTTGAACCTTTCTCAGGTCTGCGGGGTTTATATAGGTAAGGAGGCTAAGGAGTGAGTCAACAAGTTGCGATGCAGCGGTTGGAATCGTTGATCGAGTCTTACCAGCCCAGGGTTTACCGGGCCGCTTGCATGGTGCTGCGGGACCCAGTCGCCGCTGAAGATGTGGCGCAGGACACATTCCTTCGGGCATATGCGGCTATGCCGCGAATTGACGCATCCACAGACCTGGGGCCGTGGCTTTGCCGGATCTCGATCAACCTTTGCCTCAACCGCATTCGATCAAGGCGGCGCGAGCAAAGCGCGTTAGACCGGATGGGCCGCGAACAGGCGAGTCTGATCGAAACCTCCGCGGAGTTCGATGGCGACAAAAGCGCTCTGGATGAAGCGCTGCGAAGGCTGCCCGACCGCCTGCGGATTCCGGTGATTCTTCGTTACTACCTGGATTTTTCAGAAGCAGAGACAGGCAAATTGCTTTCAATACGAACGGGCACGATCAAGTCCCGCCTTCACCAAGCGCGCCGGCTCTTGTCTGAAGATGCATCCGTACTGGCGGCGCGAACGGAAAGGTGAGACCAATGGGCGAAGTGACAGAGCAAGAAATCAAACGGGCGCTGGAAGCCGAGGCCTTGTCTTACGAGATCCCCCCCGACGTTGCGGGCCGAACCCTGGCTGCGGCGGAAGATTCTTCCCGGAAAAGAATAGGGGCAGCGTTTCGCAAGCGGGCGGCCACCCGCGCCCTGCAACGCAATCACCAGCCGCGAAGATGGATTCTAGCCGGGGGCCTAGCCATCGTGCTGCTCAGCTTTTACGGCGCCGGCGTCATAGTTCAGCAGGAAGACGAATCGGATACCTTCGGTCCGCTCGGCCGGCAGGGGCTAGAGACAGAGCCCGGCGCGGTTGCGGGACTAACCAAGTCCAAACAACCAACCCGGCCGTTCACCACGCCGGAAGGCAGTTGCGACGGTGGCGTCTGCGGGGGCGCCGTAGCCCCTCAGTCACAAGGGACCGCTTCTGGGGATGCCGGTGACGGCGGCGGCAACGGCGGCAGCGGCGGGAGCGGCGGAGGTTCCTCTGCCCGGGCTTCCTCTACCCTGGCGACCACCCCATCCAGCCTTCCGGGCTCGATGCCAGCTGCGGGGTCGGGGACGAGCATCGTTCGCACCGGCGACATGGAAGTTAGCGTGAAAAAGGGTGACTTCTCCAGATCTTGGACCAGGGCGCAAACCATCGCCGGCAAGCGCGGGGGGTTCATCATCAGTTCAAACGTGGAGCAGGTGAAGGGCCGCCTGTCTCGGGGCACGCTGAGCGTGCGGGTACCCGCCGCGCACCTCGATGAAACCGTCACGGAGTTTCAAAGGCTCGGCAAAACGGTCCGGCTGAATACCTCTTCATCGGACGTCTCCGGCCAGCTAGTGGATTTCGATGCACGGATTCGGGCAGCCCAAGCGCGAGAGCTTCAGCTTCTGGAACTGCTAAAGCAGGCTCGGTCGGTTTCCGACAGCCTGCAGATAAGTACGCCTCTTTCCCAGGTACGCGCCGAAATCGAAAGTGCGCAGGCACAACGGGCCTCAGTCCAGAACCAGGTTGATCTGGCGACCCTTAGCGTCTTCTTTTACGAACCTCAGGCGGCGCCGGAACAACCGGGGCCGGTCAAAGGCCGGTTGGGAGCAGCCTGGGAAAAGGCGCAGGACGCAGCCCTGGTCACAATTTCTACGATCTTCGTGGGAGCGGGCATCCTTTTGCCGATTCTGGTCCTGTTGGCGATCGCCTGGGCCGGCCTGCGCTTCCGGCGGCGTGCGGCCATTCGATAGCCAAGAAACAAAGACCGATAATGACCGAGGACATGAGCTCAGCAAGTGATTGGGTTGGCTGAAACACCGGCTCGCCGACTGGCGCCAGCGTTCTCATGATTGAATCATTTTCTCTTTGCGTTGCTTGTGCTGGTGGATCAATTGAACAAATCTTCTATCGCAAAAAGGCTGACACTTGGGGGTTTTGCATGGCTAAGTAGTTCTTCGCTGAAGCCGCTTCTGGAGAAGATCAGCAATTTGGCGTGCGCTGCGCGGGCGCCTAGGTGTTCCTGCGCTCGGAGCAACTCCTGAAGGGTGCCCATGCCGGTTCTTGATCTAGACCACTTGCAGGCGCCCAGCAAGAGGTGTTCATTCTTGCTGATGCCGGTGACGTCTATCTCAACGTCGTGGCGACGGGACCACCACGAACCGATCTGCAGCGGTGTCGCTCCTAACTCTGAGTACCGGCCTACCCATTCTCGGCAACAGTCCTCGAAGATAGGCCCGACGAAAGTGGGCAGTTGCTTGCGGATGTCGTCCGCCACTTCCTTGATCCGCCCGCGGGCCAGCCGGCTGCGGTTGGGTTGCACGAATCTGAACCAAAACCGGAAGTAGGGATCGCTCACCTTCCAGTAACCGCGAGCCCGCCCCTTATTGCCGGGTTCGAGCGGAGTCACTTTGGCCAGGTAACCTAGTTCTTCGAGCCTAGAGAGGAACCCGCTCGCCAGCTGCTGGCCGATACCAAGGCGGGCAGCGACGGCCGTCGTCTTCGAATAACCGGAAGCAACCGCCTCAAGGGCGCCGAAGTACGGGCCCGGCTCCCTTATGCCCGATTCCTGTCTGATCAAATGCTGGGGTTCGTTGTGAAGGGGAGCGTCGGGGGGAAGTATCACCTTTTCCAGGATCTCTTTGAGAGACTTGGTTCCTGCCCATTTTTGGTACTGCGGGGTTCCGCCCAGAACCGCGAAGCGCTGAATCAAGGCGGCTGGGGAGCTGTCGGAAGGAGCGAATTCAGCTGCCTCGCGATAGGTCAGGGGAAGCAACAGCGGCCTGAAACCGCTGCGCCCATGAAGTGGTCTCGAACTACTGAGCAGGCCCCCCATGAAACTCAGTGCGCTGCCGGACAGCACGACCATGATCTTGACCCCGCTTCGCTCCCAGCGATCCCAGAATCGTTGAATCACCGATTCAAGGCTCGGTTGCGAAGCCGCCAGGTACTGGAATTCATCAAGCACCAGAACGATCGGTCCTCCGGACTTGGCCTGCTGCTCTACGAATTCGAATGCCGCCGGCCAGTCCGTAAAAGACAGCGGAGGTTCGCCGGGAATCAGCCCGCTGCACTCTCGGGCGAATGCTTCAATTTGAAGGCTGGCCGGCTTTTCTTCTGCCTGGAGATGCAGCACCCGGTCGCCGCTTAAGGCAAAGCGCAATAGGAAGGTCTTTCCGACTCGCCTCCGGCCTCGCAGTACCACGAAGGCAGGGGGGCTCGCAGCCAGCTCCCGAAGACGCTCGACTTCATGTTCCCGATCGACCATCTTTATTGCCATAAGCATTTAGGCTACTTCTAAAGGTATACTTTGTAAAGTTACAACATGTGAAAGGTCATCCCCCGGTGGGCCGGTAGAATCCTCGCGTAGACCCCGTAAGGCGCCTCCAATCGCGGCGTTTGTGTCGGCTTCACCTCTCGCTCGGGTACTCCCGACCGCCTACGAAAGCTGAGCGCCGCAAGTATGAATAGGAGCACCGATGGGCCATTACGTTTCTTTTTACCTGGCCAGTTAGCCGGGGAATGGAGTGGTTTCCCGAGTATCCGACGCCTTGCGCCAATGGAGGACGAAGATGGCGCCCGCTCCGGCGGCCAGCAATAAGCCGGGAATCAGCTGAATCCAGCCCTGCGCCCGCTCAGAG
>JBPCIX010000041.1:0-28220 GCA_051005875.1 Actinomycetota bacterium | reverse complement strand
TGGAGGCGGCGGGGATTGAACCCGCGTCAGACCGGCTCCTACCTGGGGCATCTACGGGCGTAGTCTGCATTAGTTTCTCGGCTTGACGATTGCCGCAGACAAGCTCGCCAAAGCCCAATCAGACCTTGCTCTTATCCGGCGCCCCGTCTGATGTAGGACAACCGAACCAGCCCGCTGCAAGACGCCCTAGCCCGAACCGCAGGCACTCCCGGGTAGAACGCCCACCTATCTAGAGGTGGGAACTCGCATTATGCTGCGACGTTTCAGTTTAGTTTTCCCGATGTTTAACGAGGGCACGGGACCTCGGCCCGCTTCCCACAGACAAGACGACCGGCTTCGAAAGCCAATTCGCCCCCATAGGTTGCACAACCATTGTAACTGAGCTTCAACGGCGGCGGTGCAGCGCTCTGTCTATTTGCATTTTGGCGTCTTTCGACTTCAGGTCCTCGCGGCGGTCGTAGTTCTTCTTGCCTTTGGCTACGCCTAATTCGATCTTCGCCAGGCCGTGGGTGAAATAGCACTTGATTGGAATTAACGTCAGGCCACGCTCCGCCGTTTTGCCGACCAGGCGCTGAATTTCTGCCTTGTGCAGTAAGAGTTTTCGTTTTCGGGTGGGTTCGTGCTGGGCGTAGCCGGCTTGGGGATAGGGAGGAATGTGCATGTTGATCAGAAATACTTCGTCGTCTTGAATGACTGCGAAAGCTTCGCGCAGGGAAGCCCGCCCGTCGCGAAGCGACTTCACCTCGCTGCCGGTCAGCATGATGCCGGCCTCCATGGAATCTAGAATCGAGTAATCGTGCCGGGCTTTTGGGTTCGAGGCGGCGACTTGCCCGGAAGGCTTCGCCTTTTTTTTCTTGACTACGGATTTTTTAGTCATAACTTAGTGGCCGGCACGCTGAAAGCGCTCCGGTTTATTCAGGATATAAGGCTTGAGCGGCGGGGGCCTAGAAGAACTGCATCGGGCTTACGGGTTCCCCATTTATCCGGGTTTCGAAGTGCAAGTGAGGGCCCGTGCAGTAGCCCGTGCAGCCGACCGAACCCACGCGAGAACCTCGTGCGACTGTTTGACCCGTGGATACCCCTATCGCCGACATGTGGGCATAGAGGGTGGCCAAAGCGTTGCCGTTGTCCACGATGACGGTATTGCCATAACCGCCCTTCAGGCCTGCGAAGACGACCGTACCGGCCTCAGCCGCCGAGATCGCCTGCCCTGAGGGGGCGCTGATGTCTATTCCGGCGTGGAACCTCCTGTCGCCGAAAACAGGGTGGATTCGGTACCCAAATGGGGAACTTACTGCTCCAGTGGTCGGCCAGGCCAATTTTTTTGTACCCCCCGCTTGGAAGACCTGCCCCCGTTGCCTTGACTTTAGAAGTGCTGCAATGCTTCGAGACTCCGCCTCCAGCTTTTGCATTTGCTTGACATAGACGGCCTTTTCCGACTCAACCTGCCCAAGCAGGCCCTTGCTGACGGACAGCTCATCGACAACTTTTTGCTGAGTTACCGAGACCTGCTTTTGGACTGTGGCCAGCGCTGATCGCTCAGCTTCAATCGAGAACCTTTGGGCCGCGATCGCATTTGACCGCCGATTGACTTCAGATTTGGCTTCCTGCAATCGGCCCGATAGTTGCTGGACGGCCGTGAAACGGCTCTTATCCTGTGTGATCACATGCTTTACGAAAACAAGCCTCGTGAGAAAGTTCCTAAAACTGTCTGCCGAAACCAGCAGCTCGAGATAGCCGCCGAAACCACCCATTTTGTACGTCATGCGCTGGCGGACCTCAAGCCTTGCTTGCATCTGGCCCATACGGGCCGTCAGAGCCTTGAGGTTCTCTTCGACCGTGAGCAGTTCATTTCGAGCGTCGCCCAACTCTGATTCCGACTGAGCCAGCTTCTGCTGCTGGCCGCCAAGCTTGGATCTGAGATCGCCATTTTGTTTCTGAAGCGCCGCCCTCCTCGCATTGCTGAGGCCGATCTGCCCTGCGATCGTTTTTGCCTGAACGTCGGAATCGGAGATCTTTTGCTTCAGTTCCGCCCGCTGACGATCGATTTCAGATTGACGCGCACTTTCGGTAGCGGTGGGGGCCGCAGCGCTTGAAGCGACACGAGGTGAAGCAGATGCCACCGGCGACGCCTTTGTGGTGGCATTGTCGCCCGAACCGTCGGCGCCCGCCTGACCAGAAGGCGCCGTGGCGCCCGATGCGGGCATGAGCAAGCCAGAGGCCACAAACATAGCGACCAGAATGCAGCAGCCAGGCGTGAGAAATCGCTTCATTTGTTGACTCAAATCACAATAGCTATCAGAAATAACAAGGGTTGAGAAGCTTAACTTAAGTTGGCACGATATTCAGGGAATCAGCAGACCGGGGGATCTGCTTTAGTTAAACCCCTGCGGACGCCTGGGGCTTGTGGACTAAACCTCGAGGAAACGCCTCAGCGCCAGACTTGAGCCCATCGCTCCGATAACCACGCCTACTCCCAACAGGACTAGAAAAATCTTCAAGATCGTTCCGGCCCCCACCGTCATCGGCAGGAACAAAATCGCCTGTTGGATGCGGTCGAGTCCAAAAATTTTCCCAGCGTAAATCAGCCCGGCTGCCACCACGGCGCCGAGAGCTGCCTGGAACATGCCCTCGAAAATGAATGGAACCCTGATGAACCAGTTGGTGGCCCCAACCAGTTTCATTATTCCGATCTCTTTTCGGCGCGCGTATATGCCCAACCGGATGGTGTTAGCGATCAGCAAGACGGCCGCCACCAAGGTTAAAGCGATACCCACCACAAGAATGGTCTTAATGACGTCGGTGAACTTCAATAATCGCTTCATGGTTTCGCCGCCGAAGGTCACCTCATCGACTCCAGGCCGCCCCCTAAGGCGCGAAGCTACCGCCTCGGCCCGTTTAGGGTCGTTTAATTTGATCCGATACGAGGCGGGAAGAGCATTCGGGTCCACATTCTCGGTAATGGCGGGGCTGTCTTTGAACATCCGCTTGTACTCGGCGAACGCCTTTTCTTTTGACTCAAAATAAGTTTGCTTCACCTCTGGCATGCCCGACAACTCAGTCCCCAGATCCTTATTCTGCTCCGGAGTGATTTCGTCGCGCAAAAAGACGTTCAGCTCGACCTTGCCCTCCCAGGATGAAACCATCCGTGCCAGCACCTGGCCACCAACCATGACAACGCCCAGCAACAGCAGGCTGATCGCCACGGTGGAAATTGCAGCCAAAGTCAAAAGCAGATTACGACGAAGGTTCGAAACCGTCTCGCCTACGAAATACCCGACTCTAAGGGCCATTATGAAGTGGGGGCCATGCCGTAGACGCCACGGAACTGGTCGCGAACAATCTTGCCGTTATCCAGTTCAATGACCCGTTTGCGCGACTGGTCGACGATCGCATGGTCGTGGGTGGCCATAACGATTGTCGTGCCGCTTTCGTTCAGCCGGTCCAGCAGACGCATGATGTCGGCTGATGTTGCAGGGTCCAGGTTGCCGGTCGGCTCGTCTGCGAGCAAAATCGGGGGCCGGTTGACCATCGCCCGGGCAATGCAGACTCGCTGCTGCTCGCCACCCGATAGCTCATCGGGCCGGTTGTTTAGCTTGTCGCTCAAACCCACCAACTCCATGATCTCGGGTACACGTTGACTGATGACGTGACGCGGGCGTCCGATCACTTCAAGAGCAAAGGCCACATTCTCACGCACGGTCTTTGTACTCAGCAGCTTGAAATCCTGGAAAACGCAGCCGATGTTGCGGCGAAGGTAAGGGACCCTCCAGCGGGGCAGCTGTGCGATGTTCTTGCCGGCCACATAAATAAGTCCCTCGCTGGGCTCTTCTTCTTTAAGCAGAAGCCGAATAAAGGTCGATTTCCCGGATCCCGAGGGTCCCACGAGAAATACAAACTCTTCTTTTTGAATATTGGCCGAGATATCCCTAAGGGCCACCGCGGACTCCTTGTAGATCTTGCTGACGTTTTCAAGTCGAATCATGTCTTCGTATTAAAACCCTTTGGGGACCGACGCTCTGGGATTTGGGCCTGGGTGCAGGCACAGGGACTCGTAAAAACCGTAGCACGGAGCGCGCCCCTATGTCTAAAACCAACGAGATTAGTGCCTTTTTCTTCGGCGTCTAAGCTCCGCCTCGATAAATACATCGATATCGCCGTCCAGGACCCCAGCGGGATTGCCTACCTCGACGTCGGTCCTGCGATCCTTCACCATTTGGTAAGGATGCAACACGTAGGATCTGATTTGCGAACCAAACCCAATGTCCATTTGCTCGCCGCGCAGCTCGTCTAATTCCTTTTGTTTTTCCTGGCGGACCTTGTCGGCGAGGCGCGCCGCAAGAATTTTCATCGCCACCGCCTTGTTTTGCAGCTGAGACCTTTCGTTTTGCACCGCGACCACCAGACCGCTCGGCATGTGGGTTATTCGGATGGCCGAGTCAGTCGTATTGACCGACTGTCCGCCGGGGCCCCCTGCGCGGAATACATCGATTCGCAAATCGCTTGGGTCTATTTCAACGTCCACGTCGTCCTCGACCGCCGGAATCACGTCTAGGCTCGCAAACGACGTGTGCCGTCGCGCCGAAGCGTCGAATGGAGAGATGCGAACCAGCCGATGAACTCCCTTTTCGGTCGAAAGCAGTCCGTAGGCGAAGCGTCCTTTTAAGGTGAACGTCGCTTGCTTGGTCCCGGCCTCATCGCCGGGCTGCAGCTCCAGAATCTCTGCCACCAGGCCGCGCTTTTCAGCCCATCGTAGATACATTCTTAGAAGCATCCCGGCCCAATCGCACGACTCGGTCCCCCCCTCGCCCGCATGCAAGCTTGCAATTGCATCTGCCTCGTCGTGCTCGCCCGAGAGCAGGGTTCGAATCTCGAGTTCAGAAAGGCGCAGCGCGGCCTGGTCAAGCGCCCTCAGCGCTTCGCGGTACGAGCCGTCGTCGGACTCGTCGAGAGCAAGCCCGTAATGGATCTGCGCCTCCTCGACGGATGTAGCCAGGTCTTCGTAGGCTCTGATGTCATCCTCGAGGCGCGACAACTCGCTCATACGCCTGGTTGCCTCGGCCTGATCGTCCCAAAAGCCGGGGCGCGAGATTATTTCGTGAAGCTCGCCGGCGCGCTTTGCTTTGCTCTCGACGTCAAAGGAACTCCTTTACGTCGTTTAGCTTTTCTTTTGCCTCGTCGATGCGAGGGGAAAGATCGTCGAAGGCCGCCATTACTCCTCAAGTCCGTGGCACTTCTTATACTTCTTGCCCGAACCGCATGGGCACGGCGCGTTGCGCGGAGTCTTGTCGGAACGTAGCTGCTCGCCCACCAGCCCCGATCCCGTGCTGACCTGCTCGCCCGCTGCCTGCCTGGCCGAATCCAGCGCCGAAACCGACTCGGACCTTGACGCCTTCAGCGGCTGGCGCGACGCCTGCGGGGCCGAGTCATCAACGACATCAACATGGAACATGTATCTGACGAACTCATCCTTGAGCGAAGACATCATCGCGTTGAACATGTCGAAGCCTTCGCGCTGATATTCGATCAGGGGATCACGCTGACCGTAGGCCCTTAGACCGATTCCTTCGCGCAGGTGATCCATCTCGTAGAGGTGTTCGCGCCACTTGGAGTTCAGAATCGACAGCAAAACGATGCGCTCAATCTCCCTGAATCTTTCCTCGGAAACCTCGATCTCGCGCTGGTGATAAAAGGCGATTGCCTCCTCGAGATATTTCTCGAGGACTTCGTCAAAAGTGACCGTCTCCTCGTCGAAGGTCTCTTTCAGTTTGGTGGAGTAAAGCTGAGCCATGGCGACCTCGAGGCCATCCCAGTCCCATTCTTCGGGATGTACCTCGGGGCTCACGTAGGTCTTGACTGTTGCCTCGACAACCTCGGCCAGCATTGCAATGGCTCGTTCCGAAAGATCCTCGCCCCGCAGCAGGCGCTGCCGGGATTTGTAGATCTCGTCGCGTTGATTGCTAAGCACCTCGTCGTACTTCAGCAGGTTCTTTCTGATCTCAAAGTTCTGCGACTCAACTTGAGATTGAGCCCGCTCGATTGCTTTCGAAACCATCTTGGCTTCGATGGGGATATCGTCGGGCATGTTCATCTTTTCCATTACCGTGTTGATCATTCCGGTGGCGAAGAACTTCATCAGGTCGTCTTCGAGGGACAGGTAGAACAGGCTCTCTCCCGGATCTCCCTGCCGGCCTGAACGGCCCCTCAACTGATTGTCGATGCGCCGTGATTCGTGGCGCTCGGTGCCGAGCACATAAAGGCCCCCGAGTTCCACAACCTCCTCGTGCTCTTCCTCGCATTCCGACTTTTTCTTTGCAAAGATCGGCTCGTATTCAGCTTCATACGAGACTGCCTGCTCGGGAGTCATTTGCTTCAACAAATAGGCGTCGTTGTCCCACCCGCGGGACGCCATTTCTTGGCGAGCCAGATACTCAGCGTTGCCGCCCAGCAAAATGTCAACTCCACGGCCGGCCATATTGGTGGCCACAACCACTGCGCCGGTCCGACCGGCCTGAGCCACAATGAACGCCTCTTTCTCGTGGTTCTTGGCATTCAGAACCTGGTGCGGCACACCACGTCTCTCGAGATAGCCGGACAGTTTTTCTGACTTGGCAATATCGACCGTACCCACAAGGCACGGCTGACCTTTGGCATTGCGCTCGACCAAATCCTCGGTCACCGCTTTCCACTTGGCGTCCTCGGACTTATAAATCTGGTCGGCTTTATCAACCCGGATCATGTTGGCGTTGGTTGGAATTTCGAAAACATCCAGCTTGTAAACATTTGCAAACTCAGCAGCCTGGGTCTTGGCGGTGCCGGTCATGCCCGAGAGCTTTTCGTACATTTGGAAATACTTCTGGATGGTGACCGTGGCCTCGGTGACATTCTCTTGCTGGATGGGAACGTTTTCCTTAGCCTCGACCGCCTGGTGAAGGCCGTCGGACCAACGGCGCCCTTCCAGCGTGCGGCCGGTAAACGGATCGACTATCAGGACCTCGCGATCTTTGACTATGTAGTCACGATCACGCTTGTACAGCTCTTCAGAGCGAAGCGCGGCGTCAAGGTAGTGCACCAGATGGTTTTGCACCTGGTCGTAGAGATTGTCGACGCCCAGCAGTTGCTCGACTCTGGTCACGCCTTCTTCGTTAATGGCAACTGTGTGCTTTGCCTCGTCGACCTCGTAATGCTCGTCGCGACGCAACTTGGGGACCAAACGGGCGAAGGTTCGATACCACTTGGCGGATTCATCGGACGCGCCCGAGATAATGAGCGGCGTGCGCGCCTCGTCGATGAGGATCGAGTCGACCTCGTCGACAATTGCGTAATGGTGTTCCCGCTGGGCCGTGTCTTCAAGCCTTAAAGCAAGGTTGTCGCGCAGGTAGTCGAACCCGAATTCATTGCTGGTGCCATAGGTAATGTCGGCGCCGTAGGCCGCCTGCTTTTCCACTCCCAGCATTTGCGGCTGAATGAGGCCGACGGACAGTCCGAGGAATCGGTAAACCTGACCCATCCACTCAGCGTCTCGCTTTGCCAAGTAAGGGTTCGCGGTTATCACGTGGACGCCTTTGCCGGCCAGAGCATTCAAATAGGTGGGCATGGTCGAAGCCAACGTCTTGCCTTCACCGGTCTTCATTTCGGCGATGGCTCCGCGGTGCAAAACGGTCGCTCCGACCACCTGCACGTCAAAGTGACGCTGTCCGATTGTTCTGCGGGCGGCCTCTCTAACGCAAGCGAAAGCCTCGGCAAGCATGTCGTCGAGGGTTTCCCCGGCGTCGAAACGTTTGCGGAACTCTACCGTCTTGGCCGCCAATTCGGCATCAGACAGAGTCTCGATTTCGGCCTCGAAATCATTAACGGTGGCGGCCTTTTCGACGATCTTGCGAAACTTCCGGCCTTCGCCCGCGTGGAGAATAGGGTCTAAAACGCTCATTTATTCATTATGACGCCACCCCATTATTTGGGGGGTCAGGATTCGGAGTCGCCCTCGTCCTGGTCGGCAACGACAGGAATAAGTGGGACCTTGGGTCTCGCGTGAGCCGGCTTGCCGGAGCGCATTCGTTTGAACTCCTTGACTCGCCTCTCCAGCCGTTGCAGCGCAATGTCGATGCCTGCCTTCGGCTCGCCGCTTGAAACCTTTGATCTAAACACTGTACCGCCGGCATGGACCGTTACGTGGACGACGTTCGTCACCGGCTTGTGGCCTTTGCCTTCTTCGTACAGCTCAACGTCGATTGAATCTATGGTCGACAAATACTTGCCGAGATGCTCCATTTTGTGGGTCGCGAATTCCTGCAATTCTGCGGGCACATGGTGGTGCCGGCCCCGTACGCTGATCTGCATCCAAACGATTCTATAATGAGAGTGGCTTTCCGCCCGGGTCCGTGGTTGCGGACTTGCAGTCGCTTCACCTTATGGCGATGCGGTCGCAGGCCTTAGTCCATGCCAGCCGCAGGCAAAAGGATCCACGTAAGGCGGCCGGTCAAACGGCCGCTGAGCATGGTGCGGTTTAGGGGTAAGTCCTGGTTGGGCTCGAGAAACTCTCGACAACCCACTCAGGCGGATGTGGGGTCAAAGACCAGGTCGGCCGGGCGGAAGGCCACTACTTGCCCCTGGGCGCCAGGGTTCTGGCTATGCAGGCAACCTCGACATGGCTCGCACCGCCGGCTTTAAGCGCCCTTGCTGCTTCACTGGCCGTAGCGCCGGTTGTGAATACATCGTCAACCAGCAGCACTGCATTCGGAATGTCGCCTTCGGCGGCAAAGGCGCCCCTCAAATTTGCGCGGCGCCCTGGGGGGTCTAGCCGCATTTGCGGAGCCGCCCGGCGAACCCGTCTCAACATCTGCTGAGCCGTTGCCCTCGTTAGCCCGGCGAAAGTGGAAGCCAGCAGGCGCCCGTGATCGAAGCCTCTCTCGCGCATTCGGTCCGACTGGGGCGGCACCCAAGTAATAGCGTCAAACGATGATGGATCAGCCAGGTCGAGCAAGAACAACGAAAGAGGGCCGGCGAGGCACCTTTCCCCCTGGTACTTGAATCGGTGAATCACCTTGCGGACATTGGAGTCGAAGGCAACCGCCTGCATTGCCCGATCGAAGCGGTGCACCCCACCCCGGCAGTCCCGGCACCCTTGCACGGGATTCGCCGCCGGACAACCGCAGAAAACACATGTAGCAGGACCCAGCCTCGGCACCGCGTTAATGCAAGCCACGCAAAAGCCGCCTCTGGCGAGCCGGCCGCACCCAGCACATGCAGGAGGGAACAGCAGGTCGGCAAGGCCGGCGACTTTCATTCCCAAGATCATAAAGAGCCGCCCCGACAGGTTAGAGTCCTTTACGTGCGAAAACGGATCACTCAGCGGCTGGACACTTACGCTAAGGCCTGTCTACTCACGGTGGTGGCCCTGGCGCCGTTGGCGTTCAATCGATCGGCCGCCGGCATTTTCGGTACAACCAAACTTGCGGTCATCTGGATATTGGGCGTCGGGGCCATGGCGGCGTGGGCTTCATGGTCTGCCGAGCAGCGGGCCTGGGTACCGAGATTCAATTTGCTTGGCGCCGCTGGTTTATTTCTGGCGGCGCAGACACTGGCGACTCTGTTTTCTGAGCAACGGCTGGTGTCGATTATCGGCGGATACCAAAGGTATGGGGGCCTGGTCTCGTTCTTCTTATATGCGGCGATATTTGTTGTCATTGCCGGCCTCTACTGGAACCGGCCGCAAGATCTTAGGCAAGTCTCAATTGCCTGGGGTGGGGCCGCCACCTTAATGGCGGCGTACGTCCTGATTCAGGCGGTTGGGCTTGATTGGAACCCTTGGACCGGAGGATCGTCGTTTTTCCCCATCGGAACACTGGGCAATTCAAACTTCGCCGGCGCGTTTTTGGGAATAAGCTCGCCGGCCGTCGCTTACCTGGCTCTGACAGCCAAGAAAGTTTCCTGGCGCTGGGCGCTAACGGGGGCGCTGGGGCTCATTCTTCTGGCCCTTTGGTATACCGGTACACGGGGCGGCATGGTGGCCGCCTTTGCAGGGCTGGTGATAGTTGCAATTGCATACCGGCGCTTGGCCCCCTTGCCCGCGCGGGTGGCTGTGGCCGCGGCCGCAGTGCTGGTAATCGGGCTAGGCGCCCTGGCGCTGAGGCCAACTTCGAATGCAGGAACGCGATCCCTTTCGAACACCTTTCTGCGCACCGAGAGTTTCATAGACCGAACCGACTATTGGAAATCCGCCTTAAGAATCTTCAAGGACAACCCCATCATCGGAACGGGCCCCGAGACTTACTCGGCCAACTATCCTCGCTACCGTTACCCCGCCGAAGCCTATCGAAACGGTACCAACGTGACCGACAAGCCCCACCAGATTTTCCTCGAGTACGCTGCGAACTCGGGGGTTTTGGGGCTGGGGTCTTACCTGGCGCTCGTTTGCCTCGCGCTTGCTTACGGCTGGCGGCGGCTCGATGCCCTTGTCGAGCCTCAAAGGCTTCTGCTCGCAAGCTTCATAGGCGCATTAACCGGCTACTTGGCGCAAGGCTTCTTCTCGATCGACGTGCCGCCGCTGGCCCTTACGGGATGGGTGGCAATTGGGTGTATTGCCGCGTTCGCCGACCCGGCCCTGGTTAAGGGTCGCAGGCGCGAGAGCGAGAAGAGGGCGGCAGCCGAAGCGGCAGCCGAAATACTTCCAACCGGATCGAGCAGATCGAGCCGGACCCCCCCGGCCCCTCCCCGATGGCCGGTCCATGCCGCCATCGCAGTAGCAGCCGGTCTGTTGATTGTCCCTGCGCTGCGTCTGGTTCTAGCCGACGTCAAGGCTCGCTCCGGTCAGGTTGAAAAAGATGGGCGGCGAAGCCTTGCTTTTTACCAACAGGCGGCCCGCTTGAATCCATACGAATCCGAGTACCGCTGGAAGTCTGGATTAGCAGCCGAGCGGGCCGAGCGTCAGGCGCCCGACGCTCAGAAAAGCGGGCTGTTGGGGGTTGCTCGGCACCAGTACGATGAGGCCATTCGCCTCAGGCCAAATCGCCTCGCATACTTGGAAAGCAAGGCCAAACTTGAGACCTACTGGGCGCTGAACGTGGATCGCCGGCATTTTGACGATGCGGATAAAGCGTGGCAAAAAGCCGTAAAACTCGACCGATACGACCAAGTATTGCACCGTGAGTACGGCGAGATGCTAAGAGCCTGGGCCCGGTCCGGGGAATTAAACCAAACGATCCTTAACAGGGCTGCGGTTGAGTTGAGGGCTTCGCTAGAGCCCGAGACCGACGATCCCGAAGCTTGGATAAATTTGGCCCAACAATATCGGACATTAGGGCAGGATGAGTCCGTGGCCACGGCACTGGGGCGGGCCCTCCATAAAAAGGTCTCGGCCGCCGAGGCTTCACAGATCTTGGTCCTGATTCCTTGAGGCAAACCATGGCCTTGCCAACAGGTCGATCACTGGCGCGACTGATGTCCGTTGTTGCGGCCTTAATCTTTGTTGAATCGTGGATGGGACCAAGTGTTGCCGGGGGCGCCGAGCCCCAGGCAGCGGGTATCGCGGCATCTGAAGCCTCGGCGCCCCCGGCGCCCGGGCGGGCACCCGATCGATCGATAGGGGCGCTTCTTACAACCAACTCCCCGGGATGGTCCGCCGTTCTTAAAACCAATAATGCCCCGGGCGTGCTAGTTCTTGGGGTTCTACACGGCACAGGCGTTGCGACGGGGCTCGAGCAGGGCGACGTAATTACCTCAGTCAACGGCACAAAGCTTTCGGGCGAAGAACAGCTCTCGGTTATTTTCAGAAAAGGAGCGTCTGGACGGCACAAGCTTTCATTTATCAAGCCCTCGGGAAAAACCGGCCGCGCCTCGATCACTCTGGCTCCACGCAAACTCCTGGGCATTCCGGCCTTTGTGAGGCAGCAGTACTCAAGCAGAGACGACCCGATCACCCGATTTCTATTCGCACAGTCCACCCCCAGCTCAAACCTCTCGATAGCCTTATCTAAAGCCCTTACCCTTGAGTCTCCTGAATTTCCTCGCGCCCACGCATTGCTGGCAAGAGGCCTGGCAGACCGCTTTACCGCCGCGACCAACCAAACGCTAACCCCCGACGCCCGGGCGGCACTGAAGCGCGACGCAATTGCCGAGGTGAAGCGCTCGGTGGAGTTGGATCCCGGCGCCGCCAAGATTCACGAGATCGCCGCAGGGATCTTTCTTTCGGTAGGCGAAACCCGCCAGGCGGAGGCACAAGCTGTCGCCGCCATCGCCGCTGACCCGCAAGCAGGCAGAGCCCACAACATGCTCGGCAGGGTGCGGCTCACGCTTGGGCGCCCGGCGGACGCGGTTGGTCCCCTTCGCCACGCAATTTCGCTCGATCCCTTTGTCCCCCATTTTTATCGATTGCTCGCCAGGGCTTACTCGGCTACCGGCAAGACATCGGAGTCTGACCGGACGCTAGAATCCCTTCGAAGTCTCGAACAATCAATTACTCAATCGGCGGCGGCGCCTGCGGCGGAGCCTGCGGCGGAAACCAAGGTAAAGCCGTCGGTTGCCCTTTCTGCCCTAGCCGTCATTGTTGTTGGATTCGCTTTAACCCGCTTTCGAAGAATCTATGAGCCATTCCAGGGGGCTCCTGAGGTTCACCCCGCAGGGGGACTCACCCAAACGCTCGGCCTTGAAGCCTTAGCAGGAACTGCCTTATTTTCCCTTGCCATTTCAATCCCCTACCTCGGCGGATTTTTCGGGCTTCAGGCGGCCCAAGCAGAACGCATTGAGCTTATCGGGCACCTAATTCCGGGGGCATTGCTGCTGGCGATAGCCCTATATGCACTCACCAGATGGCCCGACGTGGCAACCACAATGCCCACAGTGGTTCCCGTAGCCGGGCTGCTGCTCGGCATTTGGATGAGCGCCACCCAGGTCAGGTTACTAAGGCAGGCCTTGAGTGGTTTCACAACCTGGCCGAAGGTCGCGCTTCACTTCGCTCCGGGACTTGCAGCCTTGGCCTTTGCCGGATGGCTTTACTGGGCCGTCAACGCCGAACGGCAAGAGAGAACTCCCGCGAAGAAAACGTCGGTTTAGCCCGAACCGACCTACAGTAATCCCCGTCGTTTTGGGGCGCGTGAAGTGGCGTCAGGCAAGGCCGCAGGGAGCCCGCTATAACCGAGCCTTGCCTTCTCCGGTCCACCGACTGAGCGAAGCGAGGGAGTGTGGCCGTGCGACTGAGAACGCAGCATGGCGCCGCTTCACGCCCTCAAAACTAAGTTCCTATATCCCAGCTGGTTAGGTATGCAATTTGCTCGGGAGTCAGGGTGTCGATCTCCACTCCAAGGGAAGCGAGTTTCAGGCGAGCAACTTCTTTGTCAATGTCTTCCGGAACGGGATAAACGGCAACTTCGAGGCCGCGATTTTTCACCAACCATTCGAGACTCAGCGCCTGGTTCGCAAACGACATGTCCATGACGGCCGCGGGGTGGCCCTCAGCAGCGCCCAGGTTGACCAGACGGCCCTCGGCAATGAGTAAAATTCTGCGACCATCTGCCTGGACAAACTCCTCGACGTTGTCGCGAACAATGCGAACACTCTTTGCCTTGGAATGAAGGTCCTTGACGTCGATCTCTACATCGAAGTGCCCTGAATTAGCCACGATTGCGCCGTCTTTCATTAGATCGAAGTCCTTGCGGGTCAGGACATCTCGATCGCCGGTCACGGTGATGAATACGTCCCCAATGCGGGCCGCTTCGTCCATGGGCATCACCCGGTAGCCGTCCATAACAGCCTCAAGGGCCATGAGTGGGTCAACCTCGGTGACTACAACATTCGCGCCCAGGCCTTCGGCCCGCGATGCAACGCCCCGCCCGCAGTTGCCGTACCCGGCAACCACAATCACGCGCCCTGCAATCAAAATATTTGTGGCCCGGATGACTCCGTCGAGCGATGACTGGCCGGTTCCGTACCGGTTGTCGAAGAGATGCTTGGTCATTGCGTCGTTGACACTGACAATTGGATACTTGAGCGCTCCATCTGAAGCCATTGCACGCAGGCGAATTACACCGGTCGTTGTCTCCTCGGTCCCCCCGATTACCTCTTCGAGCAGGTCTGTGTGCTTGGTGTGCAAGGTGGAAACAAGGTCGGCGCCGTCATCGACGGTCAACTGAGGCTTAAGCTCAATAGCCTGCTGAAGGTGTTTGTAGTAGCCCTCGTTATCAATGCCGCGCACCGCATATACCGATTGTCCGTAATCGCTTACCAGTGAAGCCGCGGTTTCGTCTTGCGTGGAAAGGGGGTTGGAAGCCGCAAGGGCCACTTCCGCCCCCCCGGCAGCAAGCGTGGTCACCAGGTTTGCAGTTTCGGTAGTCACATGCAGGCAAGCGGCGATTCGAATTCCATCGAAAGGTCGCTCTTGCTCGAATCTCCGCCTGATGAGATTCAAAACGGGCATTTGGGTTCCGGCCCATTCGATTCTGCGTTTTCCGCGCTCGGCAAGACTGACGTCTTTTACATCATAATTAGACATTGCTGGGAGTTCCCTTCGTTGGTTGGTGAAACCTATTTATTAATGACCTGAATTTTTAGATTCTCAATCTTATCGATTGGTCCGGGGTCAACCCCCTGGGCAAGGCCAAGGTAGGAAGCCGTGAAATCGCCGAGATAGATGAGGTCAAGCAGGCGGCTGAGCGAAGATTGCCCTGAGGCTGAAACCTGATGGATGAATTTGAAATGACCCTCGATCATCGGCAGCGAGGCTTCAATGCGCGCCGAAATTCGAGGGTCCTCGCCTTGGTGGCGAAGGACCACAAGAGCCATGCAAGATTGAGTCAACGGCCCCAGCTGGCCCCAGCCTGCCAGCTCGTTGTGGCCGAGTTCGGAAAAACTGTTGTGATAGCTGGGCGTTTTCGCACACTCGTTGAATTGGCATTTCCAACGGTATGCGGCCACTTCTGATATTCCCTCGGCCCCGTAGACGATTGGTATGAGCCCGGCGAGGCGTTGTGCGAGTTGCTTCGCCGGATTTTGAGCCGCTGGCGACTCGCGTCGAAATTCTTGGCGGCGGCGATCAAGCAACGCTTCGGATTCATCAAGGTCGTTCTCGAAATTCCCGAGCCCCATCCGTTGGCAGATGACGAGCATGGGGATGGCGAGGTAGCCGAGAGCGGCCCGCGGCTGAAGGCCGCCAGGTACAACCGCCGCCGCGAATGACGGCGCCGCCCTGGCTTGCTCAGCTGAAACGAATAACACGCGGGCTCCTCGATCACGGGCGGCCTGGAAAGTCTGGAGTGTCTCTTCAGTCTTGCCCGAATAAGTCGCCGCGAATACCAGAGTGTTCGGCCCTACCCAAGCAGGCAGCTCATACCCCTTTATAGCGCCGACGAAAAGGGGCGACGAAGGGCCAAGGGCGACTCCAAGAACATCCCCGGAAATTCCAGACCCCCCCATACCCAGCACAGCGATCGACGTTAGGCCGTCGCTCGCAGGAAGCCCCTCGACCTTTTCCCCGATGCGGCGCGCTAATTGTACTTGTTCGGGAAAGCTTTCTAAATGAGATAAAAAGTCTTGGGTATCAATGCCCTTGATGGCTGGAACATCGTCCAGATCGATCAAGGCTTGCGGGCGTCGTCAACAAGCATGTGCGGGATGTCGTCAACCACCGGGTACTCAAACCTGCACTCGCCGGTGCAGACTATCAATTGATCACTCTCGCGATACTCGATCGCGCCCTTGCAGTTGGGACAACGCAGGATCTCTAACAGTTGCTTGTCTACCATCTTATTAACCGCCAATCCATATTAACCGCCAATCGTTTCGAGAAGCTTTTTCGTTTTTTCCGCCCCGGTCTCAGGTTCGCTTACCTCGACGTTCAATCGAAGCAAAGGTTCGGTGTTCGACCCCCTGAGGCTGAACCACCAGTCCGGATAGTCCACAGTGAGACCATCGGTCCAGTCCACTTCACCATCGCCGTAAATTTCGGCCACTTGCTTAAGTTTACTAGCCTGGTCGTGGACCACCGTGTTGATCTCTCCAGAATTCCAATACCGACGGTATTTTCGAAGGACCTGGCTGAGCGGCTGGGCCTCGTCTGAGAGCGCCTCAAGCACGAATAACGCGCAGATTAAACCTGAATCGGCCCTAAAATTGTCACGAAAAAAGTAGTGGCCGGAATGCTCGGCGCCGAATACCGCCCCCGTCTCAGCCATTATCTGCTTGATGAACGAATGACCCACTCTTGTACGCACCGGCTTGCCGCCGTTTTCGAGGATTGTCTCGGGCACCACCCTCGAGCAAACGACGTTGTGGACAACCACTCCGCCAGGGTGCCTGGCCAACAGGCGTGCCGTCACCAGGGCAGCCGTGAGGCTTCCTGAAACCGGGTCGGCCTTTTCGTCAACCAGAAAGACCCGGTCGGCGTCGCCGTCGAAGGCCATGCCTATATCTGCCTTCTGGGCAAGGACGGTTTTTCTAAGCTCGGCCAGATTTTCCATCTGGATTGGGTCCGCCGGATGGTTCGGAAAAGTGCCGTCAAGCTCAAAATAAAGCGGAATCAGTTCGAACGGCAGGCGCTCGAAAAGGGGCGGGACCATTTTTCCGCCCATACCGTTGGCGGCATCGACCACCACCTTTAAGGGCCTGAGCCTGGATAGGTCCACAAACGAAAGCAGGTGATCAACGAACTCGTCGACCACATCTTGGCCGGCTACTTCGCCGGGCGGTTCCACCGCGGGCAATCCCTCCTCCGCCAGACGGCGAATATCGGCGAGTCCGGTGTCCTGGCCTATCGGTGCGGCTGCCTCGCGGCACATCTTGATCCCGTTGTATTGGGCCGGATTATGCGAAGCGGTGAAAATTACCCCCGGCATTTCGTACTTGCCCGAAGCAAAGTAAAGGGTGTCGGTCGAAACGAGCCCAATGTCAACGACATTCACGCCCTGGCTTGTTGCCCCCGAAATAAATGCCTGGGCAAGCGGGCCGGATGACGTTCGCATGTCTTGGGCAACCAATATTGATTTCGAAGCACAGAAGTTGGCAAACGCAGCGCCTATCCGGGCGGCGATCTGCTCGTTCAATTGATCTGGATAGAGCCCCCTAACGTCGTAGGCCTTAAAGATTTCATTGAGATCCATGCCGGTATCCTATCTGCGGGATTGGGTAGCGTGGGCTGCTCGGGAACCGCGGATCGAACTTTTGACAGCCTTTTCAGTGAACTTTTGGCAAAATAGGCAAATATCTTTGCTTGCTCTATTGACTATGGGGCTATCGTGCGAGTAACTTAGGAATTATTATGGAAACTGAAGAACACCCCGCAGGCTCTAAGAAGACAAACAAGACCACCCGGGCAGTAGCCTCGAAGCTAGCCTCGCTTGAAGCGGAGGCCCGCTGGCAAGACCGCGCGGCTTGCAAAGGCATGGACCCAATCTTGTTTTTCGGTCCCGAAAACCCGGAATCGGTAAAGGAAAAGCGTGACCGCGAGGACGCCGCCAAGGTTATTTGTCACACCTGCCCCGTTAAGCACGACTGCTTGGAATACGCCCTCGAGGCTCGCGAGGCCTACGGGATCTGGGGCGGACTGGCCGAATTGGAGCGTAAAGCCCTGCTCCGACGCCGAGCCAGCTAGAGCCCTGACCACTAGGGCGCTCGCCCTGCATTTCTAATCAGCCGTAACACCCTCGGGCAGTTTTTTGCCTATGTAGCGCGAGCGAAGCCGGCCGTTCGCCCGCCAATAGGCGTACCAATAGGGACCGTGTGGACACGTCTTGCATCCAATCTTGCCGCAATTGATGTTCTCAAGGCGGTAGCTGACCTTCCCCGGCCTGTCCCCGCTGTCGGCGCCATGCTCCTGCCCGAGCGCCCCGCGCTGCAACAGCAACCCCTTCACGAATATTGCCATCCGGCGGAGGTCGTATTCATCCAGACCTCGCACGCTCGCAAACAATTCCCGCTCAATTGCCATCAGGTCAGCCCTTCAAGTCGTCTTACCAAATGATATTACCTAAGAAAGAACCTGTAATTTAAGGGATGGCTTTTGGTGTTGGAACTCGGCGCGTTTTGGGGGGGTGTTTAGTGCCCTGGCACTAAGAGCTTGGGCGGCCGGCTTGCCTGGACGACAAGGCGGCTGGTCGCGCCTCGGATCCGGAAGCTGAGTGGAGCCTTTCTACCTTCTCGTTTGCCTCGTTTCCCTCATTTTGGGCAGACTCGGAAGATGGGATATCTGAATGCGCCTCGCGCACCGGACGGCGGTCATCGAATTTCCACCTCGTGGGAGGTTGAAAGCGCTCGGCGTGAACCGAACAAAGATCGTAAGTGGCAGGGTCGGGACCAGGCTTAAGGTCGTCGAGCCAGACACGCTTACCAGCGTAGTCAAACGAGAGAGTCGTTACGGCCGGCCACCTGCAAGCCGATCGCGAACAAGTTCGAAACCCGGGTCCCTCGAACAATTCACCCATGAGTGCAGACTAAATTACCGGCGTGTAATTATCAAGCATCTTTCCCTCAATTTCTTTTGCACAATCTCACTAACCTATTCTTACCCACGTTTCGGCGTTACCTAAGAAGATTTTGTAGTTCATCCGTGGCCAGCGGCAGGTGAATCAGGGCATAAAAAAGGGCCCCACGTGTGTGGGGCCAAAAAAAAGTGTTCCGCAGTAGCTTCCGGGTCACCCCTACTCACTTCTGCGGAACTTAACTATCTTAACACGGGGCTGTGGGCGGAGGCAAGAAAAACTTTGCAGAGCGCGAAAAAATATGAGAGCGCCACTCGTTGGGCTCTTTCCAATAGGCTTGGCGGGTGGTCATGAACCGGAGCACGTTACTTGTCTCCTGTGGGCTCATGGGCCTGCTGGCGCTCTCAGGATGCTCCCCTATTGCCGGTAACGCACTTGGAGGCCCGCCTCCAAGGCGACAAGTCCTGGTTGTCGGCATACCGGGGGTTAGCTGGGAGGACATTGAGGCGGCAGACATGCCCGTATTCAAACGTTTGTTGGCCACCGGCGCCGCCGGCAATGTTGCAGTTCAAGTCGGCAACCGTCTCGTAGACGGTTACGGAACCCTTGGCGCCGGGCAAAAGAGCCAACTCGACCCCCAGGCGGCCTGGGCGTTCAACAACGACGAAAAGGTCCGAGGAGCGCCGGCATCGGAACTGTTCGAACGCCTGAACGGGCGGCCGCCGGCAGGTACAGTCGCAGTCGCACTGAGGCGCAACACCCCGGGGAGTTTCCCAGCGACACCTGGCCTCCTAGGCAGGGAGCTTGCCAGGGCAGGCAAAGCGACTGCGGTATTGGGCAACGCCGACCGGGCCCTGGGTCCCCTGCCGTCCGCCCTTCGGTCCCCATATCCAAATGATCCCACCAAGGGGGCCGATAACGGCATCCATCGCGAGGCCGCCTTGGCCGCAATGGACGCCGGCGGGCAGGTGGGCGCCGGTGATGTTAGCCGCGGGTTACTTCGGTCCGATCCTTCGGCTTCTTTCGGCTTAGCGACCTCACCTGAACAATTGACGGCCGCATTCACCAAAGTCTGGGCCGAATCCGATCTGGTAATTGTGGAAACCGGAGACACCGCCAGAGCCGACGCCGATTCTCTGAAACTGCCGCCTGAGCAAAGGGCGGGCGCGAGAAAAGCGGGGCTCAGACTTGCCGGCGGCCTTGCAGGGCGCCTGCTTGCTCAAATCGATGTGCGCTCAACGCTTGTCATTGTAGTGGCCCCCACAACCCCGGGCGGCCCTTTGGCGCGTGGTGAGCTGAGGCCGGTAATGGTTGCCGGCCCCGGTATTCAGCGGGGATTGCTGACATCCGCCTCGACGCGCCGCGCCGGACTTGTATCAATGCCCGACTTGACCGCCACCATCGCAAACTTCCTGGGCGCCGGGGGAGAGCGTTTCGCCGAGGGGAGGCCGGTTCGATTGGTGGCCTCGCAGGTGGCCTCGTATGACCCGGTCGGCAAACTGACGGACATGAACCAACGGGCGACCAGTCATGATCGCTCGCGAGCCCCGATCACCATCATCATCCTGGGAATTCATCTGCTGATTTACATAGCAGCCTTGATGAAACTGCGGTCGGCGCCGTTATCCCGCTTGATGATTGTCTTGGTCCTTTCGGGCCTGGCGTTTCCACTGGCATCCTTTATTTCCGGGGGCTACGTGTGGCGAGCCGGACCGTGGGTTGCGGGCATTAGCATTGCGGCGGGGAGTCTGTTACTGGCCCTGGTGGCTTCAGCATGCGGCAAACGCTCGCCTCTTGGGGCTTCCCTGGCCATCTTGTCCGGAACTTTAGCCTTTTTTGTTGCGGACTTAGCCGCCGGAGGGCAGTCGCAATTGGATTCAACGCTTGGTTACTCGTCGATAGTAGCCGGTCGATTCTTTGGGATCGGCAATCTGGGCTTTGCTATTATCGCGGCATCGGCGCTGCTCGTTGCCGGAATGGTCAGTGACCTTTCTCCGGGGCGCGGCAAGTGGCTGGCGTTCGCCATCATCGCCGCCGCGGTCGTAGCCGACGGGCATCCTCAACTGGGTAATGATGTGGGAGGAACCCTGGCGTTGGTGCCCGCAGGAGCTTGCTTCGCTCTCGCGCTGACGAAGCGGGCCAAGCCCAAATCGAAAATACGCATCGCGCAGACCGTGTTGGTCATTGCTGCGGCCGCCATGGGAGCGGTTCTGATTTTTGGGCTTTTCGATCTAGCCAGACCTCCGGCTTTTCGTACCCACCTAGGTGATTTTTTGTCCATAGGGTCAAACGACCCCGGCCGGATTTTCTTTATCCTCAAAAGAAGAGTTACGCTGGCGGCCGGCCTTGCCGCTGGGACCTATTGGACGCTGCCTGCGCTGGCCGCCGCCGTCGTCCTTGTTTACCTAGATCGGCGGTCGCCTTATCCGCTCAGGACCCAGCTTGAAAATCGCCGCGGTTTGAAGGCCGGCGCTCAGGCGGTGTTAGTCGCAGGGCTGATTGGCTCGCTCGTAAACGACTCAGGAATTGCCGTAGCAGGGATGATGCTGGCCGTGGCCGCTCCGTGGACAATAATCGTCTCGTCGAAGATACAAGAAATGGCTTTGGAGTCCTCCCGAACTGGCCGAGAGCCTTAGAGCCTTCGAACCCAGTGTGCTAGTGCCCTGACCACTAACGCACTAGTCGCCGGCCGGTGCAGGAACCGCTGCCGGCAATGGCGATACCGCCGGTGCCGGCGCCGGTGCCGGAGCGGGCGCTGGCGGCGCCGCAGGAGCGGGTGGCGCACCACCAACACCTGGAACGGCTGTTCCATCGCTTTCAGCCATGGGCTCCGGCACGGTTGGCAGGGCCGACGCGGGCATCGGCTTGTCTGGGCCATTCCGAACGATTACAACGGGTGTGCCGGTGCTCACTCGGTCAAACAACTCTTCAACGTCGCTGATTCTCATTCGGATGCACCCATGCGACGCATTGAACCCGATCGATTTAGCTGCGTAGGACCCGTGGATCCTGATACCGCTAACGTTAAGATCCATCGCCCGCGTGCCCAAGGGGTTGCCGGGCCCCGGCGGAATTTTGGCGGGAAGGTCGAATCCCCATTTGCCGGGGGCTTTGGCGGGATTCACCCAGGTCGGCTGGAATCGCTTGTTCACGATCCTGAACCGTCCGATGGGTGTTGGAAATTCCGTCATTCCAGGGGCCACGCCGTAAACCTTTACCAACTGGTCTCCGTTGTAGTGGTACAGCTTGTTTTCTCCGACCTTGACGACCAAAATACTCTTGAAACTGGCCCTGGTTACTGCCGGACGCAACGCCTTTCCTTCTAGTTCAGCCGAAAACCCGGGCGACACGGCGACGGTCTTAAGCATTTCCGTGGCGCCTCTGCGGTCCAAGGTATAGCCGGGGGCTTCGTCAGTGATTTGTATTCCGTCGCCTACCAGCTCAAATGAAGCGTTCTTCGCCGGGCGGTCAACAGTTTTTGCTATTCGTTGAACGAGAGCTTCGATCTTATTCGAGTCAAGGTTCGTTGCGACCGGGAAACGCCTGTCCACAGACGCCCCCGTCAATCGGTGCCACACCCGCCTTAGCAGAGTCATGGAGTCATCGATAGAGACCGCCTTTTGATACACACTCAAAACGTCGGTTGAAGCCCCAAGTTGCCGGGGCGTGGTGTCGAACGATCGACCGCTGGCCTGGATTGTAAGGGGCTGGTCAAGCGGAGATTCAAACTCGCTAATCAGCCGCTGCTTCGCCGCTCGGAAATGCATTCCATCGAGCGATACACCGCCGACGGTCACACCTTGGAACAGGGTTTGACTTTGCTTTGCGTCGAAGTGCATCGCCGCGGCCGCGCCGCCGGCGCCCATAAGCAGCGCCGCGACACTGATGCCCGCGACCCACAGCCCGAGCCGGTATTTACCCGACCACAAAATATTTGTAAAAAACGCCTTCATCGACTTAGTCAGTATTCTCCTCGATATTAATAATTGATTCTCCCCCATGTTGAGAAGTAAGGGAAATGCTCGCGAGAACAGGGTTGCACCACTAGTGTGGGACCGTGCGCCTTCTGATCAGAATCTTCTTGCTCATCGCCGCCGTGCCGATCCTTTATCTGGGTGCGACGGCCGCCGGAGTTTGGCAAACGTCACGGCAGGATGAAAGGCCCGATTCGGACGCGATTGTCGTTATGGGCGCCGCCCAGTACAACGGCACACCGTCGGTAGTTTTCAAGGCTCGACTGGACCGCGCGGCGGAGCTTTATCGAGCTGACGTGGCGCCATTGATCGTCGTCCTGGGAGGTAAAAAAGCCTCAGACCGCTTCACCGAGGCCCAGGCGGGGGCTGCCTATTTGGAAAAAGAGTTCCCCGCCGACAAAGTCACCGGGGTGAAAGCAGGAACTTCCACGCTCGACAGCCTTAAAAAATTCAGAGGACTTGCCCGGGATAGAAACATCCACTCAATAGTTGTCGTCAGCGACCCGTTGCATCTGGCCAGGGCAAAAGCGATGGCAAAGGATCTCGGCTTCACGGCGGCGGGGTCGCCTTCGTCAATCCCCGAAAGCGCGCAGCGAGAGCGAGACAACCTGGTAAACGAAACGTTCAAGTTGGTGTTTTATCGATTGTTTAAAGAAGGGTAGAGCGTCGTTCCAGCAAGCCCCTCATATAACTTCACGGTAGTCTCGGCAATGGAGGTCCAGGTGAACTCATCGATAACCCTGCGTCTTCCCGAACGGCCAAATTCGCCGGCCAGGTCTGGGTCGGCGAGCAGCAAGTTGATGCGCTCAGCAAGATTGGCTGCAAGCTCGTTGGCATCTTTCGGCCCCCAAGAGCCATCCTGGTTAGGCTCAAACGGCGCCAACAGTCCGGTAACGCCGTCGTCTACGACCTCGGGAATCCCTCCAACTGCCGTGGCGACAACTGCCGTCCCGCAAGCCATGGCCTCGAGATTCACGATGCCGAGCGGTTCATAAACCGAGGGGCAGCAAAAAACGGTGGCGTGGCTGGCAAGCTGAATGACCTCCGACTTCGCCAGCGCACGGTTAATCCAAACAACATTGCCTCGTTGCACTTTGAGCCTTTCGATTTGGCCGGCCACTTCGCCCGCAATTTCTGGACTGTCGGCAGCACCGGCGCAAAGGATTAAGGGGAAGGCCGAATCGATCCGCTCAGCGGCATCAAGTAAGTGTGAGATCCCCTTTTGGCGGGTAATTCGCCCCACGAACAAAACGTATGGACAAGCGGGATCGATGCCGTACTTTTCCAGAACGTCGGTAGCCGGATCGGGTTGGTACAGATCAGTGTCAACCCCGTTGTGAATGACTTCAACTCGCCGCGAGTCCACCTGTGGGTAACAACGTAGAACGTCGTCACGCATCGCGTTCGAAACCGCGATTATTGAATCGGCGGACTCAATTGCGATCCGCTCACAAAAACTTGCTGCACCATACCCCCCGGCGCCCAGTTGCTCGGACTTCCACGGTCTGAGCGGCTCAAGACTGTGGACGGTTACAACGAGGGGAATTCCGTACAGCAGTTTTGAGATGTGCCCGGCGAACCCCGCGTACCACGTGTGAGTGTGAACTATGTCCGTGCCCTTCAGGCCCGAGGCCATTGCGAGGTTGACCGATAACACCTGGAGAAGGGGGCCCTCCGGGGGTTGTGAGCTGAGGCTTTCCCAGGGGAAAAATGCTTGAACGGCAGGGTTCTCGCCCGAGGGATAGTTCTGAGCGCCGGGGTCGCCAAAAAACCTCACCTCGACGTCGGCCAGCCGAGATAGTTCTCGGGCCAGGTATTCGACATGCACTCCGGCACCGCCATAAACCTCAGGCGGATACTCCCTGGACAACAGTGTGACTTTCACTAGTGGCTCCTGGAGGAAGTCATGTGGATATCAGGGCGTTCCGGGCCCACGAGGGCAAGGCGCGAGGAGGGCGCATACAGGCAGTATGTAACTGACGAGCAACACAGCCATCGTGGATTCCGGGGCGTCCTGATGCCGCAGGAATTTCCTCCAGGAGCCACTTAGCTGGGCTCTACCGTCTGATTCTTTCCGATGACCGTGATGCCTTTGTCGGAGACCTTGAACCTGCGGCGATCACCTTCGAGGTCCACTCCTATCTGAGCGCCGGGCGGCACTTGAACATTCTTGTCAATGATCGCTCTTCTCACAACTGCTCTTTCTCCGATACAGACGCCGTGCATTAGAACGCTCTGCTCCACCAAGGCATTGGACTCAACCACGACCTCAGGAGAAAGGACGGAATGCCGAACGGTGCCTCCTGAGACAACTACACCTGCGCTCAACATAGAGTCCAGTGCCTGTCCCCGGCGGGAATCCTCATCAAAGATCAGCTTAGCCGGAGGGAGTGTTTCGTGGTAGCTGTAAACCGGCCAGAGTTTGTTGTAAAGGTTAAAGGAAGGTGTTACAGATACCAGATCCATATTGGCTTCGTAGTAGCTATCAAGGTCACCCACGTCGCGCCAGTACCGCTTGTCCCCACTTGTAGCGCCGGGGAGCTTATTGGTTTCGAAGTCATAGACCCAAGCATCGCCTTTTCCTACCATCATCGGAATCAGGTCTCCGCCCACGTCGTGCTTGCTGGCCGGGTTGGAAGCATCCGACGTTACTGCTTCAACTAGAGCCGCAGTGGTAAAGACATAATTTCCCATGGAAGCCAGAATCCTTTCTGGATCATTGGGCAGCCCCACCGGATCTGAAGGTTTCTCCCGGAAACGGCTTATGCGCTGTCCGTCAGCGGTTTCGATAACTCCCAACGACCCGGCCTGTTCGATTGGAAATGGAATGCCGGCAACGGTAACCCCAGCCCCCGATTCAATGTGCTGGTCCACCATCTGCCGCGGGTCCATGCGGTAAATGTGATCTGCTCCGAAGACCAGAATGTAGTCGGGACGCTCATCCGTGATGAGGTTCAAGTTTTGAAAGATTGCATCGGCGGACCCTGAGAACCAGTGAGGGCCTCTGCGCATTTGAGCGGGCACGGTAGCCACGTAATTTCCCAGCATCGGCGACAGCCGCCAAGTTTGGGAGATATGTCGGTCGAGGCTGTGGCTTTTGTACTGAGTAAGTACAACTATTCTTAGGAAGCCTCCATTTACAAGATTCGACAGCGCGAAGTCGATCAGGCGGTAGTTGCCGCCAAATGGGACAGCGGGCTTGGCTCGATCAGCGGTTAGTGGGACAAGCCGTTTGCCTTCGCCGCCGGCAAGAACCATGGCAAGCACCCGCGTGGGAACGCTCATCCCTTTACCGACACTTAGGGCAACTCTCTCTCAGGATTTGGGTAAAGGCTAATCCTAACCTCAAATCAACTAACCGAACGAATTTCTCACCGCAAGCTCCTTAGACTATTCTTGGCGCAAATTAGTGAAAGGAAGTTCAAAAATGACTGTTGGAATCGCGATTAATGGATTTGGCCGAATCGGACGTCAGGTGGTACGGCGTATTGCCCTCGATGAGCCTGATCTTGATGTGGTGGCTATCAACTCTTCCCGAGCAACTCCAGAAATCTGCGCCCATCTGTTGAAGTACGACTCAATTTTCGGCCGGTTCCAGGGCAAGGTGGAGCACGACAAACAAAATCTAATCGTGGATGGGCACCCCATCCGCGTTACAGACCAGCGAGATCCCTTGCTTTGCCCCTGGCACGCGTATGGAGTGGATGTGGTTGTGGAATCGACGGGTCACTTCACTCAACGCGAGGGGGCCGCCAAGCATCTCACAGCGGGAGCATCGAAGGTTCTTATTACGGCGCCGGGTATCCACGATGACGTCACAATCGTGGTGGGCGTTAATGATGCCGACTACGACGCCCACCGGCATCGGGTAGTCTCCGCGGCTTCCTGCACAACCAATTGCTTAGCACCGATGCTGAAAGTACTAAACGAGGAGTTCGGCGTGGAGGGGGCTTTGATGACGACGATCCACGCCTTCACGCGGGATCAGGAATTGCTCGACGGTACCCACAGCGACCTACGGAGGGCTCGGGCAGCCACCCTGAACATGACCCCGACCAAAACCGGCGCAGCCAAAGCGATCGACCGCGTAATGCCTGAGCTTGCAGGGCGAGTCGTTGGAATCGCGATAAGAGTCCCGATTCCGGATGTCTCTTTGGTCGATCTCAACGTGACGCTCACTAAGGAAGTCACCACAGAGCAGATCAACGATGCCTTCAGGGCGGCGGCCGACGGCCCGATGGGGCGGGTACTCGGCGTAACCGACGAGCCTTTGGTGTCGAGCGATTTCCACGGAGACTTTCACTCAGCAGTCATGGACCTCGCATCGACCAGGCGCGGGCCCGGCACCCAGGCCAAAGTGTTGGCCTGGTACGACAACGAGGCCGGCTATGCAGCGAGAGTGATAGACCTGTGCTGTCTGATGGGCGCAGGACTACCCGACCGTGAGGAAAAGGCGCAACCAGCGGCCCCGGCGGCCCCGGCGGTGAAAGCATAGCGATTCTCGACTCCGGACACCCCGGTTGATGTATGCATCTCAACGACCTTGTCCGTGCCCCCGGTGGTGTCTGAGTTCACAACATAGGACACGCATGTCGCGCGACATAGTGCACATACCTTATTCGGAGGTGTGTGCACTTGGATATTTCTCGTTATGTGGTGGATGCAGTAGTGCTGGAGGGCCGCAGCGCTAGGGAGGTAGCCCGGGCTCACGGTCTGTCTGCAAGCTGGGTATGCAAGCTTGTTCGCAGGTATCGGGCCGGTGGGTACGAAGCATTGGCGCCTCGGTCACGCCGGCCTCACTCGGTGCCTTCAAGGACGCCGGGCGAGCTCGAAGACGAAATCATTCTTCTTCGCAAACAGTTGAGCGAAGACGGTCTGGACGGCGGGGCCCAAACGATTCATTACCACCTTGCCCTAAGGAAGGGTTCGCCTCCGTCGGTCTCGACGATCTGGAGGGTTCTAAAACGCAGGGGCTTCGTAACGCCAGAGCCCCATAAGCGGCCCCGAAGCTCCTGGATTCGGTTTGAAGCCGACCTGCCCAATGAGTGCTGGCAATCCGACATGACCCACTGGAGCCTTGCAAACGGCGTCCATGTCGAGATCGTGAACTTCATTGATGACTACTCCAGGGTGGCTGTGGGCAGTCAGGTGTTTTCGGTGACTACCGCGCCGGATGTGGTCTCGACTTTCTACAAATGTGCTGAAAAATGGGGTTTCCCAGCCTCGGTCCTGACCGATAACGGGTGTATCTACACTGCCTCGCACCGCAATGGCCGGTGCGCTATGGAGTCGGAGATGCTGGCTCTTGGGATCGCTTACAAACACTCGAAGCCCTACCATCCTCAGACTTGCGGAAAGGTGGAGCGGTTTCATCAAAGTATGAAGCGCTTCCTTGCAAAGCAGCCCGAAGCATGCTCAATCAAGGAACTCCAGGCCCAGGTCGACCGGTTCGTAACCTATTACAACGAGGTTCGGCCTCACCGAGCCAAAGACCGAAAGACTCCGCTGGCGGCATTCGAATCAAGAGACAAAGCCGTTCCTTGCCTGCCGAAAATTCAAGGACTTGGAAAGGAGATGCGGGTACGGCACGACAAGATCGACTACACGGGTTGCTTCACTTTGAGGTACCGCAGCCGACTGCATCACATCGGGATGGGAAGGGCCCATAAGGGCAAGCGCGTCGTCATCCTGGTGGCGGGTTTGGACATTCGCGTTCTGGCGGAAGACGGTGAGCTGCTAAGGCAATTGACGCTGGATCCGACCAAGGATTATCAACGGGCGGGAGGGGAGTAATGTGCACTATGTCTCGCGACATCTGTGCACTATGTCTCGCGACATCACA
>JBPCIX010000040.1:0-34761 GCA_051005875.1 Actinomycetota bacterium | reverse complement strand
GTGCTGGTTGCCACCTCCAGGGTTGTGCCTCTACTGGCCCAAGCCGGGGTTCGGCTGGATGCGCTTGTCGGAAGCACCGCGGATCCGGGCGAGATATACAACCCCGGCGATATCGACCCGCCTCCCCGGCTTGTTGTGAAAACATCCGGCGCCGACGGGGGCACTTACCAAGTCGAAGGCGCCGAACCCCGATCCTACCCGGCGGCAACCCTTAACGGACCGATCGCCGACACTTACGGGGCGGGTGACAGTTTCGCCGCAGGGCTTACTTTCGCACTGGGCGCCGGCTATCCGGTTGAAGAAGCAATCGGTCTCGCAACAAGATGCGGCGCCGCGGTCATAACCGGACGGGGGCCGTACCGAGGACAGCTCTTAGCCAAAGACTTGAACCAAAAACCTCTAAACCTGTAGCGCTTCAGCCAAGGCTGCCAAGGTTGTTCGCACCACCCGGCGGCCACGGCTTTTTAGGGATCGCAGGTCACCCAGTGCTTGCGCGTCGATCAAGCGACCGAAGCTGAACGGATAGCCGGGAACGGGTACATCAACGGACCTTGCCTCGTCTATCAATTGCAAGAACACCCCCGAATCCGGGCCACCTTTGTGGAGTTGCCCAGTTGAATGCAAAAAGCGAGGACCGAATCCGGTTGTGGTGGCTACCCGGTACCTGTCCCGAATCGCGAGCCGGCAGGACTGCAAAATCTGTGTCGTCTCGGGAGTTCGATCGAGGTAGGCCTGAATCGCAACATAGTCGCCCGGTTCGATCGCATCCAGCAGCAACCCTGGGTCGTCAAAACCGGTACTCTCAAGACTGCCGCCTTCAAGAATTTCAGCTGTCGCCAGCTTGGCTTCGGCCACGTTAGGTTGGTCGAATGGATTGATTGCAAGCACATAGCCTGCGACAGCAGCTGCGAACTCAAATCGGAAGTACTCAGCCCCCAGGTCGGATTCGGCGGAGTTCAATGCGAAGTCTTCGGAAAGGCGTATAACCGGATGACCTGCACTTTCAAGCTGATCCAACATGGCTGACCCTTCGCCGACGGAAATGAAAAGGCGGTCAGATCCGTAAGCTTCAGGAGGACCCAGATCCTCACCGACCACGGGCAAGATTCCGCGGCCCTGCTTGCCGGTCGATTCGGCAATAAGTTGTTCGACCCAGTCGCCAAAACTCGCCAGCCGCGGCGGCAGTGCCAACGTGAGCTTGTCCCTGCCTGCCAGGGCGGCCTCGCCGATTACGGTCCCCAGCCAGGCACCGGGATTTTCCAAGGGGTGCGTCGATTCGAGGCAGGCTTGCCCCATATGGCCGGCCCCCTCGCACACGGCTTCTACATCCACTCCGATTAGAGCGGCGGGAACCAGACCAAACAGCGACAGTGCGGCGTACCTGCCGCCGATGTCTTCGGGATTTAGAAAGACCCTGCGAAATTTGTGCTCGGCGCCGATTGATTCAAGAGCGCTCCCAGAGTCGGTGATTGCCACAAAGTGATCCCCGCGACCCGCCTTGTCGTAGTAATGGGAAAAATGAGAAAGAGTCTCGATTGTTCCCCCAGACTTGCTGGCGACAATAAACAGAGTTTTGTCGAAATCCAAGGACTCGTCCAGGTGAGCGATGGTTGCGGGATGGGTAGTGTCTAAAACTGTGAGACCCGCAACCTGGTCTTGATTGGCGGAGAATACGTCCGCGAAAACCTGGGGAGCGAGGCTTGAACCACCCATTCCAAGCAGCACAGCATGACAAAACCCCTGATCCCGAATCTCGGATACGAAGTCATTCAATTCGGCGGAATATTTAGCCATGGTTTCGGCAACATTCAGCCAACCCAGCCTGTTTGAAATTTCTTTTGGATCCGGCTTCCAGACCGTGTGATCCTTACGCCAGATGCGTTGGACAACCTGTTGGTCTTGCATTTGACCCGATCTCAGCCGCACGGCGGCTTCGAAGTCCCCTAGGGAGTTTGGCATTGCTCTATTGTGAAGACTCTTTTCTGGTAATGCTGATGTTACCGGCGGGGGTCTTGGCGGAAAGGAGTCCCTCGGCTGAGGGATCGGTGGATATCCCGACATTGACCTTGCCGGCCACCGCACGGGTCTTGACCCGGAACCCTTTGTCGGGCACTTTCAGCGAGATGTTCCCCGCACCGGTGGAGGCATCGACAAGTGTGGGCGCCTTCGCAAACGCCAGTTCAATATTTCCTGCCAGCGAGACCGCAAGAACGCCGGGTGATTCCAGGCGATCACCGCTTATGTTTCCCGCCGAAGTCTTTAAATGAATCTGGCCACCAAGGGCTGACCCATAGATATTACCGGCATCGGTATCGACCTTTATGCGCCCATCAAGACCAATCAGCTTGACTTCGCCTGCGCTAAGGATCACCTGAACAGCAGTTTGTTCAGGAACCCGGATCGAGTAATCCACGCCGCAGGTTACTAGGGGGAATTCGCATTCGGATTGGAGCCTGAGCGAGCGGCCCTCCGCTTTTTGCACGAGCTTTGGCTTGCGGCCGACGAAACGCAGTTTACTGGTAACGAGAAGTTCATCGCCTCGGGTCTGGGAGATAGATATCGAGCCGGAATCGCTCGCCAACTCTACTGCGTCGACTCCCGCAAAGGTGGCCACTTGCACTTCAGTTCTTCTGAAGACAAAGGCCCCCACAAGCAAGACAACCAGCACCAGCAAAGCCAGCAACAAAACCTTCACGAAGCGCCCCATGCCGGCAGCCTACCCCGCTAGAGCCCGAGAGTGTTCAGCACCCCTGACAGCGCATCTATCAGTCCGTTTGAGCCGCCGCCCCCGCCAAGTACGGGGGGCACGATTGCATCAAGGCCGCCGGGAAGCAATGGAGGGATTGTGGGTTGGATTACGTAACCGTCGGCGGCTGGGGCAGGAACTGAAGCCCGGCCCAGCGCGTCATGGGCGACGACCCTCACGGAATAAGTCTCCGGCGGCAATGTTAGAGGCCCGAAATCTGAGTCGGTCAATGCGAACGATCCCCTTTTGGGAACAACCGAAATCGACCTGGCGCCCAACAGGGCGCCCCCCTGGAAAATAACTTCCACGCGAACGACGCTTCGGCTGACGTCTCCTACAACGTTGGGAGTGGAGTCGGTCGCGGGCGAGGCCGGAATAAGAGTGCTTCCCGTAGGCATGCTGGGAGCGCTGAGTCCGCTTTGCGAGTGAATCGCGCGCTCAGTCCGGCTCCTTATTGAGGGCAACGCTGCCGACAGGCCGGTACCAGGGCAGCCGGTATTTGCAGCCGGCGATTGGTTGTGGCCGGCAACGTTCGCGAAAGTCTCCCGCTTGCCGGAAACCGGGTTGATGTAAGAGTTACGAGACTCGGGGTCGATACCGTGCCGGTCCGCCTCCCAAGCAACGAGATTGACAAGGCTCTCACGTGACTGGGGAGTAGGAGCAAGGGCGCTGGTGTTGCCCATAACGGCGATTCCAACGCTGCCCTGGTTGTGTTCCGAGGTGTGGGCGCCCACGACAGCCATCCCGTTGGCGTTTTCGCCCGTCGGGCTCTCGCCGTTGGTATGTGGCCTTGAATAACGACCTTCATATGTATTGCCGGCTCGGTCGATCAGGAAGTTATACGCGATGTCTTGAAAGCCGCGACTCTGCACGTGATAGCTGAAAATTGCCCTGATGGTCGCCGCCGGGTCGCCGTCATTGTTCGGGGTGTTGGTGTGGTGAATGAAAATCTTCCTAACCCTTGTGAACTCAGCGGAACCTCTTCTTTTTGATTCGTCCGCCCCCCATGCAGCCCTCGGAATAATGGTGGGCTGACCGGTGGCGCCATAGGCGTTACGGGTCAGCCAAACGGTCTTCGACGGCCCGTCGGTAGTATTGATGACGGTCAACTTCATCGAGGCGAAATCGCTTCTTTGCGCGGACCGCAACTCCACCCATTTGGCCTTAGCACCTTTGATCAATTCGCTGTAATGGGTGTCGGTCTTTGAGTCGAAAAGGTCGATTGAATTTTCAGTTTGACGCCATGCGGTCCACGATTTGCCGTTCGGGCTCGTTCGGATCTGTGGCGGTGCGGCCTTGCCTTGCCAAATAACAGCAAGCTCCGTCGCCGGAAAGGGCAAATGCTTCTTAACTAAGGCGTTGGGTCGTGTGGTTACTCTGGGACGGCTTTGCCATCCATCAGACACAGTGGGCATAACCACCCCCGCTCCCAATCCCAATGCTGCATTCATGGTCTTAGGCAGGGTTACAGCGTAGGAAGTCACACCGACGAGCGGCATGAGGCTAACCACCAGACAGCTCACGCATACTGCTCTAAACCAAAACTTCAATAGATGCCCCCTGGTTCAAGAAATCCGAACTCTTAGCTTAAACGATTACCTAAATAACGCAGGTATTTTATTAAGCTTGCTTTGTTGGGTCTCAGGGAACCGGTGGGCTTACCCGCCCAGCAGGCCCCCCAGCACGGGAGTGTCGCCGGAAGAACCACTTCCACTAGGAGCGGGCTGAGATGCGTCGGGTGGAGGGGTGTATGTGTAGGATGCGTCGGGGGATGGGGGGGTATATGTGTAGGATGCGTCCGGCGCGTAGGCTGGAGCACTCTGGGCCCCACTGGTGGCTGCCGGGTTGGCGGCACCCGCGTTGCCGTACACATAAACCACTGTTCCTACGGGCGAGGCTTGCTCGGCAAACCAATCGGCAAAGGGCATCGGAAGGCGTATGCACCCGTGAGAGGCTGGGTAAATGGGCACAGACTTGGACCCGTGGAGGGCTATCCCCCCGTAGATATAGCTCGGACGGTACAAAAGCCCGAGCGGCGAGCGGCGCCACCCATCTATCTTCCGGCTAACAGTGAACTGTCCATTCGGCGTGACCGCCCTACTTCGGCGGCCTTGGGAATAAAAAATCTTTCCGTTGCCGGTCGAAGTTGGCAGAGTGGCCGTTACCTGACCACCACTAACCACCATGACCACCTGGCGGGTGATATCGACTTCGACATGATTCGGCGGGACCGAGTATGCAGCGGTCGGTCTGACTGCTGACGCAAGCCGCGTCAACGTCTCAGGGTCCGGTTTGCCGGTTCTGGCGAGTCCTTCGATTTTCTGGAAGGCCGTCATTCCGAAGGCTGTCGACCGGTCGAACACTCCGTCAACCGCCCCGACCATGTATGACAGAGCAGCCAGTTGCTGTTCAATGCCAAGCGTACCGGTGCCGTCGGGACGAAACTCGGCCGCTAATCGGGCCGGTGCAACCGGCTGTGGGGACGGCGGGACAACCGGGATGAGGGCCAAGTGACCGACCGCCTTCTGCTCGGCTTCGGGGACGACCCGCACCGGAATTGACTTCTGCGGGGTCGTGACGGGCGGGGGCGTGACGAGGTTGGTGCGGGAATTGCGAACCAAAGCGACCGGGCCGAGCACCAGCCCGGACCCAATAATCGCCAGCGCCAAGGTCATCCCGACAACTCGCCACGAGCCAAAGAATCTCAAATTTGCCTGCGCCGCCTTTCCCTAAGCACCCAAACGCCTTTCCCGAAACGCCCAAAAACTTGAATTCCGCTACCCAAGACCCTTAGTGTACCCAGTTATAAGAAGAAATAGACGGACTCCGGCCCCCCGAGACCTTGCAGCAGGCTGCAGGTCTCGTTCGGTATTTGCATGCCTCGCACTCGCACTTGTGGCTGCCTCTACCCTTGTTCCTGCCTTGCCTGCATCTGCCCAGCTAGACCTTGCCCCCCTTGACAAATTGATTCAAGAAACCTTGGCTGAGCCAAAGCCGGCGCCTCCACCACCTGCGCCGGCTCCACCCGCCCCGGCCCCAGCCAAACCCCCTGGAGGTAAGACCCAGGCCAGGGTCGCCACGGGCCCAGGCGCCCCCATCGTTCCCCCGCCGGTCGTCTCGTCCTGCGGACCTGCACCGGTTCCCCCGAGGGTCCGCCGCACCCACGGCGGCAACACGAGCCGCCTGGTCGATCGTATGAAGCCTTTGGTCGACCGTGGAATGGATCCAAGGCAGGCGATGGTCCTCGCTGCCCCACCGTTCCCTGTGGCCGGCCGGGCTACTTATACAGACGACTGGCTGAACGCCCGAACGACCCCATGTCCGCACCTGCATAAAGGGACCGATATTTTTGCCGACTTTGGCACTCCCATAGTTGCTTCCGGCCCCGGAACCCTTACGAACCTGAGCCGCACGGGTTCCGGCGGAAACGCCATCTGGGTAGCCGGCGACGACGGCAATACTTTTTACTATGCACACATGCTTAAGTTCGCCGACGGCGTTCAAATGGGCCAGCGCGTAGAAAAAGGCACGGTGCTGGGCGAGGTTGGCGACAGCGGCAACGCCGAGGGGGGTGCGCCGCACTTACACTTTCAGATCCACCCCCCCATCCGCAGTCGAAGTAAAGGAATAGTCCAGTCCGGAGTTAGCGGCACCGGAAACTCACGCACGCCTCCGGCGAACCCGGTCGGTTACTTGAACATCATGCTCGAGCAATCCGAGGCAAACATTCAGCCCCTTATAGATCAGCTGGCGAAATCGCAAGCGCCGCTTCTGCAGTTGGGCAAAAGCGGCGACCTGATCACCCTGGGTCAGGCGTTGCCGACATCAGAGCTTCGGTTCGGTCAACCCCTTGAGGCCAACCCGGCAGTTGCCAAGACGGCTATCGCCCTGGGCGTTATGGCGCTGGTAACGGTCCTGGCGGCCTTTGTAACCTCGTGGCGATTGCTCCGCTCAAGGTCCAGCAGCCGAAAACAATCGGGGCCCGTCCGCCCGCTGATAGAGCGCCCAAGTCACCAATTAATTTAGGCTTCCGTCCTAGCGGTCCTCGGGCTTGAAGTCCAATGCGCAAGAGTTAATGCAATAGCGCTCGCCACCGGGGCCCGGTCCGTCCTCGAATACGTGGCCGAGGTGCGAATCACATTTTGCGCAAACCACCTCGGTCCGCTTCATGAACAATGAGTTGTCGGATCGGAGTTTTACGTGCTCGATGTTGGCCGGCTCCGTGAAACTTGGCCATCCGGTACCCGAGTCGAATTTTACGTCCGAAGCAAAAAGGTCGTTGCCGCACGCCGCGCACTGGTACATACCGGTTTGTTTGTTATGAACGTAAGCGCCGGTAAATGCCCGCTCTGTCCCCTTTTTCCTAAGAATCTGGTACTGCTCCGGCGTTAATTCAGCTCGCCACTGCTCGTCGGTCTTTTCGGTGGTTTCATCCATTTGTTTCATCCATTTTCGGTTACCTCCAGCGTCTAAACCAGCCTTCGCCCCAGGCTATTGCATTTTCTCGAGGTAACGCCGGAGGCCTTCCTGTCCATGCTTCATCATCAAAAAGTGGTTGATCTTAAAAATGGGCCGGGCAATCGGCGCCAGCCATCGAAGCAAGGGCTTGTTCATCCTGACCTCTTCTTGAAAAGTGAGCAAACAATCCCCCCCTTTTTCTACTATCCTCCAGCGAGAAAATCCCTCCAGGTCCCCCTTCATCGCAGCCTTGAGTATTCCGCCCAGCTCATCGACGACATCTTGCTGCATGTCGAACGCGAGAGAGTAGGGCAACGTGGCCCTGATCGTAACTTTGAGGCCCGAATTCCCGTTACCTACAACCTCTTGAACCTCCCGCCACCACTGTGGGTATCGAGGAAGATCACGAAGGACGCCGAACACCCGGTCTCGCGGGCCTTCGACTTTCCAGACCGTTTCAAACCGGTAGTGGTTTAGCCGCTCAAATAAATTCATCCGTGACAAATCAGGATATGCGCGCGCGGGCGGCGGGCGCTGGACCCCTCCGGGCTGTGCGCGCTGGGGCGGCGGGGCGCAGAACCCCGCTGCCGGGTCGAGGGAACTCTGTCTTGCCACTCTCTTGCGCGGGGCCCCCAACGCTTCTTGTTGCTATTCTCGTTGCCTTTTGGGCTCGCCCGGCAGCGGAACCTGCGCCCCGCCTTGTTCTCGACCTTTACCCCCTTTGATTATGATTCCTCTGTGGGACGTTTGTTGTTGAGATTACAAAATGGTATTATGTAACTTCTTTTACAAGGAGGGTGTTATGGGTGTGGCTGCGGAATTGGGTGGTTGGTTTGCTGGACGGATTCCTGATGGGTGGTATGAATCCGCCCCTGAGGTCACCTCGGACCGTGAGGAGATTCTTATTGTTGGGACTTTGGCTTCCCCTAAACTTGGTAAGGACGCCGGGGAAGACGCCGCGGCGGAAGCTAATTTGGGTCGCATCAAGCAGCATCGGGAAGACACCCGTGAGGGGCGGATGAAAATCGCCTCGGAGGCTGAACGGCGATTTGGCCAAAAGGTCTCGTGGGGGGCAGAATGCGGGGGAACCAAGGTTCTGTTTACCAACCTCAGCATGCCGGTCATGACTCGCCTCCGCATGCCCGAGCGCGAGGTGCTCGACCGGCTGGTCGATTCAGGAGTAGCCCGCAGCCGCAGCCACGCCCTAGCCTGGTGCGTCCGTCTAGTCGGACAAAACCAAGGCGAGTGGTTGAAGGAGCTAAAGCAAGCCCTAAGCAAAGTAGAAGAAGTAAGAGCAGCAGGCCCACCCCTCAACTAGCCGCAGCGCCATCCGCGCGCTGAGGTGCATAATCTTCATCTAACAAATGACAGAGCTGCCCAGCGGAACCGTTACTTTTCTTTTTACAGACATCGAAGGCTCCACGCGGCTCCTTCAATCGCTGGGCGATGACTTCGGCCGGCTATCCGACGACCACTGCAAGGTGCTTCGGAAGGTCTTCGAGTCCCGGGAGGGCCATGTGGTTTCGACCGAAGGCGATTCGTTTTTCGTCGCCTTCAAAAGCGCCCCCTCCGCCCTGAACGCCGCTGCAGAAGCCACCCGGGCCCTGGCTGCTCACCCGTGGCCTCAGGGGGCGCAAGTCAAAGTTCGGATGGGGCTACACACCGGAGAAGGAACCTTTGGCGGAGACAACTACGTGGGCCTCGATGTGCACCGAGGGGCTCGCATCGCCAACGCCGGACACGGTGGTCAGATTCTGATCTCGGCGACCACCCGCAGCTTGATCGAGGCCCACCTGACCGACGAGCTAAAGCTCCAGGACCTGGGCGAGCATAGATTGAAGGATCTCGAGTTTCCAGAACGCCTTTATCAATTATCGATCCAGGGATTGCAGAGCGAATTTCCCATGCTGCGATCACTAAATGCACGACCCAACAACCTGCCGCCACAGTTAACGAGCTTCATCGGGCGAACCGACCAGATTCAAGCACTGAAGAAACTGATGCGCTCCACGCGACTTTTGACGTTGTCGGGTCCCGGCGGAACCGGCAAGACCCGGCTTAGCATTCAAGCTGCCGCGGAATTACTCGGAGACTTCTCGGACGGGGTGTTTTTTGTCGCCCTTGCTCCCATCACAGACCCCGGGCTTTTCCAATCCACCATTGCCCAAACCCTGGGCCTTCAGGAAAGCCGGGGCCGGCCCATCGCCGATGCTCTCGACGAATTTCTTGTCGACAAGCAAATGCTCCTGGTCCTCGACAACTTCGAACAGATTCTTGACGCGGCGCCGGAAATCTCGCACATCCTCACCGCGGCGCCGGGAATCAAGATCATGGTTTCAAGCAGGGCGGTCCTGCACGTCAGCGGTGAGCAAGAGTATCCGGTCCCCCCTTTGGAATTGCCCGACTACAAGTCATTGCCATCGCTTGAAGCCCTGACGCAGTTCGAAGCGGTGGCCTTGTTCATTCAACGAGGCACAGCGGTCAAACTCGGTTTTGAGGTAACCAATGAAAACGCTCCGGCAGTTGCCGAAATCTGCGCTCGCCTTGACGGACTCCCACTTGCAATCGAATTGGCCGCCGCGCGGCTTCGGGTACTTACGCCCCAAGCGATTTTGGATCGGCTCCAAAACCGCCTGTCCCTGCTGACCGGAGGCGGCTCGGACCTGCCCGCCCGTCAGCAGACTCTTCGAAACGCGATTTCCTGGAGTTTCGACCTGCTGGCCCCTGCAGAGCAGTGTCTATTCAAGCGCCTGGCCGTCTTCACCGGGGGGTGGACTTTCGAAGATTGCGAAGCCATCTGCAACCCGAACCAAGAGCTGGGGGTCGATACCATCGACGGGCTAAGCTCGCTGGTCGACAAGAGCCTGGTGCGCCAGCACCAGGACCGGCACGGTGACTCCCGATTTCTAATGCTCGAAACCATACGTGAGTACGGGCTCGAGATGCTCGGCGCGGGTAACGAGGAAGATGCCCTGATAAAACGGCGCCATGCTGAAGCGTTCATGAGCCTGGCGCAACAGGCCGGATCCAAACTCCTGGGACCGGATCAGGATCAGTGGCTGAACAGGCTGGAAGACGAGCATGACAATATTCGTTCGGCGTTGATGTGGGCCATCCAGACCGACAATGCTCGGACCGGCCTTGAGACAGCATTCGCCGTTTGGCGCTTCTGGCATCTTAGAGGTCAATTGAGGGAAGGACGACAGTGGTTTACCGATCTGCTGGCCCTCCCAACGGCCGGCATCCGCGACGCTGCTCGCTCTAAAGGATTGAACGGCCTGGGCAGCCTGGCTTACTGGCAAAGTGACTTCGAGGCAACCGCCGAGTGTTATGCAGAGGCGCTTTCAATCAACCGCGAGATCGTTGACGAGGCCGGGATCGCCGAGTCCCTATATAACCTTGCGTTCTTGGCAGCGGTGGGCAGGGAGTACGAAAAGTCAAAGGCGTTTTACGAGGAATGCCAGGCGCTCAACCGCAAACTCGGAAATGACAGCGCGGCAGCTTACGCCAGATTTGGCCTCAGCATGGTTGCGTGGCTCGAGGATGACTACGAGGCGGGCAAAAAGATCGCTAACGAGAGTCTGTCCGCCTTCACCGCCCTGGACGATAAGTTCGGAATCGCAAACAGCAACGGCATACTTGCCCGCATCGCGATTGATGAAAAAGACTGGGCGGGGGCCCTCAAGACATACGCTAAGTCCCTCGATGACTTTGCCGAGATCGGCGACATGTCGGGAGTAAGCGCCGGGCTCGACGATATAGCTGCAGCCGCGGCCGGCCTGGGCTTGCCGGAGTTATCGGTGCGCCTGGGCGGAGCTTCTGAGGCAATCAAACAAAAAATAGGCGGCAGGGCCCCCGATTCTTTGACTAAGTTTGTAGATCCGCGGGAAGCTGCTCGAAAGACCCTTACCGAGGCGGAAGTAGATCAAGCCTGGACCCGAGGCCAGGCGATGTCGGCTGACGATGCCATGGTCGAAGCGCGAGAATTGATCCGCAGCCACCTGCACTCATCAGGCTGAGTCCGGAATAACTTTCGAAACCCAATTCGACAATCCGGCCGCGAAGCTCGGATCGATTCCGTGAGCCATCGGCGCTTCGTCATACAAAACCTCTGCTCCGGCGCCTGCCAGCAGCATTTTGGCCTGCCTTCCCCATTCGGCCCCGATGACTGTGTCCATGGTTCCATGACCCATTGCGACCGGGAACCCCTGGGCTTGGTCAAGAGCAAATTCGAATCCGTCGACTTTGGGAATGAAACCGCTGAACGCCATCAAGCCGGCCGGCCTCGGACGGTCCCGGCCGAGCGTCACCGCATATGACATAACGGCCCCCTGAGAAAAGCCCCCGATTAGCACCTCGGAGAAGTTGATGCTTAAGTCACGGGCCAAAGCCGCGAGCCATCTCCCAAGCAGGTCGTAGGTTTCAAGAAACGTCTCTGGGTCTGGATGTGGGATGTCTCCGCTGACGTACCAGCGGTAGCCGCCGGGGGTCAGTTCAAGCGGCGCCCTGGGCGTCACGCCGGTCAACCTCCCCGCGGGATCAAATACATCAATTAGCGGAAAAAGATCTTGTTCATTGGCGCCGCGGCCGTGAAGCAGCACCAGTGCTCCGGCCGGATGCTCGGTCTTGGCCGGCCGCACACGATGAACTAGAAGATCCAGGTCAGACAATTTCGAAATCTGCCTGGTGGTGCCCCACTACGCCGACCGCTCAGCACGGGCAAGCCCCGTTAGAGCCCAAACTACAAAAAGGGCGATCAAGGCAGCCGACGCTCCAAAGGCCAGAGCCGTGCCGTCAGGGCGGCCCGAAATCAACCCCCTGCCGGCCTGCAAAAAGCGGGTGACCGGGTTTACTTTGGCCGCCGCCTCGACCCACCCGGTCAAAAGAGCCAATGGCACAAAGACCGGGCCGAGAAATATCGAGACGAACACCGGCATCATCATCAGCGGCGCTGCCTGAGGAGTGCGCAGACGAAGCGCTATTCCCATTGCCCACAGCCCAGCGACAAGGCTGAAACTTGCCGTTAGGACAAGCAGCAGGGCCACTTGCAAGAAACTTCCATCCAGATGCACCCCGGTAAAGGCGCCCACCACCATGAGCACCGCATACACAAGAATCACTCTGCCCAGCGAGGCCAATGCATATCCCGCAACTATCCCGCGCCTTGTGGGAGCAGCCAGCATCAAGCGCCGCATGAATCCACTCTCAAAGTCGCGGCCCATTCCGATTCCGCCGAAGATCCCCGCAAACGCCGAGGCCTGGATCAAAATGAACACGAACTGAAAGGTTGTGTAGCCGCTGGGAAAGTCAAAACCTGGCGCCTTGCCGACACCACTCAGCCCCCCGGCAAAGACAACAAAAAAGACAAGGGGGGCCGCTATCGAGGGAATCAGAATGGCAGGGTTTGTGACGGTGTTATGGAAGTTACGGCCTGCCACCGCCAGGGTGACTCCCCAGAACCTGCGGAAACCCTTCATGCGCGAGCCAACCTCGATTTGAGCGCTGCCGAAGATGCCAGGATCAAAAGGGCGCTTAGGCTGAGCGCCATCCCAAGGCCCATTAGCAACTCGCGAGCTCTGAAGCCGGTAATAACCAAACTGCGCAGGGCTTCGATCATGTAGGTGATGGGATTGTAAGTGGCGACTGTCTTGAACCAGCCGACCGTAATCAAATTTCTCGGAAGGAAAAATGACGAGAGGGTGAGGATTATGAACAGCAGCGGAAACATGCCCTGCACCGCCTCGCTCGAGCCTGTACGGGCCCCGAGAAGAGCGCCGAATCCGCTGAAGACAATCGAAACCAAAACCGCTCCAACGATAAGAAGAATCGCGCCGCCGGCGCCTGAGGCAATATCCACCCCTGCCAGGACCGCGTAAGTAAGGTAAATAACCCCTTGCAGCAAGCCGAGAACCATCGCGCCGGCCATTTGACCGAAGATCAAAGCGCTTCGGCGCATGGGGGTGATGGACAGACGGTTCAAGAATCCGTTCTCAATATCCACAGCAAGATCCGCGCCGCTGTGCAGGCCGCCGACCATTGCCCCTTGCACCAGGGCGCCTGCCACCGCAAATGCCAGGTAAGACGGCGCCGGGAATCCGGGAATTTTCGTTGCCGAGCGCAGCCCACCTGAGGTAACCGTCAGCAACAGCAGCGGAAACACAATCGAAGGCGCAATGGCGGCAGGTTGGCGAATGGTCCGAAGGACCGACCGCCGCCCCAGATAATAGATCTGGGTGATTGTGGCGCCCAACTTATTGCCTGTCCAACTTATTGCCTGCCCGGGGAGCGTCCAGATTGCCCGTTGTTCGAGGCGTTGCTCGAGGCAGCGGGAGGGTCTCCCCCATCACCCTCCAGCGAGTGGCCGGTCTTGATGAGAAACACATCGTCCAGGCTCGGCTGATGCAATTCGAAATTGCCGATTTTGATCTTGGCCCGATCCAAGGATCGAATGATCTTCGCTACGTCACCATCCCCCTCGTTTAGGTGGACCGATATCGATCCCTGGCCGGCGCCATCGAGGTCGCCAAAACGAGAAAGCGTCCTCGCCGCCTGTTCAAGGTCGGCCGCGTCGAGCGGCGAAACTTCCAGTCGCTGGCGGCCGATTTGCGCCTTCAATGCAGCCGGGGTTCCTTCGGCAACAATCTTGCCGCCGTCGATGATGCCGACACGGTCGGCCAAAACGTCGGCCTCCTCGAGGTATTGGGTCGTCAGGAACACGGTTACACCGTCCTGTTTGGCAAGCCTTGAGACTTCGTCCCATAAACTCGTGCGGCTTTGAATGTCAAGTCCCGTGGTGGGCTCATCGAGAAAAAGAATCGAAGGGCGATGAACCAACGCCAGGGCAAGGTCGAGCTTGCGCTTCATGCCACCCGAGTAGCCCCGGACCTTACGATCGGCGGCCTGGGCCAGCCCGACTCGCTCGAGCAATTCGTCGGCCCTTTCCTTGCGTCCTTTTCTCGGAACACCCTGTAAGGCCGACTGAAGCCGAAGATGCTCGCGCCCGGTTAGCAGGGGATCCAAAGCAACTTCTTGCAATGCCGCGCCGATAACACTGCGCACCGACTTGGCCTCGGTAACGATATCGAAGCCCCCGACACGGGCGCGACCTCCCGACGGAGGCAATAGCGTGGTCAGCATCAAGACGGTGGTGGATTTGCCGGCGCCGTTTGGGCCCAAAAAACCATAAATTTCGCCCGGCTCAACATGCAGATCTATCCCATCCACGGCTCGAATTCCGCCCTTAAACTCACGGACCAGCCCTTCAACTTTTATGCCCCTTATTCCAGGCTGCATTTGGTCTGTCACGTCACCCCTCTATTGATTGCCCTTTGTTTAGGCCTTTTCGAGGGCCCAGCCCAACACATCATCGATTCGATCCGCCAGATGAATACTCATTTCCTCAAGCACCGTTCCCGGCAGATCCTCTAAATCAGCTTCGTTTCTTTGGGGCAGGATTACCTCTTTTAGCCCGGCTCGGTGTGCGGCAAGGACTTTTTGTTTGACCCCGCCGATCGGCAAGACTTTCCCCTGAAGGGTCACCTCGCCGGTCATGCCGACGGTGCCTTTTACCGGCCGGCCGCTCAGCAGGCTGACCAGCGCGGTCGTCATCGTTACGCCGGCAGAAGGCCCATCTTTGGGGACCGCCCCAGCCGGTACATGCAGGTGGTAACGGCGATCCAACTTGCCTTCAAGGTGAAGCTCCTTCGCGTGACTTCTCACATAAGACAGCGCAATTTGCGCGGACTCTTTCATGATATCGCCGAGTTGGCCCGTCAGCGTAAGGCCCGGCTCGCCGTCCATCAAGGTCGCCTCGACAAACAGCACATCGCCGCCGTGACCGGTGACTGCCAGTCCCGTAGCCACGCCGGGGGTCTCCGTTCTTTCCGGCGCCTCGAAGTGAAACTTCGGCCGCCCCAAGGCCTTGCGGATATCGGCGGGCTCGATCTTTAATGGCGCCGCGTGACCATCGCTCGCATCACTTTTGTCGGCTTCTTGCTCGGAAGCCACTTTAGTGGCCGCCTTACGAAGGACCTTTCCAAGCTCGCGCTCCAGGTTTCGCACCCCGGCCTCGCGAGTGTGATCGGCAATGACTTTTCGGATGGCGTCATCGGTAATCTCGACTTCACCTTCTTGCAGGCCGTTTCTCTCAAGCTGACGCGCCATCAAGTGGTTGCGAGAAATATCCAACTTTTCTTCTTCCGTGTAGCCGTCGAGGCGCACCAGTTCCATCCGGTCCAGGAGGGGTCCGGGAATGGTCTCGGAAACGTTGGCCGTCGGAATGAAAAGGACGTCTGAAAGGTCCAGATCGACCTCCAGGTAATGATCCCGGAACGAATGATTTTGGGCAGGATCCAGAACCTCGAGCAATGCCGAAGATGGATCGCCACGCCAGTCGGCGCCCACCTTGTCCACCTCGTCGAGCATGATTACAGGATTCTTGGTTCCCGCCTCTTTCAAAGCGCGAACTATACGACCGGGCAATGCTCCCACGTAGGTTCGGCGGTGCCCGCGGATTTCAGCCTCATCGTGAATGCCGCCCAGCGAAACGCGAGCGAATTTGCGGCCCATTGCTTTGGCGACCGATTCCCCCAGCGAGGTTTTGCCAACTCCGGGAGGGCCCACCAGGGTGATAATCGCGCCGGATCCTCTGCCCCCGGCGGTTTGGATGCCGCGCTCATCGCGTAGCTTCTTGACTGCAAGGAACTCGACGATGCGGTCTTTAACGTCTTCCAGGCCGGTGTGGTCAGCATCCAGAACCTTTCGAGCCTCGGATAAATCCAGCTGGTCATCAGATCGAACGCTCCACGGGATCTCGACCATCCAGTCAAGATAATTGCGAATCCAGCCCTGCTCAGGATTTTGGGCGCTGGTGCGCTCAAGCCGGTCCAGCTCGCGATCGACTTCTTTGCGAACGTCCTCGGGCATGCCGGCTTCGGCCACCTTGCGGCGGTACTCGGCGACAATGTCGTCATCCTGGTCGCCGAGTTCCTTGCGAATGGCCTCCATCTGCTGACGCAGTAAGAACTCTCGTTGAGTCTTTTCCATGCCCTCGGCGACATCCTCATGAATTTTGTTTTTAAGCGATATGTCGGCCAGATTGTCCTTGGCCCACCCGATGAGCATTTCAAGGCGTTTGGCGACGTCGAGCGTCTCGAGCACTTCAACTTTTTGAGCAAATGAAAGACTCGGGGAATATCCCGAGGTATCCGCAATCTGGCCTGGGTTAGAAATCCCACGCAGGAATCTGGACGCGTTGCGGTCGCCGCGCGCCTCGAAAATGTTCTCGATCACCGCACGATACTCGCGGGCCAGTTCCTCGGTTTTTACTTTTGCAACGGCAGGGTCTGGGGCAGCCTGGGCTTCGACCCAGGTGGCGCCGCCGCCGCCGGGGACCCCCTTACCGATAACGGCCCGGTGCAAGCCGCGCACGATGAAAACATCCTCGCCGCCGGGGAGTTTGCTGGAGTCCTCGAGCTTGGCGACCGTGCCGATGCTTGCATATCGGCCGTCGGTTTTGGGCACGAGCAAGATCAGGCCCTGGTCGTCACCCTGGGCGTGTCGAGCCGCGTTGATTGCAGCCAGGGCCTCGTCGCTCTGCGCCGACACCGTTACCACCATGTGGGGCAGAATCACGCCTTCGACCAACGGCATGAGGGGAAGGGTTTGTATCGTTTTCTGATCCATTTCTTGTCCTCCGCTTTAAGCGCCCTGACCGGCGCCTGCTGTTCTGACGGGGACGGACAGAACGCGGCGCCTGATCAGAGCACGAGTTACAAGATTACAACCGCTGCAAGATCGACTATATTCCCGTTTGGCTGCTTTTGATTCGGTGCCAGATACAGATGTGGTTTGCGTGTGATCGAGAGCCCTGATCCGACAAGGCCCTAGCGCCCTCTAGTCGAGCGATTTGGCGAAGCGGCCGGCCAGCATTTCGAGCATGGAGATGGCGATTTTCGGCTCGGATTCCAACAGCTTTCGAAAGTCGTACCGGTTGATGGTCAGACACTTAACGAGGGTCTTAGCCCGCACCCGGGCCGTGTGGGGAAGATTGGCCAACAGCGATAGCTCCCCGAAGCACTGGCCCGGGCCAAGATCTATGGAAACCCCCCTGCGCTCCACCACTGCCGTCCCCTCTTCGATAATAAAAAGTCCGGAACCCTGGGTCCTAGGCTGGATCAGAACCTCGCCGGCCACCGCTTCGATCTCGCCCGCCACTTTGTGGATTGCCTCAAGGGACTTGGTGGACAGACCTGCGAAGGTTTCAAGCGAGCGCAGAGTTTCAACGCGACTCGCCTTTGTTGGCTTTGCCAATTGGAGCCTCCTGATGCTAATCAAATCTGAAAGTTATTTAAAACCATCGACCTCATAGATCACCGGATAAGGTCTTGGCATGAGCATAGTGCTTAGGGCCATTTTGTTCGTTGACCCTTGCCCCCTGGGGCCCGTGATCGTCGGATAGCTCTGCGCAGTTTCCCCATCCCATCCGGGGATGGCCCGGAGGCGTTAAGGCAAGATGGCTGGGCCGCCGGGGCCGCCGGGCGCTCATAAATCGCGATGATTCGCAGACGGATTAATGTATAAAGGATGGACGACCTAACGTTCGAGTTCGGGGAGACAGTGCCTGAAGTTCTAGCAAGCAACACCGCTTCGCGCCCCCCGCTACTTCAGGTTGCGGGGCTTACGGTTACTTTCGACGGCGGCGTAGAAGCCCTTCGAGGCATTGATTTCACCCTTGACCGAGGGGAGTCCTTGGCTATTGTCGGCGAGACGGGCTCCGGCAAGTCAACTCTGGCCCTTTGCCTGGCCGGCCTCATCCAGCCCCCCGCAGTCCAAGGTAGCGTAAAGGTGAAGGGGCAGGAGCTAATGGGCGCTCCGGCTGAAACTCTTCGCAAGCTTCGGTGGGACACAGTCGCCTTGGCACTACAGGGCGCTCCGTTCAATCCGGTTGTTACGGTGGGGGCCCAGGTTGCCGAGCCGTTGCGGGAACGTCTGGATATGCCCAAAGACCAGGCGCGTCTCAGAGCCCGAGAGTTGGCCGTCGAGGCGTCGCTTGATCCGGAATTGCTAGACCGATACCCGCATGAACTCTCTGGTGGCGAGAAAAGGCGGGCCACCCTCGCCATGGTCCTTGCGCTTGACCCTGAATTAATCGTCCTGGACGAACCTACCGCCGGCCTTGACCCATCCACCAAAGCAGGCCTGGTTGAGCGAGTGAAGGGCCTCGCAGCCAGCCGCGGCTTCGGCTTGATAGTCATCTCTCACGACCTGACCGACGCAACTCACCTCTCAGCCCGGACGATCGTCCTTTATGCAGGCGAAGCCATGGAGGATGGAAATTCAGGCAATGTCATCGGCGAACCCGCCCACCCCTATACATGGGCCTTGGTGAATGCTTACCCGGTAATGACTACAACCAAGGACCTTCGCTCGATTCGGGGCCTGCCTCCGGATCCAAGACAGGTCCCTTCAGGCTGCGCTTTTCACCCCCGATGTACCCAGGCCGAAGATATTTGCCTTGACGAACGCCCTACCCTCGCCGAATCCAGGTCCAGGCTCGTCTCGTGCCATTTTGGGGGGCTAAAAACGCTTCTGTCCGGAACGGGGCTTCATAAGAGCTTTCGGGCCGGCAAGACAATCGTCAACGCCGTGAACGGAGTGACGGTTTCACTTCGAGAAGGCGAATCGCTGGGAATCATCGGCCCCTCCGGCAGCGGCAAGACGACGCTTGCCCGTCTTTTGACCGGGCACCTTGCTCCCGATTCGGGGCGTGTTGAGCTCGAGGACCAAGAACTATCAACCTCGTGGGGCAAGGAGGCACGCATGCTTCGCTGCAGGATCCAGTTGGTAATGCAGGACCCGTGGGACGCTCTGTCGCCGAGAATGTCGGTCGAAGACTTGGTCCGAGAACCGCTGGATATAACCAAAGCAGGTGACCCCTCCGGGCGCAGGGATCTTGTCGCAGGTGCCCTGGAAAGCGTGGGGCTGCCCTCGTCGGGGACTTTTCTAAACGCCTATTCTCACGAATTATCCGGCGGCCAACTGCAACGGATAGCCCTTGCGAGGGCACTTGTGGCGGGGCCGAAGCTCCTCGTCGCCGACGAGCCCACCAGCATGCTCGACGCCTCGGAGCAGGCGCGCCTGCTGACGGTGCTAAGGGAGCGTCAGGTAGAAATGGGCCTGGGCCTAATTCTCATATCTCACGACATGGCAGTCGTAAGAAAGGTGACGGACCGGATAGTAGTGATGGACAAGGGCCTGGTGGTGGAAGCGGGCCCGTCGAATCTGGTCTCGACGAGTCCCACCAGCCAAACCGCTCGGGACCTAATAGATACAGCCCCGGCCTGGGCCCCCTCTGCGCTGCAAAACATCTGATTGCCTCGCATTCCCTAACGGGGAATGACTGATGGTATTGTTTGGCCGATTACAGAGTAAGGGGAGTATAAGCCCGCACCAAAGGGGAATCCCCTGGCCACGTGGCCAGGCAGTCAGGCTAAATAGATGAGGAATGGAGAACATTAAGTGAAACACGGACAAAAAGTAGTTGCTGCGACGGTCCTTGCCGCCGGATTGTTCCAAACGGTGACGTTTGGCGGTGCCAACGCCGAGCAAACCCAGACTCCGCCGGCCGGACAGCAGACCGCTCAACGACCCCCAGACCCCGTCAGAGATTGCCTCGAGGACAGGGTTAAGTTGTTGAGGGCCGAGCACGGCGTGGCCACCGTGACCGAGCACCCGGCCCTTGCCACAATCGCCCAGCAGCATTCCGCAGAAATGGCTGCCACCGGGACGATGTATCACACGGGTCCGAATGTGCTGCAGACCTTGCCCGCTGGCTGGCGAGCATACGGCGAGGACGTGGTATTCGGATTGGAATGCGATTCTATGTGGACGGCATTTATGGACTCGCCTCCCCACCGTGAAACCATCCTACGCTCGGACTTCAATTATTCGGGAGTTGCCACGTCGCAGTCTGCCGACGGCGTTACCTACGCAACGGTAGTGTTCATGCGCTTTGTCCCCATACCGATAACTCCGCTCGTGCCTAAACTCTTAGGCAAGCCGAAGGCCCCCGCGCCGGGTGTTCCGGCCCCGGCCTCTCCCACTCCAGATCCAACGGCAATACCCGCTGAACCGGTTGCACCTCCGGCTCCAGAGGTTCCGGTTATCAGCCTGAATGCCGGCTCTGCAGCCCCCTGGTTGCCGACCGAAATTGCTGCCGAAACTGGCCCTTTAACGGCCTTGGCAGCGACAGCCTTGGCCGGTGAAGCTCTTGCAGCGACTCCGCAATCAGCGGCAAGCCCACCAGGATCGGGGCCGGGGGCGTTCACGAAGAGCGAATCCTACCAACGGGACCTGGAGGTTGAACCAGGTTTGGCAATTCCCCGACCAGAAAGAAGCGCCAATGCGGCAGGGGCTGCCGAGATCGTCTTCGAACTATAGGTTAGCCCTCGCAGCACATGTGGGCACGTAATTTTAAGAAATCTCGCCACCATCCAGGCGAAGATTGGGTGGCATTCAGCATATGCTGGTCAGACTTATGCAAACACCCGCGGATTTGGATGTTGTTGAGGTGCTTGGGAGCCTAAAGCTTTTTGGCGATCTTTCGCGGCCCCAGCTTGAGGGGGCCGCTCATACTCTAGAAGAAGAGTGGTTCGGCGAGGGCCAGCGGATTCTCCGCCAGGGCCTTACCGGATCGGGCTTTTATGTGATCGTCGAAGGAGAGGCCACTGTTGAAGCCGACGGTCAGCATGTGGCCAAGCTGGGCAGGGGCGACTTTTTCGGCGAAATTTCTATTCTTCTGGGCGAGCCGCCTACTGCCAATGTTGCAGCTCTTGGCCCGCTCAGGTGCCTCGTCCTGCCCGGCCCGATGATGCAGGAGTTCCTGGAGTCACACCCACAAGTGATGTTTCGCTTATTGCAGGCCGAAGCCGCGAGATTGCGCAACAGCCTTCGTTGGCGGTAGTGCCGTGACGGCACTAGAAAAGCCCTTCCCCCCCGGCCGATACCAGGTTGTCGTTGTGGGCAGCGGCCCGGGAGGGCTCCAGACTTCATATTCGCTCGGCCGCCTGGGCATCAAGCATGCTGTTATTTCCGCCGATGACGCCCCCGGGGGCATGTTCCGAAAATTTCCCCTTTTCCAGCGACTGATCAGCTGGACCAAACCTTTCGCTCCTGCCGAGCACGGCAGCCGTGCTTATGAGTGGTACGACTGGAACAGCCTTCTGGCCGACGAGCCCGGCAGCCGCGGCACTGTGGCCGAGTTCATGGACGGCACCAGCTACTTCCCCTCGCGCTCTGAGATGCAGCGAGGGCTGTGCGCCTTCGCCGAGCGAGGGAACTTGCAAATCAGACATGGCTGCCGGTGGGAGTCCACGCAAAAATCCGAGGATGGCTTTGTACTTGGGACAACCGACGGCGAATATCGATGCCGGGTGCTGGTTTTCGCGGTGGGCACTACCCAGGCCTGGAAGCCTGCGGTCCCCGGAATTGAGCTGGTTCCCCATTATGTTGACGCCAAGCCGCAGGCCGCCTATCGCAACCGCGACGTCTTCATCATTGGAAAAAGAAACTCCGGGTTTGAAGTTGCCGATGCCTTGTTGCCGGTAGCCCGTCGCATTGTTCTTGCGTCTCCCCGCCCGGCGAAAGTCTCGGTCATCGAACGGTCGTTGGCGGGTGCCCGGGCACGATACTTGCAGCCCTATGAAGATCACGTACTCGGCGGAGGGAACTTGCTGGTTGATGCCAGCATCGACCAGATAGAAAGAGGCGAAAACGGCTTTCGAATTCACACCAGCGGTACAACGTTGGCCGGCAGCATGGTCTTCGACGCCGACGAGGTGGTGGCGACAACTGGATTCTGCACTCCCTTGCAGGACCTTTCGAAGCTGGGCGTGGCTCTTTTCAATCAGGGACGTCTGCCGGCGCTGACTCATTACTGGGAAAGCGCCTCGGTCCCCGGAATCTACTTCGCAGGCTCAACAACCCAGGCGTCCGCGGGGCTCAGAAAATACGGGCTCACGGGCAACTCCGCTGCGGTCCACGGCTTTCGCTACAACGCGAGGCTGATGGCCGATCGCATCGCCGCGAATCATTTTGGCGTCGAAGGGGCCGGGTCGCAGGTTGAGCCAAGCCGGGTGATCCCGTATCTACTGACGGAGGCTACGACTGCCCCGGAGTTGTGGAATCAGCAGTCGTACCTTGCGCGTCAGATTTCTTTCGGGGAAGGCACGATCACCGATAATGGGATAGTCCCCCTGGCGCACTTCGTTGATTCGTCCGGACCCGATTCTGTGTCCATTACCGTAGAGAGCGACGATCACGGCGACATCCATCCTGCCGTTTACCTGAGAAGGGCGGGGAAGATTCAAGAGCACTTGATGGCTTCACACCCATTGAACGACTTCGAAACCTCGGACCACCGACGGCAGCTTGAGAGCTTGCTGAAGCCCTACCTTTAGGCTTGCTTTTGGAGACGTCGGATCGCTTCGGCCAGGCGTGAGATCGCGTTTGCCAGCCCGTGTCTATCGGCCTCGGCAAAAACGCTGGGGTTCGGTCCATTGGAAGGCAATCTAAGGTCCGTGTCGGGTACTTCTACATCTGGAGATATCAGCACCACTTGCGCCGCACGATCCAGGTAGTCGATCGACGAACGGACTTTCGCCAGTGGACCTCCTATATCCGACGTGACCGCCGCCTCGATGACTTTCTCCAAGCTCCCGTACTTCGCAATGAATTGTGATGCAGTCTTTTCGCCGATTCCCGCTACACCCGGCAAGCCATCTGATGCGTCGCCGCGCAAAATTGCGAAGTCGCCGTAGGCCTGGCCGGGAATCCCGTATTTTTCTTCGATGTATTTCTCATCCACCGAGACCAGGTCCGAGACTCCCCTTTTCGGATACAAGACGACCACCTTGCCATCGCGAACCAGTTGAAATAAATCTCTGTCTCCCGAGACGATCTCTACGTCACCCTCGCACTTTGGCGCGATGGCGCCGATGACGTCTTCGGCTTCGTACTCGGGCTTGCCGACAACCGCGAGGCCGCACTTGGTCAGCAGATCGAAGACCAATGGAATTTGGTGGTCCAGCTCAGGATTCGCCGGGAGATTGAGTCGATGGGTTTTGTAGCTTGCAATCAGTTTTACCCGCCAAGCAGGCCGCCAGTCTTCGTCAGAACAACATGCGAGAAATTTGGGCTTCCGATCTTGGATCAGGCGCGCCAGCATGTTTATGAATCCGTGGGCGGCGTTTACTTGCCTTCCGTCGGGGGCTTTGACTGTGACGGGAGTGGAGAAAAAAGCCCTATATATAAGGCTGGATGAATCTACTAAAAGGGTCTTGCCCGCGAGAGACTCTCGGTTAGGTAGCGTCGAACTGGACCAGCTTGTCCCAGTGATGGTCGGCCGTGATGATGCGAATGGTTTGGGTGCGCGACCGCATCTCGATGGACGTGGTGCTTGCCCCTTCAGAATGGTATCGAACGCCCTTTAACAGTTCGCCGTCGGTAATGCCGGTGGCCGCAAAGTGGGAGTCGCCGGTCACCAGATCATTGGTCGTGTAAATCTGAGTGAGGTCATAACCCGCGTCGATCGTGTTCTGGCGCTCTTCATCGCTTCTTGGATGAAGCCGCCCTTGAATTTCTCCGCCCAAACACTTCAGAGCAGCCGCAGTGATAACTCCTTCGGGGGTTCCGCCTATTCCGATCAGCATGTCGACTCCGGTTCCCTCTTTGGCGGCGGTTATAGCCGCTGCCACGTCGCCGTCGACGATAAACCGGATACGAGCCCCGGCTTCGCGAATCTCTTTAACGTGCTGATCATGACGTGGGCGGTCCAAAATTATTACCGTTACGTCTGCGACTTCAAGGCCCTTTGCTTTGGCTATGCGCTTTAGGTTTTCGGCTATTGGCGCCTCGAGTTCAATCTGCCCGGCGGCCTCGGGGCCGGTCGCGATCTTGTCCATGTAGAAACATGGGCCCGGGTCAAACATCGAGCCCTTTTCGGCGACGGCCATTACCGAAAGAGCCCCGGATTGTCCCCTGGAGGTGAGTGTTGTGCCGTCGATTGGGTCGACCGCCACGTCGACTTCAGGAGGCTGCCCCACGCCTACGCGCTCGCCGTTGTAGAGCATTGGCGCCTCGTCTTTTTCGCCCTCGCCTATGACCACAACGCCGTCCATGGTTACTGTCGAAATCATTAATCGCATGGCATCAACGGCGGCTTTGTCGGCTTCTTCCTTCTCACCACGGCCCACCCAACGGCCGGCAGCCAGGGCCGCTGCCTCGGTTACGCGCACGAGTTCCATGCCAAGATTCCGGCCCGGCGAAGGGCCTCTGCGGGGGGTGTCCAAATTTTCGTCGGTCATTGCGGGGCCAATCCTACCTTTAGTTCTGCGACGTGGCATTCTTGAGTGATGGGGATCGACGACACACAAAACCTTCCGGGCAACACGACCCAACAACTGCCCAAGACTGTCGCGGTGCGGCAAGCCCGCCGAATCGTCCTTGGGGTGGTGGGCGGGGGCCTGTTAATCATCGGGGCGATCCTGCTTCCCCTTCCCGGTCCATTCACAATTCCCCCGGTTCTTCTCGGTTTGACCGTGTTGTCATGGGAGTTCCCCTGGGCAAAGCGGTTGTTGGTGCGGATCAAAATGCGCCTGAAGAAGATAAGGTCCCGTTAGCTCTCCTCAGCCCGGCGAAATCCACAACCCGGACGACTCGTACCTCCGGCTCTTGCTGGTCTTGCTGGGCACGGCCACCTTTTTCGAGGGCTACGATTCGGGAATCAACGCAGTTGTTCTGCGCGACCTCGCTGAGGCCTTTAATGTCTCTTTAGCTGAAACAGGGCGGCTTACCGGGCCGATCTTCATTATTGGGCTCGGCTCCTTTGGAGCAATGGCCGTGACTAGCCTCGGCGACCGAATCGGCCGGCGGCCCCTGTTGATAGGCACCACCTTGATGTATGCGCTTTTCACCGGGCTCACGGCTGCCGCCCCAACGCTTGGCTGGTTCGTCTTGGCCCAGTTTCTCGCCAGGACCTTTCTGATTGCGGAGTACGCGACCGCAATAACCATGGTGGCCGAAGAATTTCCGGCAGCGCGGCGGGGCCGGGCGATGGGAACGCTGGCGGCTCTGGGAGCGTTCGGGTTGCCGGTTGCTGCGGTACTCCACCTTGTTTTACGGAACACTGCTCTCGGTTGGCGGGCCTTGTATCTGGTGGGGCTCGCCCCCCTGCTTATTGTGGCCGTGCTTCGGCTAAAGCTTCGAGAAACCGAACGATGGCAACATTCAAAGGCAAATCGCACAGGGTCCGGCCGCCAGACCATGAGGCAAGCAATTGCCCTTGCCGACCGTCGGATCCTCATGCGGGTCTCCGCCGTTTATTTCCTGTCGCATTTCGCGCTCTTGGGCGCGGCGACCTGGTGGCCCTACTACGCCCAAGTTCAACGGAATTTTTCGGATGGAACGGTCACGCTGATTCTGGCGGCGGCCTATCCGCTGGGGGTCGTCGGCGCGGTTGCCGCTGGACGACTCCAGGATCGCTTTGGGCGTCGCCACACCGGGGCGGCATTCTTAATAGGGGCGCTGGTGTTCACTATCGCGGTCTTTCGCATCGATCGCCCCGGGATCATGTTTCCGTTCCTCGCGATCGCGGTGTTCTTCGGAATCGGCTCTTCTCCGGTATTAAACGCCCTTGCCTCTGAGCTTTTCCCCACCGAAATACGGGCAACCGCCGTAGCCTTCGCTCGATCAATTTTCGGCACGCTCGGCGCAATTACCGGACCGTTTGTCATCGGCCAGGTAGCGGACAGAAGTTTCGCTCTTCGATTTCCCGGCTTTCCGGCAGCGGGGAACCTCGGAAACGCGGTGACATTAGCCGCGTTGCTTTACATCCCCGCAGCGATATTGCTTCTGAAGCTGCCCGAAACGGCCGGCATGGAGCTTGAATCGATCAGTGGTGTGCCGTCTGCGAAATAACCTGGCATTCGAACGCCCAGTCATCCCCGATTGCCGTGTTGCTCGTCGGGTACATACGGCCCGGTATGCCCCCTCCTCGCGCCTTGCACTCGGGGCGCCTGGACGCTCTCGGTGCTCATGCTAGTCCGCAGACGGCACACCAAGAATGGAGACGGACCGAGCCGTGAGATAATTCCGGCGTGCAAACCAGTGGACGGGCCAGATTCCTCGTGGCCGCGGGAATCGTTGTCGCCTCGATAGGCGGGCTGATTGTTTGGTCGCTGGCCGGCACGACCGCTTATTACAAGACTCCCGCCGAATTAGCCGCCAGTCCCCCGTCTCCCACCGAGAGGATCAGAGTCGCTGGCAAGGTCGTTCCGGGTTCGGTCACGCGCCGGGCCGCCGTAACCGACTTCTCGGTCACCGATGGGAAATCGGCCATTCCAATAACCACTGAGGACGTTTTACCGGACACTTTTGGAATGGGAGTAGAAGTGGTGGCCGAAGGCGCCATGACCCCCAGAGGCGTTTTTTCGGCCTCTTCGGTCTTGACCAAGTGTCCTTCAAAATTCAAGGCCCGCCTTTCAGCTTGACTATCGATTCGACGGGCCGCCTTTTACTTTTAGTCGCCCTGGGGGCAGCAGTTTGGGCGGGAGTGGCCTCGGCTCTGGGGACCGCGCGGCGAAACGCTAAATGGACGGCGTCAGGGCAAAGGGCGCTGGTGGCGGCAGCCGGCTTGGTGATTGTTTCGACGGGCCTGCTTTTGTACGCGCTGGCCAATCGAGACTTCTCGCTTGCCTACGTTGCGGCGTACACAAGCCGCTCGACCCCGAGAAGCTTCACTCTCACCGCGCTGTGGGCAGGCATGGAGGGATCATTGCTTTTTTGGACGGCCATCACATCGGCCTACGCCCTGACTGCCGTTCTGGTTCAGACAAAAAGGCGCCCGGATCTTACGCCGCCGGCAACCGCTGTATTCGGCTTGATCATTGCCTTTTTCATCGGCTTGCTCGCATTCGGGGCGAACCCCTTCCAGGCCGCCTCGCCGGTACCATTAGATGGCGCCGGCCTGAACCCGCTACTGCAATCCCCATTTATGGCGATTCATCCGGTGCTGCTTTACCTCGGACTTACCGGCTTTGCCGTCCCTTTCGCGTTCGCCATGGCGTCACTGATAACCGGACGCCTGGATGTTCGATGGTTCACTTCGACCCGCCGCTGGACGGTCTTAGCCTGGTCCTTTCTGACTCTGGGAGTCTTGCTGGGGTCGGCCTGGGCCTATATGGAACTCGGGTGGGGCGGCTACTGGGCTTGGGACCCGGTTGAGAACTCGAGCCTTCTTCCCTGGCTGACCGGCACCGCCTTTTTGCATTCCGTAATGATTCAGGAACGGCGCGGGATGTTGAAGATCTGGAACGTAGCCCTCGTATTAACCACATACTGCCTGGCGATCTTCGGAACTTTTCTCACCCGCTCGGGCCTGGTTACCTCTGTCCACACCTTTAGCGAATCGGCTGTGGGGAAGTACTTCCTGCCGTTTCTGGGGGTGCTGCTGGTAGCCGCCTTTGGCCTTTTGGGTTGGAGGTTCGAAAAGCTCCGGTCGAAACGCCATCTGGACTCGATCCTCAGCCGCGAGGCCATGTTCCTATTCAACAATCTCTTCTTTGTGACGATCGCTTTCACCGTGCTCTGGGGAACGCTCTATCCGGTACTGGTCGAAGCTGTGTCGGGCAAAAAGATTTCGGTGGGCCCCCCGTTTTTCAACACCGTTGTAACGCCTATGGGGATCGCGCTTTTGGCCTTAACCGGCATTGGGCCTCTGGTCGCCTGGCGCAAAGCCACCAGCCTTAGCCTGCGGCGCCAGTTCGCTGGGCCGATCACGGTGGGCGCTGCGGTCATCGCCTCGCTTGCCGCCCGCGGAGTCAGATCGCCCGGCGCATTGTTTGCGCTGGGGCTTTCGGCCTTCGTCGCCACTGCAACCCTCAGTGAATTCGCCCGCGGCGCCCGGGCCCACCGGGGGCCGGGCCCCTTCGGATGGCTAAGGGGCCTGATCAGGGTTGTCGGCCGCAACCGCCGGCGGTATGGGGGCTACGTTGTACACCTGGGAGTGGTACTCATCTTCGTGGGTCTTTCCGGCACCGCCTTCAGGCAGAGTTGGGCGGGAGTGATGACGCCCGGCCAATCCTTCAAGATCGGATCTTTTTCCGTGAAGTATGAATCGGCGCGCTCATACCGAACGCCCGAAAAAATGGTGAATATGGCGGTCATGAAAATCAGCGATTCATCCGGGCCGGTGGCAACTCTCAAGCCTCAGCGCAACTTTCATATTGCCCAGCGCCAGCCCCAGTCAGAAATCGGCCTGAGGTCGACTCTTTCCCAGGACCTGTACTTGGTGCTTACCGAAATGGACCGCTCCAAGACCGTCACAATGAGGGCCTGGATCAATCCCCTCGTGGCCTGGATTTGGATTGGCGGGGCGGTGATGGCGGCCGGGATGATAATCATCCTTTCGGGCAGACCCCCAGAGTCGCCGGTCTCTCAGCCGAAGCCCGTCTCGCGCGACAAGCCAAAACAAGAGCCGGCCTTAGAAGCAAAAGAGCCCGCACTTCGGTGAAATCGCCACGGCGAGCCAGCCTGCTTGTCGCCTCTGCCGGCCTTGCCTTTGCAGGGCTCATTCTTGCTATGTTGGTTTCAGCCTCAAAACAAAATCCAGATGCAGTCCCAACTTCCGACCAAGTAGGGCGGCGGGTGATGTCGCCGTTTTGCCCCGGTTTGACCTTGGATGAATGTCCATCAAGCCAGGCGACCGAGCTGCGCCAGAAAATAGATAAGCGAATCGCGGCGGGCGCTACTAATCAGGAGATTGATTCCTGGTTGGTGGCCGATTACGGCGAATCGGTTCTGGCCAGGCCCCCGAGCGCGATTTCGTGGTTGATTCCAGCGATGGTCTTGCTTGCGGGTCTGGCCGCGTTATTGTTTGCTTTGGCCGCCAGGGGTAAGGTCGCGCGGGGCAAGGTCGCGCGTCCCTCGGCCGAACCGGTCATTTCTGACAGCCCCGATAGTCCCGCCCGGTCACGAATGCTCAAGGACCTAAGCGAATTCGCTAAAGGAACCGAGTGATCCCCGTACTTTTTTCGACTCTCGTCGTTTTGGGAATCGCCTTTTGGGTGATGGCCCCTTTCCTTCGCCGCGGCGCCGGACCCGGCTCGCTTTTTAACGATCAAGCCAACGATTTACTGGAGTCAAAGGAAGCGATCTACCGTTCAATAATTGATCTTGAATTCGACCAGAAGATGGACAAGGTCGCGAAATCTGACTATCTGGTTATGCGCCGTCAACTCGAAGACGAGGCAATGCAAATCCTTCAGCAAATCGACGATTCGGCCCCGGTGGATGCCCTGGAAGCTGAGATCTCGGCGGCCCGCGAGCGCCTCCGGCGCCACTAGAGGCGCCTAAAAACATGATTCCAAAATTGCGGTGGCTTTCCGCAGCCGCAGTAATGATAGCCGGGCTTGTTCCCTCATCCGCTCACGGCGCGGGTCACCCGGCGCCGCCAAGTGCGACCGCGGATGAGACCAAAGTATCGATTTTGCTCGACACGATGACGCTGCTGAATGGACGCGAGGGCGACATCGAAGTGCTTCAGATTTTGCGTGTCCACAACGGTTCGGCGGAGGCTTTCCCCGGCGCTGAGGGGGTTGTCGTTAAGCTCCCGGTGCCGGAATCGGCGTTCGACGTGGCGCCTTCGGATGATACGAACCCGGACGGCATGTCCCAGGGCCCTCAGGGCATTTTCACAACCAGCCCGCTGGCGCCGGGAGAAACTCTGATCTCGTTTATTTACAGGATTAAGACGTCGCGCCTTGGGTGGGCTCTTAGACGGCAAGTTGACTATCCCACCCGCAATATCGATTTGCTTGTCGGTCCCGGTCTGGATTTGGTGTCCGCTCCTGGATTCGACCTGGCCGCTCGCAAGAAACTGGGGGCCGTGGAGTACCGGCGCTTTCGGGCCGGGCCCTTTACCGCCGGCAGCGTCTTGACGGCCGACGTGGGGTTTGAGGAGCAAAAGTCCCCAAAGATTTGGCTTGGCTTTGGATCGACGGTGACGGTAACAACCGTCCTCGGGGTGATCGCCTTCATGCTCGCCCGCCGCAGGAAAGGAGCGCCCGCCCGAATTGAACCTTCCGGCCACATTAACGACCGGGAGCAATTGATTACTCAGATCGCGCTGCTGGACGAAGAATTTGACTCCGGCGCCCTGTCGGAAGCCCCCTACCATTCGCGCCGCGAGAAATTGAAGTCTAAACTTGCTGAGCTAAGTGAGACTGCCGGCGCCAATTGATTTCGATCACTTCTGTTTCGAAGAGACTCGGCAAGGTGAAGGCTCTTCAGTCCATAGATCTTGAAATCGGCGCAGGAGAATCCCTCGCGATTTTTGGGGCCAACGGGGCAGGGAAATCCACCCTTCTAAAGATCATCGCGGGACTACTACGGCCGACATCCGGTGCACTAAAAATAGGCGGCGCGGACCCTCGCGACAAGAAGTCTGAAATCGGATACCTGGGTCATGACCCCCATCTTTACGGCTACCTTTCCGCCATTGAGAACCTGGAATTCTTTGCGGATCTCTACCGGATAGACCGTTCTCGGGCGGGCTCAATGCTTGCATCAGTGGGAATGGCCGCAAAACGCGACGTAATGGTGAACGAGCTTTCTCAGGGAGAGCGTCAGCGGGTTGCGCTGGGCCGAGCCCTGCTCCACGATCCCGAATATCTGCTGCTCGACGAGCCGTTTGCAAGTCTGGACGCCGCAACCTCCGACTTGGCCGAGCAGCTGATTATCAAACCGGGGCGCACCGTTGTGCTGGTGACCCACGATCAAGCGCGCGGACGAGCCTCAACCAACAGGAACATCGTTCTTGAAGGTGGAAGGTTGGTGGAGTCATGATTGCCTCGGATTCTCGCCGCTCAGTCGGCGCAGGCCTGCGCCAGATGACTGCAATTGTCGTTAAGGACTTGAAGTCGGACTCCCGGGCTAAAGAGATCGCCCCGACCATGATCCTTTTTGCTCTGGCGCTGGTGTTCTTGTTCAGCTTTACCTTGCCCCCGGGGGCCGGAAGGGCGGCCGTCCCCGAGGCCAGAGCCGGCGCCATCGGAGCGCGCGAAGTGGCAGGGTCAATTCTTTGGATCAGCCTCCTGTTCGCGGGCGTAATCGGCTTCGGCCGCAGCGCCTCCGCAGATCACGATGGGTCGAGAATCGAGGGCTTGGTCATGGCCCCGGTCGACCCTGCCATTCTCTACGCGGGAAAGACGATGGCCAATCTTGCATTCTTGACCCTGCTCGAGGCTGCACTTGTCCCCATATTTATCTTGCTGCTCGATGTCCGCCCGGGACTTTTGTTCCCCGAAATAGTGGCGGTCGCAATGGCTGCAAATATCGGACTCGCCGCGGTCGGCTCACTATTTGCTGCGGCCTCGCAGTATGCGCGGACCCGGTCACTGATGCTTCCACTCTTGACGTTCCCCGTCGTGTTGCCTTTGCTGCTGGGAGCATCCCGGCTAACTTCGGTGCTCTTGACCTCGGGCGGCCTGGGTGATCAAACAAGATGGCTGGGCCTTCTGCTCGTATACGACCTGATCTTCGTTACGATAGGCGCTGTCACTTTCGAATTCGTCATCCAGGAATAGCGCTCATGAAAAAGCTTCTGCCGTTAGGGTTGGCCGGCATGCTCGCCGGGCTGGCCGGCATCTTCATTTGGGTGCCCACCGACTGCAGCCAGATCATCAACCGGGTCTGTTTTCAAGGCACGGTTCAAAGGATCTTCTACATCCATGTCCCATCAGCCTGGGTGGCTTACCTTGCTTTCACCGTGGTGCTATTGGCCTCCATCGCCTATTTGAAAACCAGTTCCCCCAGGTGGGACAACCTGGCTCATTCAAGCGCCGAAGTCGGAGTCGTCTTCACCGGCATTACCCTGCTGACCGGGATGGTGTGGGGAAAATCTGTGTGGGGAACCTACTGGCGCTGGGAGGCCAGGCTAACCCTAACGCTGGTCCTTTTTCTCATTTATTTAGGCTATTTGAGCTTTCGCTCCACGGCAATCGACGAAACTAGGGGCGCCAGGATTGCCGCTGTTATCGGCATTACGGGCTTCGCTGCGATTCCGCTCGTTCACTTCTCAGTCAAATGGTGGCGCGGGCAGCACCCAGGGCCCGTGGTGGTAGACCCTGAGGCCGGCGCCCACCTTCCACCCGAGATGCTCATTACAATGCTGTTCATGGTCGCCGTGTTTACGTCGCTTTACGCGGCGCTGCTGGTAATCCGAAGTCGGTTGGGCGACATGCAGCGTGAATTCGATCTGCTGGAGTCGGCTTGAATTCGATTCTTCTTGCTCGAAGCGCCGAGGCCATCGAGAAAACCAAATTGGTTTACCTGGGGGCGGCGTTTGCCTTGGTTTGGATTGGCATAAGTCTGTACTTATTCTCAATCACGCGTAGGCAACGACGCCTCGAAGAAAAGATAACGAAACTACAAGCCGAACGCGCTCGGGACCTTCCGCTATAATCCGGCCACATGCTTAAAAAGGCAATGCAAGAGCGGGAAATGACTTGGGTGCGGGCCATTATCTTGGCTACGCTCATCACGGCGGCCCTTATCGTTGCATTGGGCTTCATTCCCTCGATATTTCGCTATATTTGGTCCAACCAAAGCGATGCAATTGCGGTTTTCATCAAGGACAAGACCGGATACGAGTTTCGCGACCCCTACACCCTCGTCAGAATTCACGACGCAATATCGATGGGGTACCAGTCGACCGCCTTTGCCATACCCCTGGTCATGACTTACAAAATCATGGAGAAGCGCCGCCGCCGGTCCGGCCAGCAAGGGGCGCCCAGCGTTAAGGGATACCTGCCCGGTAAATGAACACTCCCCGCGATCCTTTCAGCAAAAAAAATGACATCGAGAAGCCCCGGCTAAGGACCGACTACGTCACTGAGGACATCGAACCTGCTTGGCTGAAGTCCATCCGTAAGCCCCCACGGTACATCGGGATGATCCCCGAGTTATGCATCCTTTGCGAAGGCTGCGTGGACATTTGCCCCTGGTACTGCATTTTCATGCTCGATCCGGATATTGTCTCTGAGTCCGGATCTGAAGAAATCGCACGGGACATGAAGGGGCAAGACATTCTTTTCATAATCGACGACGATGCCTGCACGCGGTGCTTGTTGTGCGTGGAGCGCTGCCCAACCGGAGCATTGACCATCGGGCGGCTCGACGGCGGCAAGGGCGCACGGGCCATGGGCAAGGTTGCCGCCCCGGCGGGGGGCACTTAAATGAAGGTTCGGAGGGACCGTTAATTGGCAAAATGGCGAGAGCGACTCTCGGAAATTCCTAAGCCCGGCCACCTGGCTCAGGCAGGTTGGGACAAACTTCGCGAGGGCCAATTCTGGAAAGCGGTTTTCCGCCCGGGATCGGTGTTCCAAAAGGGCTATCAGGATTCCCCTCGAAACCGAGCCTATGTAGTTATGAACTCGGTGCTGTACCACCTGCACCCGGTGAAGGTGAAGCGGCACGGAATCAAACTTTCCTACACCCTTTGCCTCGGCGGCTTATCTTTTTTCTTGTTTATCTTCCTAACCGTCACAGGAATCTTTTTGATGTTCTTCTACCGGCCTTCTACGGAAGTCGTGTATTCCGACATGGGGGCCCTGCACACTTCCGTCGCATTTGGGCAGTTAGTTAGAAATCTCCACAGGTGGAGCGCTCACCTAATGGTTGTCACCGTCTTTTTGCACATGGCCAGGGTTTTCTATACGGGCTCTTACAAGCCCCCGCGGGAGTTCAACTGGATTCTGGGCGTCAGCATGCTGCTCGTAACACTCCTGCTGGCCTTCACCGGGTACCTGCTGCCCTGGGATCAGCTGGCCATTTGGGCCGTCACGGTTGGAACTCAGATGGCATACGAGTCGCCCCTGGTAGGTAAGGAAGTCTCGTTCGTCTTGCTCGGCGGAGTCCAGATCGGCGCCCAGACCCTGATCCGCTGGTACACGTTGCACGTACTGGCCCTGCCTTTCGTTATATTGCTGATGATGGCCGTTCACTTTTGGCGAGTTCGGAAAGACGGTGGTATCTCTGGGCCCCTCTAAAGACAACGGGGGGGTTCAGGGGGGTTTGTTGGCCCCTCCTAACCCGGGCCGTTCGAAGAGCCAGCTAACCCCCTTGAAGACAAATGCCTGAAACCCCGGAAGAGGCTTATCAGCGAGTACTCGCTGAGGAACAAGCCAAGGGCTCATCACCCCCAGTAGCTGAGGGCCGGGCCAAGTCGGCACGAATGAAGGCCCAAAAAGCCGCGAGCGCGCCTTCCGGCGAGGCAGTCGCACCTCAAGAGGCGACCCCACCCGCAGATGCTCCGCCCCCTGCACAGGTCCCAGAAGCCTCTGCCCCTGCGCCGGCCGAGGCCCCTGCGCCTGCCTAGGCCCCTGCGCCTGCCGAGGCCCCCGCGCCCGCTGCAGCCGCTGTGTCGGGTGAGGAACCCGAAGCGGCTTACCAAAGAGTCCTAGCCGAAGAACAGGCGAAGGGCTCATCGCCCCCAGGAGCTG
>JBPCIX010000039.1:0-9783 GCA_051005875.1 Actinomycetota bacterium | reverse complement strand
TAGGGTCGGTTGGGGAATCCGCCAAAGATCTGGCCTACCGCCTTTATACGATCTGCGAACGCAACAACTGGTCGCAGGAGGCCATCGGCTACAACGATCTTGTGGTGGCCTGGCCCGAGATCGTCCGCCAAGCCGGCCAGCAACGGCCGGATCAAACTGCCTTTAAGGTTTAGCCGTGGCCAAGACGAACTATCAGCGGGTCGGTGACGCTCTCGAGGCTCTCAGCCGGGGGCTTGCCCCCTTCGTCGACCGGGAGTGCGCTGTACTGGGGGGGCCGGATTGGGCCGACAAGTACGCGGCGGAGTCTGCTGCGCAGGACAAGCAAAGGGGCCTGGCGCCGCGTAAGTTTTCACCGAACGACATCTCGTTCTTGCTGAAGGTGATGTGGGACCTGTGGCACTCGACCTTCGGCAAGATTCTCGGTCAGGCGGAGCGTTCTTTGGTGAGCGAGCTGCGGACTGCCCGCAACGCGTGGGCCCATCAGGAAAACTTCACATCCGACGACACCTACCGCGCCCTCGACAGTGTCCATCGTCTCCTTTTGGCCGTCTCGGCGGGCGATCAGGCGGCGGAGGTGGAACGGGCAAAGAACGAATTGTTAAGGGTTCGCTTCGACGAGCAGGCCCGTTCCCAGAAGAAGAAGGCGCCGACGGCCGGCCCCGAGGGACAGATCGTAGCCGGCCTAAAGCCGTGGCGGGAAGTGATAACCCCTCATGAAGACGTCTGCTCCGGTCGGTACAGCCAGGCGGAATTTGCGGCCGATCTTGCCCAGGTCTTGCGAGGGGAGGGCTCGGACGAGTACCGCGACCCTGCCGAATTCTTCCGCCGCACATTTCTCACCGATGGGTTAAAGCAGTTGCTGGTCGAAGCAGTGCGCCGGGTGTCCAAGCAAGTGGCGGCGCCGGTCGTGCAGCTTCAAACCAACTTTGGCGGCGGAAAGACCCATGCCCTGCTCGGCCTTTATCACCTCTTCTCAGGGGCGAAAGCGTCGGAGTTGCCGGGGATCGACTCCGTGTTGGCCGAGGCAAAGGTTTCCGAGATTCCCAAGACAAACCGAGCGGTGCTGGTGGGTACCAACCTGTCGCCGGGCCAGGCCCACGTTAAGCCCGACGGAACTGAGATTCGCACCCTGTGGGGAGAGCTTGCCTGGCAGCTGGGCGGGGCAGAGGGCTTCGCCCTAGTCGCCCAGGCGGATGCAACCACCACTAATCCCGGCGGGGCCCTGACCGAACTGTTCAGGCGCTACGGACCATGCCTGGTGCTGATCGACGAATGGGTCGCCTACGCGCGGCAGCTCTACGGCAAGGATCAGTTGGTGGGGGGGTCGTTTGATGCGCACTTCACATTCGCTCAGGCCTTGACCGAGGCAGCCCGGGCCACCGAGGGAGTGCTGGTGGTTGTCAGCATTCCGGCTTCCGACAGGGACGGCTCCGGGGCCAGCCCGCGGGCCTCGGACATCGAGGTGGGCGGCGAGGGGGGGCGAGCAGCGTTGGAGCGGCTGCGCAACGTGATCGGCCGGATGGAATCGCCCTGGCGCCCGGCCACCACGGAGGAGAGCTTCGAGATAGTTCGCCGGCGTTTGTTCGAAGACATGACCGGACCCAATTTCGCCCTACGAGATGCGGTCGCTAAGTCTTTCGGTGATTTCTACCGGTCTCAATCGCAGGATTTCCCGGCTGAGTGCAAAGAAGCAGCCTATGAACGGCGGATGAAAAGCGCATACCCGATACATCCGGAGCTGTTCGATCGACTCTATGAGGACTGGTCTTCTCTCGAGCGATTCCAGCGCACCCGCGGCGTGCTTCGGCTCATGGCGGCCGTGATCCATGCCTTGTGGGAAAGCAATGACATGAGCCCGCTCATCTTGCCGGGGAGCATTCCCATCGACGATGCGGGGGTGTTTCCCGAGCTAACGCGGTACCTGGAGGACAACTGGAAGCCTGTGATCGAATCCGACGTAGATGGGCCGAATTCACTGCCCCTTCAGTTGGATCGGGCCAATCCCAACCTGGGCCGGTACTCGGCTTGCCGAAGGGTAGCCCGGACCATCTACATGGGTTCTGCGCCTAAATCGCGGGGCGGCCAGCGAGGAATCGAAGACCGGAGAATCCGGCTGGGATGCGCCCTGCCGGGCGAGAGCACCGTGACATTCGGGGACGCCCTGAGGCGTCTTAATGATCGCGCCACCTACCTTTACGAGGATGGCCTTCGGTACTGGTACTCAGTGAATCCGTCGATGACCAGCATCGCCAAGGACCGAGCCGACCAGCGAAGCCCGGAAGAGGTAGCGGAAGAGATCAACGTCCGGTTGCTCCGAGACTCGCGCACCAAGGGAGACTTTGCAGGAGTGCATGCGACGCCGGCGACGCCCTCAGATGTGCCCGACGCAGCTGAGGCCAGGCTGGTTATTTTGAGCCCCGAGCACACCCACTCAACCAAGACCGCGGATAGCCCCGCGCTCGGCCTCGCGGCCGAATTTCTGAGCCAGCGAGGCGCTTGGCCGCGGCGGTATCGCAACATGCTGGTGTTTCTAGCCGCCGACGCGGACAAGCTGGCCGACCTCGACCAGGCCGTACGGCAATACCTTGCGTGGGCCTCGATTGAGGAAGACGCCGGGCTAAACCTGGACGACCATTCGCGCAAGCAAGCCGTAGACCGGCGAAAGGATTCCAGCGGAGTGGTCGACCAGCGGATTTTGGAGACCTATCAATGGCTGCTTTGCCCAACGATGCCGGACCCCGATTCAGACCTCGTTTGGGAGACGATGCGGTTGCAGGGCCCCGATCCGCTTGCGGTAAGGGCGGCAAACAAGCTGAAATCGCAGGACGGTCTGATAACCCGATTTGGCGGTGTGCCGCTCCGGCTGCAATTGGACCGGGTTCCGGGGCTTTGGCGGGGGGACCACGTTGGTCTCGCTCAGTTGTGGGAGGACTTTGCGCAGTACCCGTACCTCCCGCGGCTCCGCGATTCCTCCGTTCTTGCCAATGCCGTGTCCGATGGCATTGGTCTATTGACCTGGCAAAAGGACACCTTCGCTTACGCGCAGGCCTTCGATGAGGCAAGTGGACGTTTTGCGGGGCTTAAGGTCGGCGAGCAATCTTCAGTTGCGATCGACAGCCAAAGCGTTCTGGTAAAGGCTGAGGTAGCCGCCGCGCAGATTGAAACGGAAAAGCCTGCTCCTCCGGCTGACGGACCTGGAGGGGACGGCGGGGTCTTTGGCAGCGCCGGCGGTACGGGCGTCGTGGCGAGGCAAGCGGGAGATTCAGTCCTCGGAACGGAAACCGACGGGAAACCCGCCGACAACAGGCCCCGCCGTTTTCACGGTAGCGTGAAGCTTGATCCGGTTCGAATTGGCCGCGACGCCGGCGAGATAGCCGAGAGCATCGTCCAGCACCTCGTAGGCCAGGGCCATGACGTCGAAATCACACTAGAAATCCAAGCCGAAATCCCGGAGGGGGCCTCTGACGAAACCGTCCGCACGGTCACAGAAAACGCTCAAACCCTAAAATTCAAAACCCACGGCTTCGAGCGCGCCTGAGGGAAAGAGGATAATTCAATCGCGCGAAGAAATTCTTGGATCTTTTCGGCGTGGACACACTTTGCATGAAACGGCGAATTAAGTTGGCTTTTGAAACCGGCTTCAGGAGGGTAGGAGCCCCTGCTTCGTCAGCCATTGCTCCCAGCTTTGGACAGCTAGCCCCGCAACGATGAGGCCGTCAATATCCTGAGGACCGTGATGAATTACAAGATTCAACGCCCACCCCCCGTCGCCTGATGAAGAAGCCGACACCCTGCCAATCTTCGGGATGGCTCCGCTTCGAATCCGGCACTCTCCATGCTTCACAAGGTTAGCCAGATCGGCCAGAAGCGCCAAATTGGGATCACGAGTAATCGCCATTTCCACACTCCGCTCGTCCGGAACCGCGCGATTTCTCTTTATTTCGTCCTTCAAGTGGTAGCACAAAACGTAGAAACCGAGAAGGCGCCGCCTTGCGTCATGAATCGTTTCCCCACCCAGCTGTTCGAGATGTGGGGCCTTAATTATCTCGAGCTCACGCTGGATTTGCTGCCAGTGATGCTCCCAGCCCCGCCCTTGTTCCGCCGGTGTCATGGTAATTGCCACCGAGTCCATCATCGGGCCAATGGACTCAGCGACAACAACTGAAATGCTCAGCGGAGTGGAACCGCACGATGGACAAGGTGGTCGCTCATAGGAGGCACCCAATTCCGAAGGACGGGGTAAAGTGCAATTTGAACAGCTTACAGAATTCAACTTTGCCTCCTACTGTCGAGCCAATTCCCTAATTGTCTCATCTTCCAGCAGTCCGCTTGCCGCGCAAAACGGAGCTGAGTCCGAAAAAATCCGCGAAGCCCGCAGTGCAGGCAAGTTACTCAGGCCTTGGATTCAGACTCAACAGAATGGGAGATCCAGTTAACGCCCTTGATCAACCCGATAACTCGTGAGGCGGACCCTGCGAAGCCAAGCCCAAACTCCCGAGGATTTTGGGGAGTAATTCATGAGCGGATCCCACGGCGGCCAATATTCTGTCTGAGTCGAATCCTTCGATTCGCGCGCTAAATCTGCGACGGAGGCTGGGAACCAAGGCTCCATCTGGGTCAAATACGATCATGACTTGTTTGGCATTAAATGACATTGATCGTTCAATGACCTTATTAATGTAGGAGTCCGCTTCAGAGAACGAGAAGCCGACTATCAGAAGATGGCTAGCCGACTCGATTCGCTCTCTGGCTAAATTCCAAAGGCGAATGAGGTTAGGAAACATCACGAACTTTAGTCCCATCGGCGGTATTAGGAGTGGACGTCTCTGGCCCCCACAATTGCGGCAGATACCAACCACGGCATAGCTGATGGTATCTTCCGCATATCCTTCCTTGAGCTTCAGCAGATCGAATTCCCGCACGTCGTGGCAGGAGTCACAGTAGGTCCAGTTTATGGATCCATGGATCTTTATCAAGTCAATTGACCCTGGCAAGGTCTTCCCCTCATCGAGGTTTGTCGAATAACTAACCCCCTGCGTCAACAATGCCTCATCAATACAGCCATCGTAGTTTGTGGTAATGACGGTTGCCTTCGGGTGTCGCCGAATGAAGTCAACGACGGCGCTGTGCCCGTCGTTAGGGGGAGCAGGGATCATTGTGCCGGTTAGCAAGCCAAATAGTCCTTGAAGAGTTTCTTGAAAGAGTGCTACTGATGCCGCTTCAACTTGAGATGCACTCGGCACCGCCCGCCCCCGAAGTGTCATTGGAGTTTCAACATCGGCTTCCCGGAATAGGAAATAGTTAAGAAGACCTGAGATGGTTCCACTTTTAGCCGCGAAGTTGGCTAGATAGGCTGCGGTCAAAAGGTCCTCTATGTTGGTGACCTTTCTTTGGTCGCACCATTCAGCTAGCCGATCTATGTCATCGCGTCCAAGCTTTCGCCCTCGGCGCCACAGTTCGGGCAGCAGCCTATTGACGGTCGGGATTGAGGAGGGGGCGGGTGCTGATGCTCCGGCCCCGAGAAGGAGACAAATCCCGTCGTTGTCTCCAAATACAAGCTGATCGATCGCTCGATCAACCGACTCGATCCGGGAAATCGCTTCATCGATAGATTCGATCACCTCTGACGGGGCAGCTTCGTTGCGAACAGCTTGGCTTCGGTGTTTTGCCCAGATTTCTCGCCATCGCGGATCAAGAAGCTCTCCGGTTTCAATCAGCTCCCAAAGGCTCCTTACAATCCGGAATGGAGATCCCGTTTGGGCCTGCTCGAGAGCCGTTTCCTGTTCGGAAGAAATCCCATGAATGGCCACGCCGCAATACTACCCGAGGGTCATAACCGCTAAGGCCCAACTTGCCTTCGTAATCGCGGCGGCTATTCGTTTTAGGTCCTTGACGTAGGCGTGACCCGACGCATGGTGGATCGACAGCGGGATCGAGTGGTCGGAGAGGAATTTGTGTAGCTTGTCGCTGGAGGAATCCCCCAGGTAGCCGGGCCACATCGACCACACGGCCCTGCCCCCTCCAGGCAGCCGGCTTCGTCCAATTCGCGGGCCATCGACATATTGAAAGTCATGACCAGCTTTTCCCTTTGCTCCACCAGGTCCTCTGCGTAAAGACGGTGCGGCTTGATGGCCTTCACGCGCTCGAAGGCCATTTGCCTTTTTCACCGCGATCCTAAGCTCTTGCTAGTCTGTCTACACCATGGGTGTGGACTTCTCAACTATCTTGACGGCGGCGCTCACGGGGGTGCGGCCGGGGCTGTGGCAAGCGTGGTTACTCCCTGGTCCGGATGGGGGGTCGAAAAGCGACGTGAACGAGTCAAGGCGCAAAGAAAACTAATTCAAGATGCTAAAGCCTGCTGTCCGATGCTCTAGGGGCGACGAGGGATCTGGGAGCTATTAGGAAATTTCTTTACGAAAATCCACGATATCTAGCGATCAGATCGGTCCTAACTCCAGAAGCCGTTGGCGAGATCGAACGGGATCCGGATCAAATCACCATCGTTATGGCGGCTTCTGGAGTGTCGGCCCATCCCGAACTCAACCTGCTCGCGCAGGAAATTCGACGACTCGAGCGCTACTGGAAACTCTTATAAGGAGAGCCAGCTACAGGCCCCAGGCTTGCCGCTTGGTCGGGGAGGCGGTTCCCATCCCTGTATGAATCAGTCTGCATATCGCCTAATTTTCGTGCCCGAGGCGGAATAAGGGAGAAACGAGAAGCGTGGCAGAATGAAGACGTCAACTGGGAGAGGACCGGCCAATGGTACGCCGCCTCATTCCTTGGAGAATTCTGGCCAGGCTGCTGCCTTCCATGCTGTGGTGCAAGTTACACCTAGGGCTTGGCCTATTGCTCGGTAGCTCATACCGAGTTCCCGCAAGTGTCGTGCCCGACCCGATATCTGTTGATAGAGGCGTGGGGGAGAAGCGTCCACCAGCGGCACGCTCATTGGGATGTGCGCTTTGGTTCGAATTCTTTGCGATCGGGTCCAAGAGTGCTCACTAACCATGAGCATTGTTGGAGGCGTCCAGCCCTTCGTAGATGTTCTATTTTCAATAGAAAGTTGGCAGGCGAGATATAAATTACCGATGGAGGCAATTCGGCTTACTCAGTATTCTCATGGCGCCGGCTGAGCTTGCAAACTTGGTCCGGCGGATCTGGCGCAGGTCGTGCGCCGTTTAAGTGAAAGGCCCGGTGCTCCGGACCCTAATTTGCTTTTGGGGCTCGACGTTCCCGACGATGCCGCCGTTTATCGCATTAGCGACGAGGTTGCCCTTGTTCAAACCGTGGACTTTTTCACACCGGTTGTCGACGACCCTTACGACTGGGGTGCAATAGCCGTTGCTAATGCGCTGAGCGATGTGTACGCCATGGGCGGCAAACCATTGGTCGGGCTCAACCTCGTCGGCTGGCCTCGCGAGACGCTTGACCTTGACATTTTGGCCCGGGTCCTGGAAGGCGGGGCCGACAAAGCGGCTGAAGGCGGCGCCTCGATTATCGGTGGGCACACAGTCGACGACCCCGAGCCTAAGTACGGCATGGCGGTGACCGGGACCGTCCACCCGGACAAAATCGTTCGCCAGTCAGCGGCGAAGCCCGGTATGAGCCTAGTGTTGACCAAGCCGCTGGGCACCGGGATTGTTTCGACGGCTCTAAAGCGCGGCGAAGCCGATGAGAAGTTGGTCGCCCGGGCCACTCGGGTTATGGCTACCTTGAACAATGAAGCTGCCGAGGCGATGGTAGAAGTGGGCGTGGGGGCAGCAACCGACGTTACCGGCTTTGGCCTTATGGGGCATCTTCAGGCTATTGTTCGCTCCAGCGGCTTTTCGGCTGAATTGTGGTCCGACAATGTGCCCGTGCTCGAAGGAGTTCGCGACCTTGCCGGGCGGGATCTGGTTCCCGGCGGCACCCGGCGCAACGAGGAGTATTTCGGACAGTACGTAGAATTCGATTCGCAAGTCGATGAACTTGACAGAACCATCTTGTTTGACGCCCAAACTTCGGGAGGCCTATTGATTGCGGTAGTTGAAGATAAGTTGCAAAACCTGCTCGATGCATTGAGCCGACGGGCCACGCTCGCGGTCGCCGTGATAGGCAGGATGGCCGCCGGACCGCCCGGTTCGATCAAGGTTTCGGTAAACCCATGAAACTCACGGTTCCGAGGGCAATCTATGACGAGATGATCAATGAATGCCTACAGGGAATGCCGAATGAGGCTTGCGGATTTCTGGGCGGAGGCAAAGACGACGTTGTCACCAAGATCTATCCGCTTACCAACGAGGCGGCCTCGCCCGTTTTTTACAGGCCGGCCAGCAGAGAGATGATCGCAGCCTTCAGTGACATGGATCAGCACAGTATTGACCTGGTTGCCATATTTCATTCGCATGTGGCGACCGAGCCTTATCCATCAGCAACTGATCGCCGGGAAGCTCATTACCCAGATACGGTTTACCTGATCGTCGGTTTCGTCGACCCCGGCGCCCCACAAACGCGAGGATTTCTGATTCACAAGAAGGACTGGCGAGACGAGGACGGCGAGATTGAGGAAGTGGACGTGGTGATATCTTGAACCAGATGTCCGTTCAAATAAAGATTCCAGCGATGCTGCGGGCTCACGTGCAGGGGTCGAAGTCTGTCGAGAGCAGCCCCGGGCTTTTGCGCGACTTGCTAACCGACCTTTCGTCGAAATATCCAGGTCTTAAAGACCAGTTCTTCTCTGAAAAGGGGGATCTTCACCGGTTCGTGAACGTTTATGTGAACGACGAGGACGTCAGGTACCTAGACAGCCTCGATACAAAGGTAGCCGAGGGCGATGTGGTGGCAATTCTTCCTGCGGTGGCCGGTGGGTCACACGGCGGGCTCTAACGGGCGCTGAAGCCTCTCGAGCCGGAGCAATCTTTTGAAATTTGATGACATAACGGCTCTTGTCGGCAATACGCCTACAGTCGGAATCCACTCCCTCTCGCCAAAGCCTGGTGTTCGCATTTGGGCGAAGCTCGAAGGTCAAAATCCAACCGGGTCGGTCAAAGACCGAATCGCCCTTGCAATGATTACCGGGGCGGAGCGCGCCGGTGATCTTTCTGGGGACCGAATTCTGCTCGAGCCAACTTCAGGCAACACAGGCATCTCCTTGGCCTTCATGGCCCGGCGCAAGGGATACCGAATTGTCTGTGTCGTTCCCGAGACTGCATCGAGCGAGCGCAGCCAAATGCTGAAAGTATTTGGGGCCGAGATTGTTTATTCGCCCGGGTCCGAGGGATCAAACGGCGCGATCAAGTTGGCTAGGCAAATGGCTGAAGACTCCAAGTACTTGATGCTTTATCAATACGGCAACCCGGCCAACCCCGGTGCTCACTACGAAACCACCGGCCCCGAAATCCTGAGAGACGTACCTGAATTGACTCATTTTGTTGCGGGCCTGGGGACCGGGGGTACTTTGACCGGCGTGGGCAGGTATTTGAAGGAGCGTAAGCCCGAAGTGAAGATTGTGGCCGCTGAGCCCGAGCAGGGCGACCTTGTGTACGGTCTGAGGTCCCTTGAGGACGGGTTTATCCCTGAGGTGCTCGACCCCTCAGTGCTGGACCGAAAGATCAAGGTTAATGCTGCAAATTCGGTCACGTGGACCCAGGCCCTGGCAGGCATCGGCGTGTTTGCCGGAATCAGTTGCGGGGCAACGGTTTATGTCGCCCGAAGGATCGCTGAAGCAATTGAAACCGGCGACATTGTGTGCCTTTTTGCCGACGGCGGCTGGAAGTATCTGTCCACGCAATTGTGGACAATGTCGGC
>JBPCIX010000038.1:0-26566 GCA_051005875.1 Actinomycetota bacterium | reverse complement strand
TGCTGATGGTATTTTGGAGTCCACTGGGGCTGTAGCTCACTTAGTAGAGCGCCGCGCTGGCAGCGCGGAGGTACGGGGAGCGAAGCCCCGCAGCTCCACCCAGGTTCTTCCAGATCTCCGCTCAGTGGGCTTCAGGCTAGGTCTCGGCGGGTTCGAAGTGCACTGTCACCCTTCTTACTTCCGGCCACCGCCGGTGGGTTTCGGTTTCTATTCTCGTTGAGGCTTCGTGGACCTGGTTCACCGACAGGCCCGGGGCCGCTTCGCAGTGCATCACTACCGTGAGGCCGTCTTCGGTATCAGTTACTACAAGTTCGTGGCAATTGTTTACCTCCGGCTGTTCTTCGGCCATCGACGTCGCCCAGCCGGCGAGCCTAGATTCCTGCTCGGTTACATCTGTTCCCACTGAGCTTTCACCCAGTGGTTCAAGGTGAGTATCTATCCGAGAGATGCCCGGAATCTCTTCTCGAATTTCCTTTTCTAACTTTTCCGATATTGAGTGAGCTTCGGTCAGAGTCATTGCACCGGGGAACTTCACGTGCATTGAAACATGCAGGCCGCCCTGTTGCGCCGTCACGAAGATGTTGTGGATTTCGCCCGCCCCCGGCTCGCGGGCCGAGATCGCCTGTATCCGTTCCGCCATCAGCTTCTCGTCGGCCAAGGGTTCAACATGCACAATCACATCGGCGCCCGGCTCTAACTCCGCGATAGCGCGCTCAACCTGTTGGGTTACTTCGTGTGCTTTCTCTAAAGGCACGCGTCGGGAGACGGCTATTACAACGTCGGTTTGGGGTTCGCCTCCGGTGTATCTAACGCGCACCCGGCGGACCTCCTGGACACCGGGGACCGCCTTGGCGACCTCGGTGATCCGCTCTATCGATCCGCTCGGTGCCCGGTCCATTAAGGCATCGACGCTTTTTCTTCCAAGCCGGACGCTCTGATAGCCAACGTAGGCCGCTATCAGCAGGCTGCCGATCGCGTCGGCCGAGGGATAACCCAATTTTACAAACGCGAGCCCAACCAAGACCACAAACGAGGTCAGCATGTCGGCCGTGAAGTTCAGGGCGTCCGCCTCTAAGGCGGGGCTTCTCACTTTCCGGCCGACCCGGCGAAGGATCCGGGAACGGTTGGCGTCCACAACCATCGAAAGGCCAATGACCGCAAAGCCGTACCAGGCCGCGTCCACCTCACCCGAAGACCCCGATCTCAGCCTCGAAACAGCCTGAAAGGCCAGGTAGGCGGAAAGTGCGAAGAGCGCGATGGTTTCAATGAGCGCAGAGATGTTCTCGGCCTTGCCGTGGCCGTAGGGGTGGTCGTGGTCGGGGGGCCGCGAGGCGATTCTCACCACGGCGAAAGTCAACGCTGTGACACCTGCATCGAGCGCCGAATGGGCGGCCTCGGACAAAATGGCCAGACTCCCGGTTGCGAGCCCAGCCGCCAGTTTTGCAATGACAAGGCCCAGGGCAGCGAGTAGGGAAACAAAAGCAACTCGCTGGGCTTGCTTTCTGTCGTCGGAATGACTGGACGTGTTAGATGTCACGAAGGAATTCTACGGGCCCTCAGCCGGTCCGGAGGCCTTCCGCCCGGGCCGCGGTGCGCTGAACATCATCTCTGCTGACAAAGACTAGATCTTCCCCTGCTCTGCTGCGCTCCTCCAGGGCAACCGCCAAATGCAACGAATCGAGAGTTTTCAATGGATGCTTGGATATCAGGGCATAAGCGGCGGAAAATACCGGCGCCGGCTCGAAAACAAGAAGTGTCAACGGCCCGTCGGGACCGCAGTCAGCGTCGAAACGGTTTAAAACGGGCACGGGGTCACTCAAGCGTCCTGCACGGTGAGCAGCCTGAACGGCGCTGGCCAGCTCAGGGCGGGCAAGCTCGCTCGAAAGAACCAGCCCCCCGCCTTCCAGTAGCTGTTCTTTTAGCTGCTGGTGGTCCGGCTCGTCTGAAAAGTAAGCTCGCGCCAGGGCGCTGGTATCGGCATAGATGAGGCTCAACGAGACGAACGCTGGTCGCTCAAGGCCTCGCTGACAGCCGTTCCGGCGGCTTTGGTCAGTTTTGAGATAGCCCGGCGGGATGGAACCCTGGCCGGTTGGGGAGGAATTACTCTTCGCGTCTTAAGCTCAAGCCGGCGCGCTATTTGGGCATTGTCAGAACCGGCCGAGACGCTTTCGAAGAGAACTTCATTCACAAACGAGTTGACCGATCTGCCTTCTTGCTTCGCGACTGCCTTAAGCCTTCGATGCAAGTCGTCGTCTATACGAGCAATCAGCTGCTTCACAAAGACAATGCTATCACTCTAAGGATTATGATAGCACCGACCGGCGCCCATGGAACGGGCTAATTCAGAGTTTTGATGTAGGCGATCAATTGGGCGGCCTGAGCTTTGCTGATGCTCCCGGGTTTTATCACCCGCTCCATCAATCCCGGCTTGAAGCCGTCCACCGTTTTTTCGCTCGGCATTTCTATGGACTCGCGAAGGTAGTTGTCGTCGGCTTTAACGACGCTGCCGTCGGAAAGTTTGACTTGCGAGCCGGCCAGGCCCTTCCATGTCGGACCTACCGATTTATCACCGTCGGTCGAATGGCAATTGGTGCAGCCTAAGTCGCCCGCCAGGACCTGCCCCTTTATCGCTTGATCCGAAACGGCCTCGCCGCCGCAACCGGCCAACAGCAGCATCCCTGCAATTAGTAGTGCACTAGCCCCCCCCGAATGCCCAGTTGGCTGGCGCCTCATGCCGCCACGAGTATTCCGGTCAGGTACATGAGCACAACGCCTGTGGCCAGACCGGCGAGCACGGGTGGGGCGGAAAGCCCACCGGGGGATTGCTTTCTGACGATCCCCAACACATCAACTACGACCTCGGCAATTGCACCGGCTGCGATTGCAAGAAATGCCGTCGCGAGCACGGGGGAATAGAAAAACGCGCCTATCCAGGCCCCCGCAACCGTAGGAAGTCCTGCCAGCAACCCCAGGCCGAGCAGCGACATTATCGGTGTCTTCGCCCTTCCAAGGATCGACACTATTCCCATACCCTCGGTCGTATTGTGGACGGCGAATCCGATGACAAGAAACGCCCCCAGTGCGATTTCGCCCAGGCGATAAGCTGCGCCGACCGCGAGGCCCTCGCCGAGGTTGTGGATTCCGATACCGGCAGCGACGGTTACGGCAGTTACCATCCGGGGATTAACGCCGGTACGGGCTTGAAGTTTGCGGCTCGCAGCGAAGATCAGCGCAAATGCTCCGACTGCCCCGAAAGTCACCACGCCGATCCCACCCAAAGCCGCCGGCAACTCCGCCGCCTTTTCAATTGCTTCAACCAGGGTTTCGACTCCCAGAAATACCAACACTCCGGCTGTGAAGGCCATGAAAAAGTTAAGCCAACCGGCCGATAGGGTCCGGAGAAACGGCATCCAGGTCATCCCCAAAAGGACTGGAACCAGTCCGATGTAAATGCCCAGCAGGGCAAATGCCCACAGAAAGCCAAAGTCCACCTTGGGAGTGGCGGCGGCGACACCGATCTCGTGCTCGAAGGTGGTCCCCGATGTCGAAATAAGCCCGATAACCACCGGCTCGCCAGCGACCCAGGGATACTTGATTGTCAGTATCCTGGAGCCGAGCCGGGGGATCGGCGCCGATGAGCTTGTTTCAAACTCCCAGAGGGCGTCGTCGACCAGGACCTGAGAAATTTGAACCGGCGACGGACCGCCGTTGGTGACCACCAGCTTGATATGACCCGGATCGAGCGTTACGCGGCCAAAGCTCAGTTCTTCGACAGGCGGGAAGTCGCCGGGGAAGACTCCGGCAGGTCCGACTTTCAGAAAGATCGCCACGAGAGCGACAAGAAGAATCAGCGGCAACAGCGCCAAAAGCGGCTTAGGTTTTACCGCCTCCGGGGGGGTTTTGCTTTCGCCGGATTCAACAGGGGGGGCCACCTTGTTCATTCGACCTCGAACATTCCGGCCCAGCCCAGCTCGGCGAACTCAGAGACGTGGGCATGGAACATGTAAAGCCCGGGCAACTTGTAGGTAAGCTCGAGAATCGAGCGCTGGCCTTGGCCGAGGATGATCGTATCGGTGAAGTTATCCGGCGTCAGCTTTGTACCGGTGGGGTATTCATTAAAGAAGGTGGCGTGCGAGTGAAATGAATTCACCAGGTCGAACTCCGTGGTGTTGACGAGGTAAATTCGAGACAACTCCCCGGTCTTGAGCTTGATTGGGTGCCGCATATAGTGATGCGCCACGGTGTTTACGGCATAGAACTCATTGCCCCCGTCGAAATTGGTATCGAAGCCGTTCATCACCATCACCATCTCGTCGGCAGCAGGACGTCCAACGGCCGGATCGACAATAAAAACCCCGTAAAGGCCCTTGTGAATGTGGCGCTTGAGCGGAGGAGTATGGCAATGGTAAAGATGCAACCCGAAAGGTTCCGCTACGAACTCATAGGTGAATTCCTCGCTCTTGCCGACCAGCTCGAAAACTCCATCCATGCCGGCCGCGTGGAAACCATGGAAATGCATGGTGTGGGGATGGGAACCGGCGTTTGTGAAATTGATTCGGACCAGGTCGCCCTCGGTTGCCCGGATGGTCGGCCCCGGAACCCTGCCGTTGTAGGCCCACGCATCGAAGTAAACACCGGGCGCAACCTCGATCTGCACATCAACGGACGTAACTTCGAATTCTCGCAGCGTCCGCCCGTCGGGCATTTTCGATACGGTTCCGTAATCGAAGTCCCTCAGATAATCCGAAGGATTGTTGCGTGAAAGATCCACTTCCCCGACGGAAAGATTGCCAAAGTGCGAACCCCCGCCGCCTTGATCGTGAGTCAAAGAAGGTTGAGCATGTCCGTGGGAACCCGCTTCGGCCGTCGCTGAGCTTCCGAACAGTTTTTGCGAGACGGCTCCGGCGGCACCGACTGAGCCGGCTGCCAGTAATTGCCGGCGGCTGAGCTTAGGCCCGGCCGAAGCCGGCCGTTTGGATAGCCTCAACCGGCAGCTCCAGGGCGAGACACGTAAATCAAACCTGCAAGCTCGCGCCCAACGGCGTGGCGCTTCTTGCCGACTTTCACCCAGACCGGGCCCCCAAAAGGACTCTGTTCGTCCACCGTGATTGAGGCGCCTGGTCTCAGCCCCAGTTTGCCCAGATACCTGAGGGCCGCAGGGTCTCGATCAGAAACTCGCTCTACCTTAGCCGGGCCGGCGGCGCTCTCGGCCAAGGGTGAATGGTGCACAACCTTGGGCTTGCCCCTTTTGGGCGGAATGGGATCGCCGTGCGGATCGTGACTTGGATTCCCAAGCGCGGCGGATATGCGGTCCTCTAAATCTTCGGAAATGGCGTGCTCGAGCACTTCGGCTTCGTCGTGAACCTTGTCCCACGAAACTCCCAGGCTCTTATGGAGGTAGGCCTCCAGGAGCCGGTGGTGACGAATAACTTCGAGCGCCAGCGCCAAGCCGCTTTCCGTCAACTCCACGCCGCGATACCGCTGGTGCCGCAGGTGACCGTTTTCAGCCAATCGCTTGACCATGGCTGTGACCGAAGCCGGGCTGATCTGGAGTCTTTGAGCAATTGCCGACGTCGTGACTTCGGCGCCGCTTTCGGTGAGCGAGTAAATGGCTTTTAGGTAGTCCTGAACTGATTCTGAGGTCTTCACGAAAAATAAGTTTAGTCGAGACTAAAAATTCTGCAAACGGAATGGTGCGATACGTTAGTGTCATGGTTGAAAGATACGACCCGGCGACGTTTGAACAGCGCTGGGCGGAAGTTTGGGAAGCCGACCGCTTGTACTCGGCGCCCGCCCTGCCCGACCGCAAAAGTAAACGTTGGGTCATGGAAATGTTCCCGTACCCGTCGGGCGACTTGCACATGGGGCATGTCGAGAATTATTCGATCGCAGACGCAATGGCACGTTACTGGCGGATGAAGGGCTTCGAGGTCATGCACCCCATGGGCTACGACGCATTCGGCTTGCCGGCCGAGAATGCTGCAATGAAACGGGGAGTCCACCCTCGGGAATGGACGCTGGGCAACGTGGCCAAAATGCGCTCGTCGTTCAAGCGGCTCGGCTATTCGTACGACTGGGACCGCGAGGTTGTGAGCTGCGAGCCTGACTACTACAGGTGGAACCAGTGGATCTTTCTCCAAATGTACGAGCGGGGTCTAGCGTACAGAAAGACCTCAGCCGTAAACTGGTGCCCGGTCGACAAGACGGTGCTGGCGAAAGAACAGCTTTCGACCGGAGTCTGCTGGCGGTGCGGATCGCCACCTGAGATCCGTGATCTCACCCAATGGTTCCTCAAAATCACCGACTATGCCGACCGGCTTCTTGACGAGATGGAGGGGCTCGATTGGTCTGAGTCGATTCTCTCGCAGCAACGTCATTGGATCGGCCGCAGCCGGGGGGCCGAGGTCAGCTTCCAAATCAGGCCACATCATGCCGAGTCCGACGATGACCTAATAGAGCTTCCCGTGTTCACCACCCGCCCTGACACGTTGTGGGGGGCGACATATTTTGTGATGGCCGCCGAGCATCCGCTTGCGGCGCAGCTCGTAAAGGGCACCGATCTGGAAGGTTCGTACCACGAGTTTGTCGAAGAGGTAAGGCGCCAAAGCGACGTCGACAGAGTGGCCGCCAAGGGCTTAAGAAAAGGCATGGCGCTTCCGGCGGTCGCCATCAACCCCGTCAACGGCGAAGAAATCCCGGTGTGGGCGGCCGACTACGTTTTGATGGGCTACGGGACTGGAGCGATCATGGCGGTTCCGGCGCACGATCAAAGAGATTTTGAATTTGCTCATCAACATGGGATACCGGTAAGGGTAGTAATTCAACCGGAAGCTGAAGAGCTTGACCAAGACACTATGACCGAGGCATATACGGGGGCCGGGGTCCTGGTCAACTCCGAGCACTTCAACGGAACGGTGGTGGTGCCGGAAGAGCAAGAGGGGATCGACCAGATCATCGACTGGCTCGAAGAGCATGACAGAGGGCGAGCGATGATCAACTACCGTCAACGCGACTGGTTGGTCTCGCGGCAGCGGTACTGGGGGACCCCGATACCCATCGTGCATTGCTCCAAATGTGGCGAGGTGGCCGTCCCTTATGATGAACTGCCGGTGAGATTGCCGGATTTGCCCACGGCCGAGACGGGCGGGTCATCAGCTCCGGCCGGAGTCGCCGAGGGCGATCCTGACGAGGCCGTCAGCCCTCTTGCGCGGGTCCCCGATTTCGTGAATGTCCTGTGCCCGAAGTGCGCCGGCGCGGCCAAGCGGTCAACCGACACTCTCGATACATTTTTCGACTCATCCTGGTATTTCTTGCGGTACTGCGATCCGAAGAATTCTTCGGCTCCTTTTGACCCAGGCCAGGTCGCCGCTTGGGGACCGGTGGATCAATACATCGGTGGGACCGAACACGCCGTCATGCACCTTATATACGCGAGGTTCTTCACCAAGTTTTTCGAGGATCTGGAAATGGTCCCGTTTTCTGAGCCCTTCCCGCGCTTGTTCAACCAGGGTTCGATTTCGGCCGAGGGGGCCGAGATGTCAAAATCCAGGGGCAACGCAATTGAGGCCGCCGATGTAATAGGGCGCTTCGGCGCCGACTCGGCCCGCACCTTTATTTTGTTCTGCGGCCCGCCGGGGGCCGACTACGATTTTCCGGCCGACGGGATCGAAGAAATCGGCAGAGTCGCCCACAGTTGGCTGTCGCGGGTTTGGCGAATCCTGTCGGATGTCTCGGACGTCGAAGTCCCCGAAGACCTAAACCGGGCGGTGCATCGAACGATCGCGAAGGTCACGGCGGATATGGAAGAGTTCGGATTCAATACGGCCATCTCGCGAATGATGGAGTTGGTCAACGAATTCTCAAAGTTGAACGGGCCGGTTCCCCGGCCGGCCGCTGAGGCGTTTCTGAAGCTGCTTGCGCCGGTGGCGCCCTTCCTTACCGAGGAGCTGTGGCACAGATACGGGAATGAAGATTCCATTCATTTGGCGGCGTGGCCTGAGTACGAAGAGAATTTGATCAAGGCAGCCCGAGTAACGATGGTGATTCAAGTGAACGGCAAGGTCAGGGACAGGGCCGAGGTCGACGCAGAAGTATCCAAGGAAGAAATGGAACAAATAGCGCTTAGCAGCGAAAAGGTAAAGACTATGTCAAACGGCCAAACGCCCGACAGAGTAATCGCAGTCCCGCCCCGCCTGGTGAACCTGGTATATCCGTCTACTTCCGACGGAGGTTAGCCGGCTCCTCGGCACAGCCAACTTTTTTCAAAAAACTTTGCCCGGATAGTCTGATAGCGGCTGGTTTTGTCGGCGGTCGCCCTTATTATCGTACATATGTTCGATATAAAAGCGGCGATTCCCGACCGGGCGGAAGTAAAGGCGGCTTTGGCAATCGTGCAGGATCTTGCTCATAGGCTCCGGCCTGAGGAGTTGGATGCTGAATTCGCCAAAGAACTGGTGGTCGACTTTGCCAAGATGGAGCACTCAGCGGCGGCAGCCAAAGCTCTTGCCGCCCGGCGGGTCAGCAACTCCGGCAGCTGGCGCCTCGATGGCGACCGCTCCGCGGCCGGTTGGATGGCCCGGCGGACCGGCTCCTCAGAGGGAAACGCCATTGCGGTGCTGGAAACCGCCAATCGTCTGTCTGGTCTGTCTGCAACAGATGAAGCGGTCAGGTCGGGCGAGTTGTCCGAGGTCCAGGCAATTGAGATCGCCTCTGCCGCATCAGCCCGGCCTTCTTCAGAAAAAGAGCTCCTTGAAGTAGCCAAGTTCGAGGGAGTCAAAAGACTAAAAGAGCACTGCAACAAGGTAAAAGCCGCTGCGGCAGGCGATGAGCGTGGAAGATACGAGTCAATCAGGCGCACCCGCTACCTGCGTACCTGGAGCGACCACATGGGCGCCTTTTGCCTGGAGGCCAAGCTGACACCCGACGCCGGCGCCTCCTTGCTGGCGGCCCTTGAGCCCTTCAAGCGCGAGATCGCCAAGCAAGCCAGCAAGCTCGGGCGAAAAGAACCCGACCAGGCGTGGGCTGCAGACGCCCTTGTGGCGATGGCCGCCGAATCCAAGTCCGGCGCTGCTTCAGGCTCCCGGGGTCCCGCCAGCATGGTCCACGTGATGGTCGATCACTCGGCCCTCGTACGAGGGTCGGTCGAGGGGGAGCAGACTTGTGAGATCCCCGGAGTCGGCCCGGTCCCTGTTTCAACCGCCCGCTTGATGCTGAATGACTGCTTCCTGGCGGTGCTGGTGACCGACGGAGTGGACATCAAAGCGGTCGCTCACAAGGGGCGGGTCATTCCATCGAAGCTTCGAACCGCCCTTGAGGCCCGTGACCCGGTCTGCGTAGTGCCCGGATGCGGGCAGAGAAAGCGACTAGAAATCGATCACATTGTCCCCATGGAAAAAGGCGGTCCCACCTGCCTGCCGAACCTTGCTCGCCTTTGCGCATGGCATCATTATTTGAAGACCCACCAAGGCCACAACCTCCTGGGCGGCCCCGGCAACTTCACCTTAGAGCCCCCCGGCTCGGCGCGGGGATCTCCTCACTACTAGCGCATCTTTGGACCAGCGGCTAACGTCAGACTTGCAGCAGGCCACAGTAAAGGGCCAGGGCTACAGCCTCGCTGCGGGATTTGGTGCCACTCTTCTTCAGGATGCTGCGGACGTGTGCCCTCAATGTCGCCTTGCTTATCAGAAGGTCTTTGGCCGCCTCCTCTATGGAAAGCCCCCTGCTCAAGACTTTGAGCACATGGATCTCCCGACCGGTTAGATGCTGAAACCGCTTGGAGACCTCATTAACGTCGCTGCCGCGGGCGGAAATTGTTTGGAACAATTCACCCAACTCCTCGGCGAAGACCGGCTTTTCACCTGCGTGGGCACGTTTGATCCCTTCGGCGACCTGCTCGACCGTAACGCTCTTAGGCAAGAATCCCACTGCGCCTGCGTCCAGGGTGTTTTTGATCTCACGGGGGCCATGAAACCAGGACAGGACCAGCACCTTGCATCCTGGAATCTTGGCGATAATCCTTTGTATCGCCACTGGGCCTCCCATGTCGCTGATCCAGTAGTCGAGCACGATCACGTCTGGATGAAGAATTTTAGCGATGTCCGTTACTCCTGACCCTGTAATAGGGAACTCGTCAAAAACCTGGAACTCAGGAAAGGCTTTCAGCACGCCGACTAGCGACTGAGCAAAAAGATGCTGGGCGTCGGCCACGAGGACGGTAATTGGAGCCACGAGACAAAGTTAACAGCGAAGGTGCGGGTATTGAAATAGTCCAAATGGCTATTTCTCGGCTGAGACGGGACATTGCCCCCAGTAAGCACTTCCCGGCACTTCAGGTTCTTAGATTTTGCTCTTCTCTTGGAACCCCACCCCTGCCCTGAGCACGAATCTATCTATCTGGACTATTTCTCTCTTTCCAAATAGCCATTTGGACTAACCGGGCCTCCCACAAATATCCATTTGGACTATTTACACCTTTTCCCTCTGGTCCCACAATGAGAAATGAAGTAATCAATCCAGCGGTCAAGCGGCCGCTTTAACAGGAGGCATCGAAATGGCAAACAGGAAAGCAACCGGAGTCATCTTCTTGGCAGTCCTTTTGGCTGGGGCGGTGTCCAGCTTTGCGTGGGCTTGCACTAAGCGCGGGTATCAGACGGCGACAGCAGTTCTAAAGGATGGATCAAGAACTTCCCTTCTGGGGTCCAGTCAATCGCATCCGATTCCAAGGGAAATCTATATCTGATTGACTTGCTCACCGTTTATCAACTCACCAAGGATGCCCGGGTGTCGCAGCTAGGAACGACGGTTCCGGTATTGCCGACAATAGGAAGCACTGGCGGCAAAATCACAGTCTTAACCCCAGAAATCCCCTGCTGTTCCTATCCCACCGCCATCACCACGGACAGGTCAGGAAATCTATTTGTCATGGCCGGGTTAAGGGTATGGATGTTCAATCTCGGCGAGAAACCCCTTACCTACCGGGGAATCGAAGTCGAACCGGGAAAGCCGCAAGTAATCGCAGGAACCGGAAAGTCTGGTTTCGAGGGTGACGGCGGCCCTGCTCTCCAAGCCAAATTCAACCAGCCATCGGCTCTTGCCTTCGACCCCAGGGGCAATCTTTACATTGCCGATATCGGCGAGCACGTCGTCCGGAAAATTGATGTGGCCGGAAACATCAGCACGGTTGCAGGCATCGGGACGCCGGGATTCAATGGGGACGGCCTCAACGCCCGCCTGACCATGCTGGATCGCCCTAGCTCCATCGCTACAGATCGCTGCGGGAACGTACTCATTGCCGACCAAGGCAACCAGCGGGTGCGGCGAGTCAACTTGGTGGGAGATTGCCGAAAGGCTCCATCAGAAAAGCCGCAGGCGACCTTAGCCTTGCCCCAATCAAAAAACTCGCCTTTACTTATCGCGGGCATAGTCGCCGTTGCCGCTCTGGCCGGCATAGCGGTGGCGATCCTGTTGGGCAGGAAACTGAGGGCCGGCGGCGAAGAGGGACCGAACGGATGACCGAAGCTCCTTAACGGAGCGTCGAGGGCATTGGGGACTCGGTTCAATGCACTTATTGGGTCGGAATTCTAGGGGAGCAGCCAGCCGATATGCTAGAATGCACATGCATGCGCACGACGATTGAGATCCCCAAAGAACAGCACATTGCCTTGATCGAGCTGGCGGCCAGACTCGGGCTACGCGGGTTTTCGCCGCTGGTTGAAGAGGCTATTGGGGAATTTTTGGAGACGCAGAACCAAACGAAGCTGGCTGATGCCCTGGGGGCCGAGGGCATACTCAATGAGGAGCAGGCGCAACAGATCGAGAAAAATATCGACGAGGCTTGGGCGAGCTGGATTCCCACCTCGTAGTAGCCGACACCGATCTGGTCATCGATTTTCTGAGAGGTAAAGGACCGGGGGCCTCGCTGCTTCGAGGCTGGCTGGGCGAGCATGAATTGCGGCTCACGGCCGTCACGGCCTTCGAATTGCGGCTCGGCGCCAGCTTTCTGTCCGATGCGGGGTCAATTCGCGCGCTTTTCCATAGGAGGACTTTGGGTCTCGACGCCGCAGCAGGGCTTTTGGCCGGCGAGGTCTATTCAGAACTTAATGCCCGCGGAAAGGGCATCGGCATCAAGGATTGTTTGCAGGCGGGGATCTGCCGTCGCTACGACCTCCCTCTAGCCACCCGTAACACCGGACACTTCGAAAGGGTCGCTGGCCTGCGCTTAATTCCCGTCGCAAACTGAGATGAGGGTCGTATAAGGGTTTTTAGCGGTAGACCGCGCCTCTGGGGGCCAGGTTCACCACAACGATAAGCAGATCCGAGTCGTAGATTTCGTAGACGACGCGATATTCACCGACTCGGACTCGCCATGCCGGCGGGTCAAAGTTCGCTAGCTTTTCGGCGCCGGGCGGGCGGGGCTCATTTGCCAAGGACCTGACCGCCTCAACGAGCCTTCGATAAGCCTTTGGGTTACCCTCGCGGATGCGGCGAAGGCCGCGCTCAGCCCGTTTTGCGAGCCGGACTTGATAAATCAGCTTGCTCTGCTTCTATTTGGGCGAACACATCTTCAGCCGGAATACCGCTTTGCCGGGACAGACGCTGTTCAAGGATGGCTACAGCGTCTTCAAGTTCCTCGATGGATTGCTGGAGATCGTTCCAGCGTTTCACGCCTATGGTGACGGCCAAAGGGCGCCCCCGCTCGGTGATAAGCAAGGTAGCGTCGCCCAAGTCCGCAAGTTCCTTGCGAATTCGATTTCTCAACTCTGTTTTAGGTATTACGCGAGTTTCCATACGTACATTTAAACGTACAGTTGAGCCCTAGTCAACCGACGGACGGCATGCCGTTGGGTTCAATGGATCGGGATTGAAAAAGTAAAAAGGTTTGAGACGGGTCCTCGAAGCCAATACTCGATTAGTGATGAACTCGGGGTCCCCAAAACTACGACTTGATGGGCCCAATCTTGTTGGGCTCCGCAGGGTCGTAGTTGTGATTGTTGCTCTTGGTCTGACAATTTTCGCTCCGGTCTCTTCGGCTAGCGCCCTTCATATCGTCGGCGACCTCATTGCTCCACCTCCAGCGCCCCCTACTGAGGCGCCTCAGGCGCCGGCTCAGGCCCCCGATGCAACATTGCCGGCCGGTTCGGGTGAAGGCAGGCGCGTCGTTTACTCCACCACCCGGCAGCGGGTCTGGCTGGTCGCACCCGATGGGTCGTCGGCGGGCACGTGGCTTGTATCCGGACGCACGGGAGCGCCGGGCCCAGGCGTTTACCAGGTTTTTTCCAGATCGCTTAACGCCACTGCCCGCAGCGGGAGGGTAGCGATGCAACACATGGTCAGGTTTGCCCGTACGCCGGGGTTGCCAATCGGTTTTCACTCCATCCCGGTCGGCCGCAAAAGCGGTAGTCCAATCCAAAGCGAGTCAGAGTTGGGGCAGCCCCGAAGCGCCGGATGCATCAGGCAGCGCCCCTCCGATGCAGTGGCCATGTGGGATTTCGCCCATCTGGGGACCCAGGTAGTCGTAGTCGACTAGCACTAAGCACTCCTGGCTTTTATCTGTCGGGCCGGGCTGATATTATCCTGCTCACTTCCCGGCTCTCTCGAACTTCCCTGAGCGCCTAACTTCCCTAGCTTCCCCGTCGTTGCAGTTGTGCGCCCTGCGTGGGGCGTCTTGGCGAGCAAGGAGGTGGCGATGGAAGGAAATTTTGCCGATCGGTTAAAAGGCATTGGGCGAGCCTCGCCCTCTGAGCTGGTCTTGCTGGTCCTGCTTGCGATTTCAATAGTGGGCGGATCGGCCCTGGTGTTTATTCGGCGCTCCGAGCCGCCTGCGCCGCCTATTCAACGGGCATCATCTAAAGCCACGGCAAGTTCGCGTCAACCGTCCTCAGCCAGCCCGGCGCCTTCGAAGACGTTGCTCGTACATGTGGCCGGCCTGGTGACAACCCCCGGTGTTTACGAATTGGCCGATGGCAGCCGCGTAAAAGACGCCGTGGCCGCAGCCGGGGGGCCAAAACCCGAGGCCGACACAAATGCGCTAAATCTTGCGGCCGTCTTGTCGGATGGACAAAAAGTTGTAGTCGTAGCTCCGGGGCAGGTAGTCGCCGAGCAAGGGGCGCAATATCTAGCCGGATCCGGGAGCGGCGGCGCAACCGCGGCAAAGGTGAACCTCAACGCAGCCACCCAGGCCGAGCTTGAAACGCTTCCTTCAATAGGCCCGGTGATCGCTCAAAGAATCCTCACCTTCCGGCAGCAAAAAGGAAAGTTCACCTCGGTAAAGCAATTGCAAGATGTGTCGGGTGTAGGTCCTAAGAAGTTCGAGGGACTGAAAGATCTAGTCACCGTGTAATGGCCTGGCTGCGAACGGCCCTGGCCGCCATCGGCCTGATTGTTGGTATTGCTGTGGGTGGATGGGCAGGCGCCGGGGTCCTCGCGGCCGTGATCGCCGGATGCCTCAGTGTGGCGTTGTTTACCGCTGCCGCTCTGACGCATCGAGGCAACAACTTGGATCCCTTGCCCGGCGAACTGCTGCCGGCCCTTACGCCGCTTGTGGCCTGCATGCTGATGAGCGGCCTGGTGCTGGCCGGATTTTCAACCTTGACTTTCCGAACAGCCGCGCTGGATCGCGCCTACCTCCCAAAGCTCGCGAGCGAAAAGGTCGAGCTGACCGGCCGCATGGCAAGCGATCCTCAGCCGGGCCGGCGTTCCTGGCGATTCACAATGAAGGTCCGCCGCGCCGGCACGGCTGCCGTCAACGAGAAAATTGCAGTGACGACCTACGGAAAAATGCCGAAGGCTCAGCTTGGCGATCTGGTGAAGGTACGCCTGAAGTTAAAGGCCCTGGATCCCAGGGACCCCTTTGATCGTTCACTCAGCCGCAGATCAGTCGTGGCCAGGGGGACCGGATCGGCTGGTGAACTTAGAGTACTGGCAAAGACTTCGAATCCGGCCCTTGCCGCGGCCAACCATTTCCGGAACCGGATTACTGAGGCCGCCTCGTCGACCCTTGGATCGGCGCGCGCAGGCCTTCTGCTGGGTCTGGTAATCGGTGACGAGGCCGCAATCCCCGAAGGGGTCAAGGCCGACTTTCGGGCAGCGGGCCTTTCGCACCTGACTGCAGTTTCCGGCGCAAACGTCGCTATGGTCATCGTCCCATTGATGCTGATCCTGACGGCGCTTGGGACCAGCCGGCGCATTCGTGTGGCGGTTGGCTTGGCAGTGCTCGCCATGTTCACAATTGTTACCCGGTGGGAGCCTTCGGTTCTAAGAGCGGTAATCATGGCGTCGGCCGCATTGGGGGCCTGGGTGTTCGGCAGGCGGTCAAACGCGCCCCATCTATTGGCTCTCGCCGTCATCGTGATGCTCGCTTTCGATCCATTGATGCTTTGGTCAATAGGGTTTCAACTCTCATTTGTCGCAACAGCAGGGATCCTGCTTCTAGCTCCGGTCCTGGAAGCCCGGTTGACGAAATTCTTTTCCTACGGGGCGGGGGCGGGGGACGGGGCGGAGGCGGGGAACGGGAACGGGGCCGGGGCCGGGCGCTGGAAAAGGGCCATGATCCAGGCCACGGCAATAGGTCTCGCAGCGCAGATCGCTGTGCTGCCGCTCATAGCATGGCATTTCGGGCGAATCTCGCTTGTTGCTTTGCCGGCCAACCTGGCCGCCTTTGGCCTAGTTGGGCCCCCTACGGTGCTCGGTCTAGTTGCAGGAGTGGTCAGTGTGTTTTCGATCCCGGCCGCCAAGCCCCTGATGTGGCTGGCGGGGTGGTTCGTGTGGGCTCTTCAGGCGATCGCCCGCATTTTCGGCGGGAGCGCCCATTCCCAAGTTGATGTGCCCAACTGGCGGTCGCCCCAAATGCTGGCTGCCTATCTGCTTCTGGCGGCTGCCGTCTTATGGTTAGCCGAACGACCCCGTCTCGCCCGGTGGCCTGGGGTGCTGGCCTTGATGACCATCGTCGTGGCCGGTCTTACCCCGGTTGCCGGTTCGGCCCATCCATCGGGTATGCGGCTAACTTTTTTCAACGTCGGGCAAGGCGACGCGGCCCTGGTCGAGAGCCCAGGCGGCGCCAGAGTATTGATAGACGGCGGGCCGGACCCGCACTATATTTCCGGCCGTCTATCGGCTCTCGGAATCCGGCGCATAGATCTCGTGATTGCCTCCCACGCTCACACCGACCATGTAGCCGGACTGAGCGAGGTGATGAGCCAGATGCAGGTTCGGGAATTGGTTGATCCGGGTGTCGATGCGCCGGTGATGCGGCGGGTTCTCGCCATTGCCGGCAGCGAAAAACCAGCGATCGCCACCGACGGGAACCAGCTTCGGATAGGTGATCTTACTGTCGACTTTTTAGGGCCCACGCCGGATGCAAGAACTGAAGCAGAAGTTCAGCGCAGCGCCGATCCCGGCGGGGAGGGGACCGGATTGAACGATGCATCCGTTGTGGCCCGCATTTCGTTTGGACAAAGCTGCGCTTTGTTCACGGGAGACATTGAAGAGCCGGCCCAACAATTGCTCTTGGAGAATCACCCCGGCGAAATCGAATGCGCGATTTTGAAAGCGCCGCACCACGGATCGGCCAGTCTATTGCCAGCGTTTGTCGAAGGTGTCAAGCCCAGTTGGACCCCCATCTCCGTTGGCGCAAACGACTATGGCCACCCCACCGCCAAGGCCCTTGCGCTTTTCTCGCGCTCAGGGGGCCAGGTTGTTCGAACCGATCTGACCGGCGACATTGTTCTTATCGCCGACCGTCAGGGCCGGGTCAGCCTGAAGCGTTAACCTAAAATAATGATCAACGCTTCCGCCTACTTGATTGTCGGCGACGACCCGCACCTCGCCAAAGAGGAGTTGCACAAGCTTCTGGAAGGGGCCAGCCCGTATGCAATTGATGAGTTTGACGCGGAATCAGAGACGGGCCTTATTTTTCAGTCCCTTGAGACTGCCTCGTTGTTCGATGAGCCGAGAATCGCGGTGGTGCATGCCGTTGATTCCCTGTCGGCTGAAGCCCAGCGACAGATAGCCGAATATCTTCAGGATCACATTCCCGGCAACACCTTGATCATGATCACAGTCCGACCAATTCCAAAAATCGCGGCGGCTGTGAAAAAGGTTGGCAGGGTAATTGAAGCGTCCAAGGGCCGTCGCAGCGACTTGTTCAACTGGCTTAACGAGCAGACCCGGAAAAAGGGGCTAAAGCTGACGGGCGACGCGTTGGCCACGCTCATCGACTCTGTGGGGGAGTCACGCGAGGCTCTCGCGGGCGCCCTCGACCTTCTTTCACTTGCGCATGCGAAGGGCGCACGCCTCGGCCCGGATGACATTTCGAGGCAGTTCCAAAATCGTGGGGATGCCAAGCTCTTCGGGTTCATCGATGCGGTGGCGGAGCGCAAGCGGGCCACAGCGCTTGAGGCTCTCAATCGTCTTTTGGACCAGGGGGAGGCCCCACAGCTGCTTGCCTGGAATCTAAACCGTCATTTTCGGATGCTTCTCGCCTCGAAAGGCGAATCGCCCGCAGCGGTGGCCCGAAGCCTTGGGGTTCCTCCGTGGAGGGCGGAGAAGCTGGTTCGCCAGGCTAAGGGATTCAGCCAGCCGATGCTGGTCGCCGCCTACCAGGCATTGGCTGTGGCCGATCGTAAGATGAAATCGAGCGTCGAGCCGGAGGGATTGACGCTCGAGCGCGCCGTTGTGGACATCTCGGCCGCATGACATACACTTGAGTTCATATGGCAAACATTAAATCTCAGAAAAAGCGGATCCTGACCAACGAAAAAAGGCGGGTCCGCAACAAAGACGTCAGCACGGCTCTCAAGACCCAGATAAAGCAATTCCATCAGGCGCTTGAGTCCGACGATTCTGAAGCCGCAAAAATGGCTTTGCGAGGAGCCAGCAGGCAGTTGGATCGAGCGGCTTCAAAGGGTGTCATTCACAGCAACAACGCCGCCAACCGGAAGTCCTCGATGGCGCGCATGTTGAATACCCGCACCTCGTAGCCCGCTGAGGGGCCTTCCCCCGGTCTCGCCCCGCTAGATCTTTCACGGTCCCCTAGGAGTCCCATCAAAATATGATCGATCGATCACTGGTTAGATCATTCAGTCTGATCGCTCATGTTGACCACGGTAAATCGACCCTGGCCGACCGAATTTTGCAAGTCTGCAAGGCGGTGCCCGAGCGAGAAATGCGCGAGCAGTACCTCGACAAAATGGACCTCGAGCGTGAGCGCGGCATTACCATCAAGGCCCAGGCAATCAGGCTGGAGTATCCATCGGCCGACGGGAAGAACTATCAGCTCAACCTTATCGACACACCCGGCCATGTTGACTTTAACTACGAGGTTTCTCGGTCTCTGGCTGCCTGCGAAGGCGTGGTGTTGCTGGTCGATGCCGCCCAGGGGGTAGAGGCGCAGACCGTCGCCAATCTTTACCTGGCTCTTGAAGCCGGCCTGGAAATCATTCCCGTGCTCAACAAGATCGATCTGCCGGCCGCCGAGCCCGAGCGGGTTGCCGCCGAGTTGGAGGCGCTGATCGGCGCTCCGGCTGAGCGAATTCTAAAAGTCTCCGGCAAAACGGGTGAAGGTGTGGTCGAACTCCTTGAGGAAATCATCCGCAGAATCCCTCCGCCTCAGGGAGATCCGAAAGCTCCGACCCGCGCCCTTATTTTTGATTCGAATTACGACAACTATCGCGGCGTTGTGACCTTTGTTCGTTTGGTAGACGGTGAATTGTCGGCCCGTCAAAAGCTAAAGATGATGGCTTCCGGCACGGCTGTCGAGGCCGAGGAGGTGGGGGTCTTTGCTCCGACGATGCGGCCGGTCGATAAGTTGGTCGCAGGGGACGTTGGTTACCTGATTCCGGGAGTCAAGGATGTGCGAGAAGCCACGGTTGGCGATACCGTCACCGACGCCCGCAACCCCGCAACCGAAGCCTTGCACGGCTACCGGGAGCCAAAGCCGATGGTTTGGGCGGGAATCTTCCCCACCGAAGGCGACCAATATTCCGACCTTCGAGACGCTCTGGAAAAACTCCAGCTAAACGACGCCGCCTTGGTTTACGAGCCGGAGAGTTCGCTGGCGCTGGGTTTCGGTTTCCGTTGCGGCTTCCTTGGGCTGCTGCACATGGAGATAATCCGGGAGCGATTGGAGCGAGAGTTCAATCTCGACCTACTGATAACAATTCCGGGCGTCGCTTACGAGGTCGAGAAGACAACCGGAGAGGTGTTGTCGGTGCACAACCCCGCCGAGATGCCCGACCCCTCGGCTATCAACGAACTTCGCGAGCCCGTGACCGAAGCCATGATCATTGCTCCGTCTGAATTTGTTGGACCTTTGATGGAGCTTTGCCAGGATCGGCGGGGCGTTTTGAAGGAGATGAAGTACCTGTCCGAGCAGCGCGTGGAGTTGCGCTACCACATGCCGCTCGGCGAAATGATCTTTGATTTCTTCGATCAGCTTAAGAGCCGCACGAAAGGTTACGGCTCTCTCGATTACCAGCCGATGGGGTACTTTCCGGCCGACCTTGTCAAAGTCGATATTTTGTTGCACGGAAATCCGGTCGATGCGTTCAGCGCAATAGTCCACAAGGACAAGGCCTACAACTACGGAAAACGGATGACCGAAAAGCTGCGAGGACTAATTCCCAGGCAGCTGTTCGATGTCGCCATTCAGGCGTCGATAGGATCCCGGATCATCGCTCGCGAAACCGTAAAGTCAACTCGCAAAGACGTGATCGCAAAATGCTACGGAGGAGACATAACCCGCAAACGCAAGCTGCTCGAAAAACAAAAAGCGGGCAAGGCGCGAATGAAGCAGGTGGGCGCGGTGGAGGTTCCCCAGGAAGCCTTCATGGCAGCGCTTCGGCTGGACCAGGAGAAATAAGGCCCGTGCTAACCTTTAATCGTGCAAAACGCTCCTACTCTTGATAGGCGAAAAGCCACGATTCTTCGTGCGATTGTGCGCGACTATGTGCAGACCGGCCAACCCGTCGGCTCAAGCCGGTTGGTTGAGCGCTACCGCCTGAAGGTGTCGGCTGCAACGATACGCAACGACATGGGCAGTCTTGAGGATGAGGGCTACATCGCCCAGCCGTATACCTCGGCGGGGCGGATTCCAACCGATCTTGGATACAGATGGTTTGTAGATAACTGGCCCGGACCCGAATGGCCGAACTTAAATGCCTCGGCCCAAGAGGCCATCGACGGGGCATTCGATCATGATTTCAACGGAGTCGATGAGGCCCTCGGCGCCATTTCGCTGCTCCTTTCGGATCTCACAAAGTCGGCTGCGGTGGCGGTTGCCCCTCCGGCGCCGGAAACCAATGTCCTGAGAAAAATTGAGCTTTTCCCCCGGGACACGCGGCGTGCGACCCTTCTGCTTATCGCCGAAAGCGGCGAAGTAGAGCAAGGAGTAGTTGAATTCTCCAGCGACAAGACCGAAAAGCAACTCTCGGCGCTGGCCGGCGCCCTCAGCACCAAGTGCCGGGGGGCAGGTTTCGAAAGTCTTGCCGCTGCAGTTTCAGCTCTCGGCGCCGCGGCGTCTGGGGATTCCAGCAAGGAACTCGGCTCAATAGGAAAGGAAATAACCCGCCTTACGGTGGGGCCCGTCGCCGAGCGAGTCTTCAGGGGCGGCACCGCTAACATCCTTTCGCCGGAGAAATTTTCTGACATCGAAGTTGCACACCAAATTGTTGAAGCCCTTGAGCAGCCTGACGTTTTGTCCAATCTGCTTAAGGCCGGCCGGAACGCAGGCGCAGTGCTGGTTTTCATCGGCGAGGAAGTTCCCATCGAACAGATGCGTACATGCGCTGCGATTTTCGCGCCATACGGATCGGACACAAGGAAGGGTAGCGTGGGCATCATCGGTCCAACACGGATGGATTACCCGCAGACTATTTCTGCAGTCAGAGCCGTGGCCAATTCGCTCAGCCGAGTCTTCGAAGACTAGTGCGCTAGGCAGATGGCGGGGGAGTATTACGAGACTCTTGGTGTGGCAAAGCACGCCGGCGAAGAAGAGATCAAGAAGGCATACCGTCGTCTTGCGCGCGAATGTCATCCCGATGCAAATCCCCACGACCCACACGCGGAAAGAAAATTCAAGGATCTCGGTGAAGCATTCAGCACCCTTTCCGACCCCGAGCGGCGCCGCCAGTACGACATGTTCGGCACGGCCGGCCAAACGGGTATCAATTTCGATCCTTTCGATATTTTCAGCTCCTTCTTCGGCGGTTCCTTCGGGGGCGACGGCCGCGGCCGGTCGGGCGGCGAGGACCTTGTTCTGGGGCTCGAGATCACGCTTGAAGAGGTAGTCAAGGGCGCTAAGAAGCAGGTTTCCATTCGGCGTAAGGCGCCTTGTGAAACCTGCGCGGGCTCGGGGGCTCACCCGGGGACCAGCGCCGCCGATTGCGCTACTTGCGCCGGCGCCGGCGCCGTCCGCAGCGTGTCGAGGAGCATTTTCGGAAACGTAATGTCCACCCACACCTGCCCGGCTTGCAGGGGCGCCGGGCAGCAAATAGACGATCCATGCCGTGAATGCCGGGGCGAGGGTCGGATTGAAGGCCCGGCCAAGGTTGACATCGAGGTTCCCGCGGGCATCGAAGATGGAATGCAGTTGAGGCTTTCAGGGCGAGGCCAAGCCGGCCCAAGGGGGGCCGAGGCAGGGGACCTTTACGTCCAGATGAGCGTGACCCCGGCCGATGGTCTGGCCCGTGAAGGCAATAACCTGATAGCAACACTCAATCTTCCCTTTACCCAGTCGGTTCTTGGCGCCAGAGTGAAAATCGGCACATTCGATGGGCCAGTCGAGTTGGAAATTCCTCAAGCGGCGCAACCCGGTCACATTCTAAAAATCAGAGGCAAGGGAATTCCGAACCTAAAGCGGCCCGGACGCGGCGACCTGTTGGTGAAGCTCGGAATAGAAGTGCCCTCCGATCTTTCCGCGGAGGAAGAGGACCTCCTTCGAAGGTTCGCAGAACTCCGCGGCGACGACATTGCCGAGCCCAGGAATTTTATGGACAGACTACGGGGCGCCTTCCGTCCCTAGCGCTCGGACCACACACTCCCCTTATTTTTACGTGTCATCAGCGCAGCTTTGGGACGGCCATTTTGTTATTGAGGGCAATGATGCAAGACACCTGGCCACCGTTAGGCGCGCAAAGCCCGGCGACCGGATTCGGGCCGGGGACGGTCAGGGCCGGGTTCTGGAAGCAGTGATCGAAATGGTTGGTGAGGGCCGGATTCATGCCGAGGTTACCGCCGAGAAAGGCGTTGCACCACCTAGGCCTTTTGTGACCGTTTTCCAGGGGCTCGCCAAGCAGGGCAAGGTTGACTTGGCCGTCCAGAAAATGACCGAATTGGGGATCGATGAGGTGGTGGTTTTTGCAGCAGGCCGAAGCGTCCCCCGCTGGGAAGAGGCGAAGCGAGCGAAGATGACTGAGCGCTGGACTCAGGTTGCCTACGAGGCGGCCAAGCAGTCTCACCGGGCCTGGCTGCCCCAGATAGACGGGCCCCTTGAGCCGGAGGAGGCCGTCGGCCGGGCGAGCATGGCAGAGCTGTTTCTGGTGGCCTCGCCCTCGGCGGCGAAAAGTCTTCGCCAGGTCCTTGGGAAGGGTCTCCCTAGCTCGGTGGCGCTGGTCGTAGGCCCCGAAGGTGGCCTCACCGACGATGAGGTACTTCAGTTCACGGGAAAGGGCGCGACCCCCTTCGCCCTCGGGTCTCAGATTCTTCGAACCGAAACAGCCGGCTTGGCAATTTCGTCGATCCTCATGTTCCATTTCGGCAGACTCGGTTGAGGGGCCTGCTTATGCCTGCCTGCCTGTACACTTTCCATTAATTGATGTTGACCGAAGTGAAGGTGCTGGTGCCTGGGGACCGGGAATTGGTGAACCTATTTGGCTCCCGAGATGAGCTTCTGAAGCTAATAGAGCATGGGTTTGAGTCAACCATCCTGGTGCGGGGCAACGAAATAACAATCACCGGCGAGTCCGAAGAAGCCGGCCGCGTGGGCCGTCTCTTCGAAGAGTTGATCGAACTTCTAAAACGGGGACAAACCCTTACTCCCGATGCGGTTGATCGCTCTATCGACATGATTAAGCAGGGCCAGGGGTTGCCGTCCGATGTTCTGACGGGGGCAGTGCTTTCGACTAGAGCAAGGTCGATCCGCCCCAAGACGCTCGGCCAGAAACGATATGTCGATGCCATTCGCGACAACACAATTGTTTTTGCGATTGGGCCGGCCGGTACCGGTAAGACCTACTTGGCCGTTGCTGCGGCCATTCATGCCCTTCGAGAAAAGCAGGTGCAAAGGATTATTCTCACCAGGCCGGCGGTAGAGGCGGGGGAGCGGCTGGGTTTTTTGCCCGGAGACATAGCCGCCAAAGTCGACCCGTACCTGAAGCCTCTGTACGACGCCCTTTACGAAATGCTGGAGCCCGAGGCCTCGGCCAAGGCTCTCGAGCGGGGGACGGTCGAGGTAGCGCCACTTGCCTTCATGCGGGGCCGCACGCTGAATGACTCTTTCATCATTCTTGACGAAGCCCAAAACACAACAGCCGAGCAGATGAAAATGTTCCTGACCCGTTTGGGACTAGGTTCCCGAGCGGTGATAACCGGAGACGTTACTCAAACCGATCTGCCGCGGGGTCAGGTATCGGGCCTAAAGCAAGTCCAGGAGATACTGGGGACGATAGAAGGAGTGACGTTTTGCCATCTCGACTCGCGTGACGTTGTGAGACACAAGATCGTTCAACAAATTGTCGAGGCATACCGCGTTTACGGCGAGGCCAGCGAGTTGGCCGAGCAGCAATCACCGGGGAGATAATGGCGGCTCACACCGGCGTAACCGTTGTCCTCGACGATGTACAGGAAGTTGCAGTGGACGTTGAAAGAGTTGTCGAAGTAGCCGTGCGCGCAGCGACCGTCGAAGGCGCCAGTGGTGAGATTTCCATCACGTTGGTAGATGAAAAGGCAATGGCCGACTTGAATCATCGGTACATGAGCCATGCCGGGCCCACCGACGTCTTGTCGTTTCCGATTGACGGTAAGAATCCCCAGTGTCCGGACTGCAAGACGCCGGTATTGATTGGCGAAGTTGTCTTGTGCCCAGCTTACGCTGCGAAGAATAATCCCGACCTGGACGAGGAGATCGATCTGTTGGTAACCCACGGGGTCCTGCACCTGCTCGGCTACGACCACAACACGAAAACCAGCACGGAGTTGATGAGGAGCGCAGAATTCAGCGTTATCGGCCGGTCGGGAGCTGAGGGCCCTTGACCGGCAAGATTATCCAAATAGCCGTAGCTGTTTTCGCCATTGCCGTGGCGTTTTTTGCCTCAACCTGGGTCAATTCCATGAGCCGATTATCGAAGGGCAGAGCGGCGCAGTTGGCGGAAGCTCAGCCAAAGCGCGGGAAATTGCTTGTTCACATCGCCGAGAACCCGCCGCGATTCCTGTCCAGCGTATTGCTGATCATGCTGGTGGCCCGGGTGACGGCGGTCGTTTTGGCAACCAGCCTGATTATGAATTCGGGAACTTCGTTTCCAGAGGTCGTGGCCATTGTTTGTATGAGTTTCGTTCTTTTTGAAGTCGCTGAGATCGCTCCCCGGACCTGGGTTCTGGAGCGCCTCGACAGAGTGCTTCTGGCCTCGGCGCGACCTACCTATTTCATAGGAAAGGTACTAAGGCCTTTTTCAGGGCTGCTCGTTGCGGCCGGCCGGTTATTCCTCCTGATCCTGCCGGGCCACGGTCTTCCCAAAGGACCGCTGACCTCCGAGGAAGAGATTAAATCGATGCTCGAAATGGCCGAGATTGAAGAAGTAATTGAGGCCGATGAACGCGACATGATCCACTCGATATTCGAGTTCACCGACACCGTTGTGCGCGAAGTGATGGTGCCCCGCCCAGACATGATTTGTATCGACGGGCAGGCGAGCCTCGAGCAAGTTCTGGAACTGACCCTGAAGAAGGGTTACTCGAGAATTCCGGTGATAAACGAAACCATCGACCAGGTGATGGGAATCGTGTATCAAAAGGACGTTATCCGAAAGCTGCACAACGGAAGGCCGGCAAGAAATAGGAAGGCAGCGGATGTGGCCAGAGAGGCGACCTTCGTTCCGGAATCGAAGAAAGTCGCCGACCTGTTAAAGGAAATGAAAACAGCGAAGGCGCACATGGTCATTGTCGTTGATGAATACGGTGGCACCGCCGGCCTGGCCACGCTCGAGGATCTATTGGAGGAAATCGTCGGCGAGATCAGTGATGAATACGACAAGGAAGAGCCGAATGTGGAAATGCTCGATGACAATGCCTTGCGTGTGACTGCCAGGTTCGGGATTGAGCAGCTCAACGAATTACTGGGGGCCGAGCTCCCGCACGCCGACTGGGATACAGTCGGCGGCCTGATTGGGGGGCTCCTGGGCCGGGTTCCGTCCGAGGGCGACACGGTGATCCACGATGGGATCGAGTTCGAGGTAGAGAAAATGAAGGGGCGCCGGATAGCCAAGATTCTAGTAACGAAGCCGAATGGTGAGCCCGCCCAGGCAGAAACAGGTTAGGGTTCACGCCATGCCCCAGGGATCAATCAAGGAATACGACGTCGAGAAAAAGACCGGCATAATCGCATCGGACGACGGACAGTCCGAATGGGAAATAGATCCGATAGCAATGGACACAGGAATGTTCCGTTTCTTCAGGACGGGCCAAAGGGTAACCTTCGATGTCGTAGAAGAAGGCGGAACCGAGCGCCCAAGGAACCTGCGAATAGGAGTTCTCTAGCCCGAGTTGGCGGCCGGGGCTCAGAACCCCCCGTTGTCGGTTGGGACGGCCGGGGCTCAGAACCCCGCTGCCGGGTCGAGGGAACACTGTTGTGCCCCTCTGGTGCGCGGGGCCTCCGGCACTTCTTGTTACTACTCTCGTTGCCTTTTGGGCTCGCCCTGCATCGGAACCTGAGCCCCGGCCTCGTTTTCGCATGGCACGGACCCGGCCTCGTTCTTGCATTGAGCCGCGTTTTGGTTGCTGGTTGTTTGGGTTTGAGGGAAGGCTGGGTCGGTCTATCTTCGAATTGGCGCCGCCCAATTCCAGGTGCCGGGTTTGCCTGAGAGTTGGTGCCCTTGATGGGTCTTTAGGTAATGATGCCATCGGCATAATTTCGCGCAGTTGGACAGGCAGGTGGGGCCACCTTCCTCGACCGGGACAATGTGATCAATGTCCAGTCGCTTTCGCTCACCACAGCCGGGCACCACGCAGACCGGGTCCCGGGCGTCTAGAGCGGTTCGAAGTCTTGCCGGTATGAGCCTGCCCATGTGGGCGACGGCTTGGATGTCTGTGCCGTCGGTTACCAGCACTGCCAAGAATGCGTCGTTGACCATTGACCGGGCGGTGGCCACGGGAATCGGTCCGATTCCGGGGATCTCACAGGTTTCACCTGGGTGGACTTCCCCCCGTATCAGGGCCGAGTGATCAACCATCACGTGGACCATGGCCCCGGGGCCCCCATTGCCCGTTTTGCCGGATTCAGTTCGAGATTCCTCAGCCATAGCCAACAAAGCATCCGCCTGGTAAGCCTGGTCGGAGTCCTTGCGGCCTAAATGACGGGCTT
>JBPCIX010000037.1:0-7337 GCA_051005875.1 Actinomycetota bacterium | reverse complement strand
ACCCCGGCCCCCAGTGCGAAGCACGAGCGCGAGCAACTCACGGTCACTCAAACCACCCACGCCCAAGCGAGCGAGCCGCTCCCTCGGCCGCTCATTTCCCGGCAAATCCACCATCCGAACTGCCAATTGCACCTCCCTAAAGGGTTACATTTCAAAATATACCCATCCGCGCCGACAAGACATGAGGTCTGCCGATACAACGCCAGAAAGCCAGTGCTAGCATTGATAGCAGTTAGGAGCAGCGATGGCGGCGGTAAGCATAAGAAACCTAGACGCGGACGTTAAGCAAAAACTACGCCTCCGCGCGGCTCAGCACGGACGCTCGATGGAGTCCGAGATACGGGCAATTCTCATTGAGGCGGTGACGCCGCCCGTATCCCCGGCTGGGTTGTTCGTGACGATCCTTGAGCGCTTCAGCGAACTGGGCGGGCTAGATCTGGACCTGCCCAAGCGAAACGTTCCTCCACGAGGGCCCGCTCTCGGGTGAAGATCGTCGTCGACACCAACGTCACATCCGAACTGATGCGGCCGGCGCCCGCCGCAAGAGTACGCGAATGGGTATCGGCAACCAGCCCGGGCGATCTTTTTACTACGGTGATCACGCTTACAGAAATCCGCTACGGGATCGAGCGGCTACCGGCGGGAAAACGTAAGAACAAGTTCCGGCTAACCGCCGACGAGATTTTCGAATCCTTTGCGTCCCGGGTATTGCCATTCGACGCTGCGGCAGCCGCTCGCTATGCCTCGATCGTGGACATCCGTGAAAAGTCGGGACAGCCTATCGCCGGATTCGCCGCCCAGATCGCTTCCATCTGCAAGACCAATAACGCCAAGCTGGCCACTCGCAATACGGACGACTTTAAGGAAACGGGAGTTGAGCTCATCAATCCGTGGGGAGAGCGTTGACCCCCCAGTATTAGCCCCCCGCCCTTTACCAAGCCCACGGGCGGATACTCTGGATGTCATGACTCCTGCAAAGCCCGAGGGGGAAGCCCGAAAGCAGATCGACCAGCAGCTTCTGGCCGCCGGCTGGATTATTCAGGACCGCGGCGCCACCAACCTGACCGCAGGGCTAGGGGTCGCGGTACGAGAGTTTCCGACCGAGAGCGGCCCGGTCGACTATCTGCTGTTTGTGAATGGCGCCGCCGCCGGGGCCGCCGAGGCCAAGAAAGAGGGCTGGACTCTCACCGGCGTTGAGGCTCAGACGATGCGCTACAGCGAAGGGCTCCCCGCCGGACTGCCCGCGTATCGACGGCCGCTGCCGTTTCTATACGAAACGACCGGCGTGGAAACCTACTTCACCAACCTGTTCGACCCCGACCCCCGGTCCCGCCCAGTCTTTACATTCCACCGCCCCGAAACGATGCAGCAGTGGCTCGGGGAGGCAGGCTACACACAGCATGTTCGAAGTCTGGCCATGGTGGCCGAGCCGCCAGCGACGTACGAAGTCAGTCCTACTTTGCGGGCTCGTCTGACAAAAATGCCGCCGCTGCCCACCGACGGCCTGTGGCCGGCGCAGGTGACCGCTATTACGAACCTCGAGCAATCCTTCGCCGCCAACAAGCCGCGGGCTCTTATCCAAATGGCGACCGGATCCGGCAAGACCTTCACCGCCTGCAATTTCGTTTACCGGCTGGTGAAGTACGGACGTGCCCGAAGAGTTTTGTTTCTGGTCGACCGGGCCAACCTCGGACGCCAGGCGAAAAAAGAGTTCGAGCAGTTCGTCACCCCCGACGATGGACGCAAATTCACCGAGCTGTACGTCCTCCAGCACCTGCAATCCAACGTCTTTGACCCGACCGCTAAAGTCGTCATCTCAACCATTCAACGCCTTTACTCGATGCTCCAGGGAGATCCCGACCTGCCCGAGGAAGCCGACGAGGTTTCGGCCTTCGACTACGCCCCTCCCGGCGCCCAGCCGCTGCCGGTGGCCTACAACCCGAAGATCCCAATCGAGACCTTCGACGTAATCGTCACCGACGAATGTCACCGCTCGATCTATAACCTGTGGCGTCAGGTTCTGGAGTACTTCGACGGGTTCCTCGTAGGCCTAACCGCCACGCCGTCCAAGCAGACCTTCGGCTTTTTCCACCAGAACCTGGTGATGGAGTACGACCACGAGAAGGCGGTCGCCGACGGCGTGAACGTCACCTTCGACGTTTACGAGATCCGCACCGAAATCACCGCCAAGGGCGGCACGGTTCCCGCCGAATTCTTCGTTGACAAAAGAGACCGTCTGACCCGCGCCCGGCGCTGGGAAAAGCTCGACGAGGATTTCACCTACGGCGCCGAGACGCTGGATCGGGCCGTGGTGTCGGAAGATCAAATCCGAACCGTCATCCGCACTTTCCGGGACAAGCTTTTCACCGAAATCTTCCCCGGCCGCCGTGAGGTCCCCAAAACGCTCATCTTTGCGAAAGACGACTCCCACGCCGAAGACATCGTGCGAATCGTTCGGGAAGAGTTCGGCAAGGGCAACGAGTTCGCCCAAAAAATCACCTACAAAGCGACGGGAGGCAAAGCCGAGGATTTGATTGCATCCTTCCGCAACAGCTTCAACCCCCGCATCGCAGTGACCGTCGACATGATCGCCACCGGCACCGACGTAAAACCCCTTGAGATCGTGTTTTTCATGCGCGGCGTTCATAGCCGGACCTATTTTGAACAGATGAAGGGCCGCGGAGTCCGGGTGATCGGCGACGACGACCTGAAGTCCGTCACGCCCGACGCCCGGGCCAAAGACCGGTTTGTAATCGTTGACGCCGTCGGCATTTGCAAAGAAGACCTGGGCGACAGCCGGCCGCTGGAACGCAAGCGCACTGTTTCGTTTGAGAAACTCCTAGAACAACTCAGTTTCGGAAACCGCGACCCCGACCTTCTTTCGTCCCTAGCCAGCCGCCTGGCGCGGCTCGACCGAAACCTCACCTCCGCCGATCGAAAGATCGTAGAGGAAGCCACCGGAGGCGTCGGCATGAGTGAACTCACCGGAGCGATCGTGCGGGCCCTTGACCCCGACGAGCACGTCGCCGCGGCACGGACGGCCACCGGCCAAGCCGATCCTCCACCGGAAGCAGTGGCGGAAGCGGCGGCCCAATTGCTGGAAACAGCTGCCGCCCCTATCGCCGGCAACCCGGACCTTAGGAACAAATTGATCGAGATCAAAAAGTCCTACGAGCAAACCATCGACACCACCAGCAAGGACAAGCTCCTTTGGGCTGGCCACTCGGCCGAGGCGACTGAAGCGGCGCGCAGCATCGTAAAGTCGTTCGAGGAGTTCATCCGCGACAACAAGGACGAGATAACCGCCCTGCAGATCATGTTCACCCGGCCCTACCGACAGAGGCTGACTTACGAGCAGGTCAAAGAGCTGGCCACAACCATCCAGCGCCCGCCCCGCCAATGGACGCCGGACGTGTTGTGGCGGGCCTACGAACAGCTGGACAAAACAAGGGTGAAGGGATCCGGCCAACGGGTACTTACGGACCTGGTCTCCCTAATTCGCTTCGCAATGCAAGAAGAAAACGAACTAACGCCATTCTCCGAGAAAGTAAACGAGCACTTCAAGAACTGGCTGGCCCAGCAAGAAAACACCGGCCGCAAATTCACCGAAGAACAACGAAGCTGGCTGGAAATGATCCGCGACCAGATAGCCAACAGCCTGGCCATCGGAGTAGACGACTTCGACTATGTCCCCTTCAACGAGCACGGGGGCCTAGGGAAAGCCACCCAACTCTTCGGCCCCGACCTGCCTGAACTACTGGAAGAGCTAAACGAGGCCCTGCCAGGATGAATGGCGACGGGCTATCTACCGGCAAGATTGTAGAGAGCATCGACGAAGTCACTGAATCAGGGACGGACGCTCTCCCCACAGCCCCCAATCCCTCTGCGCCCTGGAGTAGAAAACCACTTGGAGCAGTGGCAAAGGTCAAATATGGCAAGGGCCTCGCGCAGAAGGAGCGGAGGGTAGATGGGCCGATTCCTGTTTACGGATCGAGTGGCGTCGTTGGCTTTCATTCACAAGCCTTGGTCGATTACCCGACCGTCGTCGTAGGCCGCAAGGGCAATGCAGGTAGCGTGCACCTTGCCGAATCTGGATGCTGGCCCATCGACACCACCTACTTCCTGGAGATCGGCGACGAGGTGCGGCCCCGCTTTCTGGCCCACCAATTGAGGTCACTGCGCCTCGGCCAACTAGACTCATCGACCGCGATCCCAAGTTTGCGGCGTCAGGACTTGGAAGCACAGGAGATTGTGACTCCTTCGATTGCCGAACAAGAGGAAGTCGTGGAAGAGATCGAAAAGCAGTTCACACGCCTCGACGCCGGAGTCGCCTCCCTGCGCCGCGTCCAGGCCAACCTAAGGCGCTACCGCGCCGCCGTCCTCCAAGCCGCCGTCACCGGCCGCCTGTTCCAGAGAGAGGGATTGCCTGGGCAGCCGGGCCAACCTCGACAAATGCAGGAGGGTAACTTGGAAGACGCACCTGCCGAAATCCCGACGGCCAACCAAGGGGGGGTAATACCACCGGTTCCACCGCACTGGCGTTGGGCCCGACTAGACGAGATTGCCGAGATTGTGGGCGGGATCACAAAGGATCAAAAACGCCGTTCCGCCCATCCATGGGTAGAGGTACCTTACCTAAGAGTTGCCAACGTCCAACGAGGATATCTAGACCTAGACGAAATGAAGACTATAGAAGCTACGGAAGAAGAAATCGACAAGCTAAGTCTCAAGGTTGGAGACGTCCTTTTCACTGAAGGTGGAGACCGGGACAAACTGGGCCGCGGATGGATATGGGAAGGGCAGATCGATCCCTGCATCCACCAGAATCACATTTTCCGAGCTCGCGCAAGATCTCCAGAGATCCTTCCGAAGTTCGTCTCCTGGTACGGCAACACTTTTGGACAGATCTACTTCCTCAACGAGGGGAAGCAAACAACGAACCTTGCCTCTATCAACATGACCAAGCTGAAAGCCTTTCCCGTTCCCATCCCGCCCCAGTATGAGCAGGAGCGAATCGTGACCGAGGTCGATCGCCGCCTTTCGCTAGTGGACGAACTCGAGTACGAAGTTCACAGGGACCTACTGCGTACCCGGCATCTCCGCCAGGCTGTTTTAAGTCGTGCCTTCGCGGGAGAAATTATGACCCCCGCAATCTAGCCGGCCCTGTTCCGGCCAGGGGTAACCGAGTTGCACGGCGGGATGCCCGTCCAGCGAGCGGGCCGGTTAAACGACCCGTCTTTCCGCAGTTCGTTCACCGCCTCTAAGGGTTCCCCAATTACACCTAACGCTCGAATCCTTGGCCTTCATGGCCAGCAACTCTACGAGTTTCCGGACAATAGGCCCGAGGCATCGTTAGCAGCGATCGTATTTGGTGGCCTGACCCTTTCCGCAGTTGCCGCAAGGTGGCAAGCGATCCGAGTCTTGGTCCAAGTAAACATTCCAGCTACAAGCGGTACAGCAATAGTGTCCCTTCCCGGGCTTCTCTCCAACGTTGTGCATTTCGGCCTCCTAATTGATAGCGAACGTGTGTTCGCTCCATCGTAACACGAGTATAATCCCGTGGCCGGGAAATGGATGGGTGGCTGTATAGAGAGGGCGAACTAGCGAACAGCCGACGCTCAGGCATCACCAAGGCACTCTGATGGCCGGTTTCTTGTCGGTGCCTAGTAGTAGCCTACTTGTAAGGCAGGGAGCTTAATCTAGACTGGACGGACGCAGGTGGAAAATCTAAAGCTGACATCGTTTCCGGCTCGCCGGGGAGCCTATTCGGCGGAGCGCGCTTCGCAGCTTTCCGGGGTACCCAAATCGACCGTTTACTATTGGGCGCGGGAGTCAAAGCTTGTAGTGCCCTCGGTTTCTCTGGAAAGATTGAAGCTCTGGTCCTTCCAGGATCTCGTGCTTCTTCGTTTTACAGCATGGCTCCGAACGAAGGGTGTATCGGTTCAAGACGCGAGACGAATGGCCGACGCCGTAAGGGATAACCCCATCGACCTCAACGTCAAAGCCAGTGGCGGGCGCGCCTTTGTCCCCACCGCGGACCCGTTAGCGATTGTCGATTGGTTGAACAATCAAACCGCGTTGGCGGGTGAGGTAGCGAAGATGCTCCCCGAATTTCGTCTGCAGGCTTCCGAGGCCGACCAACTGGGCCGGAGAAAGCTTTGGGGGCCGAACCTGATTAGGCCCTCCGCCCATACCCGAATAAATGCCGATGTCTTAGGCGGCGAGCCCTTTATCGTGGGGTCGAGGATTCCGACAATCGTGCTTTTCGCGCTTAAGGAGCGAAACCTCACCGACAAACGGATTGCCGAGCTTTACGAGGTGGACACTAAAGTTGCCGCAGAGGCGGTTTGGCTTGAGGCGTCGCTGCGGGCGGGCAAGAAGCTCCCGGTGGCGGCCTAAGCCAGCGGCTTAGAGTCGGCAAGGTTCGTGTACCGATTCTTGCTCGACGAGCACATGAAACCCTTCCCAGGGCTTCCACTTGATCTCTTCGGGTTCGAGATCGTCAGGCTTGGTGACTTCGACCGCTCATTCGTGAATACCGCGACGCCCGACTGGATTCTTTATCTGGCCGCGGCGGCCAGAGGATTTACGGGATTGATCACTCACGACAAGAGCCAGGTCACCCAAGAGAACGAGGTCCGGTCTTTGGAACTTACAGGGATAGCCGTGGTTACGTATCACAAGGGAGTAAACGACGAGCTGACCAAATGGGGGCTGCTGATGGCGCATTCACCCCGAATTGTTGCGGCCCTAAAGCGACCAGAACGGGGGGCCTTCGTTCTTCCCACGCCAGGGCCGGTCAAGGTCAGCCCGCCGGGCGCCTTGCTTCGACAGATTGAAGCACGCGAGAAGGTTGGTTCGCAGGAGGTGAGGGGCAGGGCCGATGTCGCCATTAAAAACGAGCTATCGCGGCGGAGACTCAGCCATCTTTGGCCAGAGAGCAAGAAGTGACATCCATTACCCGCCAACCCAGCCGCCGCCCACGGTTCCCGGTGGGACTGGAACGGAAAGCAAGTCGGGCGAACCCCGCCCTAAGCCTTAAGCCGCTCCCCCATCTGACCTCGGCGGGGCCAGTTAACATCAGCTTGTGACTAACTCGTCCGGCGCGCTTGTTCAGAAGCTCTACAACTATTGCGGGGTGCTGCGCGACGACGGCATTTCCACAATTGAGTATGTCGAGCAGCTGACGCCGCTGCTTTTTTTGAAAATGGCCGATGAGCAGACCCGGCCCCCATTCAATCGGCCTCCCATCGTCCCGGATGGGTACGACTGGCCCGCGCTCTTGAAGCGCGATGGAGACGAGCTTGAAATCCACTACCGTCACACTCTGGAAGAAC
>JBPCIX010000036.1:0-17866 GCA_051005875.1 Actinomycetota bacterium | reverse complement strand
CCTGATTGGTACCCCTTTCAATTCCCATTCGTTGAACTTGTAGCCGGGCCGGTGGTGCCCACGATCATCGAATCTCACCCGGACCCCCGCGAGCGACGCGCCGATTGAAGCAGCAGCTTCCCGAACTGCCGCCAACTCTTCGTCGCTTCGGTAGATGGGCACTATCACTACTTGAACCGGCGCCAAGCGGGGCGGAAGTCTAAGCCCCTTTTCGTCACCGTGGGCCATGATCAATCCGCCGATCAGGCGCGTCGAGACCCCCCAGGACGTTGCATAGGGGTAGGCCTGCTTGCCGTCCCGGCCAAGGAACTGCACGTCGTAGGCTTTGCCGAAATTCTGCCCGAGGTAGTGCGAGGTTCCTGCCTGCAGGGCTTTGCGATCCCGCATCATGGCTTCAATGGCGAAGGTTTCCACCGCTCCGGGAAACCGCTCCGAGGCGCTCTTTCGTCCGGCGAGAATCGGAATGGCGAAGTCACGCTCCAATGCCGGCTGATAGACCTCGGTCAAGATCATCTTGGCTTCGGCAATCGCCTCTTGGGAGGTTTCGTGCGCGGTGTGTCCTTCCTGCCAAAGAAATTCCGACGATCTGAGAAACAGCCGGGTGCGCATTTCCCAGCGAACGACATTCGCCCATTGATTGTAGAGAAGCGGCAAGTCCCGATAGCTTTGGATCCACTTGGCGTACGTCGCCCAAATGATCGCTTCCGAAGTCGGCCTGATCGCCAGGGGCTCCTCCAGCTTTTGGCCCCCGCCGTGCGTAACCAGGGCAACCTGCGGCGTGAAGCCTTCTACGTGCTCCGCCTCTTTTTGGAGCAAGCTCTCGGGGATCAGTAGAGGGAAGTACACATTCGAGTGCCCCGTTTGCTTAATACGGCGATCGAGACCCTGCTGAATCGCTTCCCAAATTGCGTAGCCGTAGGGCCGTATCACCATGCTCCCGCGGGCGAGGGAACTTTCCGCCATCTCCGCCTGCTTGACGACCTCCTGGTACCACGCGGGAAAGTCGGACGACGGGTCGGGCAGGGTCATTCGGCTAATAGTAGTCGCGCGGACTACTGAAAGGGATTACTAATCGGGCGGAAGATGTCGAGGTACAGCAGCGCCATCGAAAGAACAACGAAGAATGCCACAACGGCGCCTGCGACCGGGATCACCTTTCGCATGTCCACCTTCTTTCCTGAAATTTTCTCAAACGCCAGGACCGCCAGGTGACCGCCGTCAAGAGGGGGAAGCGGCGCGAGGTTAATCACGCCGACGAACACAATAAACACGGCCAGGAACTGAATCAATGCTTCAAACGCTCCCGCCGATGTCGCTTGACCGGCAAGCCTCGCGCCCCCGACCAAACCCACCGGCTGGTCTGACTCCAACGGTCGATCACCCGAGGCGCCGAGCGCCTTGAAGACTCCAGACAGGCCGCTGGGAGAAAAGATCTGCCCAATTCCTTTGACACTGTCCTTCATACCAAGGCCCGTGGAGCGCAACCCATGCCAAAATGCCGCCGGGGGTGATTCGCGCACAACCTTGAAGTCAGGGGCCACGCCGATCTGCCCCGCCTTGATCATATTGGCCGGCTTGGCAGCGCTTTCCGGCACCCGGGCTTCAACAGGCGTCACCGGAATCTTCAAGCTCTTGGCGCCTCTTTTAACTTCGAAAATAATCTGATTGCCGGGGTTGGTGCGGATGACCTTGCGAATATCCTCCCAGCTGCGAACGGGCTTGCCCGAGATTCCTACAACACGGTCCCCGACCTTCAACCCGGCGACGCCGCCGGGTCCCGGCTTGCCATTGACTTTGAGATCGACCGCCTGAAGTTGCGGCAACGGTTGTTCAAAGTCGTGGACACCCACCGTAGAAAACAAAATGGTGAAAATCAGAGTCGCAAGAATGAAATGGGTGAAGGATCCCGCGACCAGAACGATTGCTCTTTGCCAAGCCGGCTTGGCGCCAAATACTCGGTCCTTGTCGGCTTCCGCGATCTCTTGGAAGGGATTCATGCCCGCAATACGCACGTAGCCGCCGAGCAAGATCGCCTTCAGGCCGTATTCGGTTTCGCCTTTTCGCACCGAGAAGATCCTGGGGCCGAACCCGATGAAAAACTCTTCGACTTTGATGCCGAATTTCCGGGCCGTGATGAAGTGCCCGAACTCGTGAAACAGCACCATCACAAGCACTGCGACAACAAACGCAACAATTCCGAATGCGCCCATGATCTAGTGTGGTGTCCTCGCTATGATTTCGTTGGCCCTGTTTCGAGCCCAACGGTCCGCCTCTAAAACCCCATCGAGTTGAGGCTCCGAGGGTGCGTGGGCTTCCAGCGTTTGCTCCACAACGGTCGAGATATCGGTGAACGGCAGGCGCTGCTCCAAGAACGCCTTGACGGCTACTTCGTTCGAGGCGTTTAGCACGGCAGGATAAGTATCGCCTCGCCGGCCGGCTTCAACCGCGAGATTGAAGCACTTGAAGACACCGAGGTCCGGCGGCTCGAAAGTCATTTTCTGGGCGCTTGTCCAATCAATCCGCTTCGCACCGGGGGGGCCAAGCCTTTCCGGCCAGGCCAGGGCAAGTTGAATCGGGAGGCGCATATCAGGCGGCGCCGCGTGAGCGAACACGGCGCCGTCGACCGTTTCGGCCATTGCGTGAACAATGCCTTCAGGATGAATGACAACCTCGATCTCGTCATAGGTAAAACCGAAAAGAAAGTGTGCCTCGATGACTTCGAGCCCCTTATTCATCAGGGTCGCTGAATCGATCGTTATCTTCGGCCCCATCTCCCAGACTGGATGGGCCAGAGCTTCGGCGGGATTAACGGTTTGAAGCTCTTCGGCGGTTCTCCCCCGGAACGGACCGCCGCTTCCGGTAAGGATCACCTTGCGTACTTGGTCGGGCCTCAGCCCCTCAAGAACTTGCCACAGCGCCGAGTGCTCGCTGTCGACCGGGCGCAGTTGGCCGGGGGCGACCTTGCCCATTACCAGCTCCCCGGCAGTCACCAGGCTCTCTTTGTTAGCCAGCGCGAGGTTCTTCTCAGAAGCAATTGTGGCCAATGTGGCCTTTAGGCCTGCGGCCCCCATGACCGCATTCAGAACAACGTGGGCATCACAGCTCTCGGCTATTTCGGCGGCGGAATTATCGCCGCCGATGACTTTGATTTCCTGCGGAGGGTCGTAGGAGCCGGGGCCGATGCCAACCAAACCTACTTCGAACTCCTTGGCCTGGGACATCAGCCCTTCCCAGTCGGTCCCTGCCGCCAAAGCGGTGACCTGGAACCTGCCTGGATTGGCCCGGCAAACATCGAGCGCCTGGCGGCCGATAGACCCGGTAGACCCAAGAATCGCTACACGAATAGGGCCTTCCGGCTCAACTGCGAAGGAAACATCATCCATTAACAATTCATCAACTTCCGAAACGGCGGATCCGTGCTGAGTATTCGAGGACGGCATCTACAACGTCGTGGTCGGTTAGTTGGGGAAAGTACTTCGGCGTGAAGATCATCTCGGCATAGGCCGACTGCAAAGGCAGAAAACCCGACGACCTGAATTCCCCGGAGGTCCGCCAGAAAATATCCGGGTTCGGATGGGGCTGGGTTCCGGTATCGAGGAAGCGCTGGATGTCTAGCTCCGCGGGGTCTTGGCCCGTTGTTTGCGCTCGAGCGAGTAGCCGCTCAGCCGCTCTTTGAACTTCGTCGGCGCCGCCGTAGTTGATTGCAAGATTGATTACGCTTCGGTCGTAGCCTGCGGTCTTATCCTGAATTTGCGTAAGGGCCTCACGAAGAGAATCGGGGAGCCCATCGGGATGGCCTGCGGCAGCGGCCGCTCCCTTGGCCTCATCCGGAATTCCGTCGAGCCTGCCCAGGTGAATAACCCGGACTTGTTTCTCGACGGCTTCCGGCAGCAGATCGGTCAGCCATTCGGCGTACAAATCCATGAGCACTGAAACCTGATCGGCCGGACGCCGCCAGTTCTCGGTTGAAAACGCCCAGAGCGTCACGGTATGAATACCAATTTCTCGACAGAATCTTGATAAATCCTTGGCCACTTTGAATCCTGCCCGGTGGCCTTCCATTACAGATAAACCCTCGCGCTGGGCCCACCGGCGATTGCCGTCGGGTATCACCGCCAGATGATTGGGAATTGCGGCACCCCGCAGTCGCTGCGGGAGTTCGGTCTGCTCGACAGTCCCTGCGCTCATGCCAGCACCGGAACGCGATCGACCACAAGCCGTGTCAAGTTCTCAAGTGTCTTGCGGGCGTCACCTTGGGGAGTTTGCTCCAGGGCTGACAAGGCTTCCTCCACATAGGCGATGGCAACCTGTCTTGCCCTGGCGAAGGCGCCGGTTGAAACCGTGGCATCCCGAACCAAATCTACGTCGACGTCGGGCGTGCCGAGACTCTTCAGTAAATTCGGATCCGCTTCTGCTGCGAAAATCACCGGGAGCGTATAGACACCGTCTCGCACATCGGTACCGGGCGGTTTGCCCAACTCTTCCTGGCTGGCCGCAAGGTCCAAAAGGTCGTCGGCGACCTGGAATGCTAGTCCGAAGGCGATCCCAAAGGTCCGCATAGCCGCAACCACATCAGGGGTGCATCCCCCCAGCGATGCCCCCAGCCGCGTGCATGCTTCAAGCAACGAGGCAGTCTTGCCGTGGATGGTCGTTAGGTATTTTGCCTCGGATCTTTTCGGGTCGTAGACGGATTCAAGCTCGCTGACCTGGCCTTGCACAACCTGAGAGATGGCTTCGGCCAAAACCTCGGGGACCTCACCCCCCACCTCTGCAGAAATTTTTGAGGCACGCGCAAAAAGGTAGTCGCCGGCCAAAATGGCAACCTTGTTTCCCCAATTCTCGTTGGCGCTCGGCACACCGCGGCGTGTGTCGGCTTCATCAATGACATCGTCGTGATACAGAGTTGCAAGGTGCGTCATCTCGATTGCCGCGGCGGTGACATCGACGTTGGGATTGGGTCCTGCGCCCAAATGAGCGCCTAATACGGTGAGCGCCGGGCGCAGGCGCTTGCCGCCGGCTTTGGTTAGGTACGTCGTAAACTCAGTTAAGAAAGACGTTGCGCCGGCGGACACATCGATCATGATCTTTTCGATCCGTTCGAGGTCACTTGCGATCGGCTCTAGGGCCGCCCCTACTTCATCCCTGGAAAGTGGTTCCAACTAATGGACCGAACTTTGTGGAATCAAATACCGCAAATTTGTATCAGCGCTTCTCGCCGGCGCGGGGAATCGAATTCGACCAACATGACCCTCTGCCATGCACCGAGCAATAGGTTGCCTTCGCTGACCGGGATGTACTCCGAGGTTCTGCCGGCCAGAAGCTGCCGAAGGTGGGAATGGGCATTCTTAGTTTCGTCCTCGTGCATGTTTTCGGTGCGGACCTCGAAGTCGTCGTGCAAGTAGCCCTCATCCGCGGGAACCAATCGTTGGAGAGTTTTTTTAATGTCGGACAGAAGGCCGGATTCCTTTTCATTCACAAGCACCGCGCAAGTTGTATGTGGAGAATAAATCAACGCATAGCCTTCCGTAACTCCAGAATTCAAAACACTTTTTTCTACTTCGTCGGTGATATCTATGACATCAAATTCCCCATGGGTAGCGATCTCAAGCCTGTCGCTATAAATCTTGGCCATTCCTGTCTTAAGAAGAGGACTTCTGGCCCTCAGCGGTGTCGCCGCTCCGGCTTTGGTTTCGTCCCGATGTCCATTCCACAGGCGATGGGGAGCCACTGGTTTGACGATGCTTTCTTGCATTTGCTGTTCCTCAGCTCGTAGTGGATTAGATGACATTTGCAGGCAACGGGAACCGGATGTCCTCCGTTGCGACTTTGATTTCTTCGACCTCGCTGACTCCGCGACGCGCTAAATGCGCCACGACGCCCTCAACCAGCACCTCGGGAGTTGAGGCGCCCGACGAAATTCCGATCACCTTTGCGTCGTCGATCCAGGTGGGATCTATCCCGTGCTCGTCTTCAACCAGAAAGGCCTTTGCCCCCTCCTCGCGCGCAACTTCCACCAGGCGGTTCGAATTGGAAGAATTGGTCGAGCCAACAACCAGGACCAGATCTGCCTGCTTGGCTATCTCTTTGACGGCGTTTTGGCGATTCTGGCTCGCGTAGCAAATATCGTCCTTAGTCGGCCCCGAAATTGCCGGGAACTTATGGCGCAGAGCCCCGACAACTTCCATTGCATCGTCAACCGCCAAAGTAGTCTGCGAAATAAAAGCGACGTTGCCGGGATCGTCAATTTCGATTCCGGCTACATCTTCGGGCCGCTCGATGACGATCGTTCGCTCCGGCGCTTGACCGGAAGTCCCCTCGACTTCCTCATGCCCCTCATGCCCTATCAAGAAAATGGTCTTGCCTTGCTGAGCAAAGCGACGAGCCTCGACGTGAACCTTCGTTACCAGCGGGCACGTGGCATCGATAAGGGTCAGCTTTCTTTTCAATGCGTTTGCATAAACCGTGGGCGCCACGCCGTGGGCCGAGAGCACGCAGGTAGAGCCTTCGGGAATTTCGTCCTCGCTCTCTACGAACACGGCGCCCTTGGCTTCCAGTTGTTGAACAACATGCAGGTTGTGGACGATTTGCTTTCGAACGTAGACCGGGGGCCCGTAGCGGTCCAAAGCACGTTCGACTATCTCGACCGCTCTGTCGACGCCGGCGCACCAGCCGCGAGGCGACGCAATCAATATTTTCTTATGCACGAACGGTAACGCTTTCCGGCGCAGGTGCCAAGAGCCCGTCGGCTTGGGCGTTTTCGGCGGAGACCTTCACTGCCTGCTCTATCAGGGCGTCAACCATTTTGTCGGCAGGCACCCATCCCAGTTGCTTCCCTCTGGAAAACAGCAAGCCCCGGCCCGGCCCCGCGGCAATACCCACGTCCGCGTCACGGGCCTCGCCCGGGCCGTTTACCTCGCAACCCATGACGGCCACCTGAATCGGAGGCAGGTTCAGCTTGATGAGCCTGTCTTGAACTTGTTTGGTCAGATCGGCCACGTCGAGTTCGGCCCTGCCGCACGAGGGGCAAGCAACGAGGTCGAGCAAAGGCTTGCGCAGCCCTACCGCTTCCAAAATCTGCTTGGCCGCTTTGACCTCCTCGACGGGGTCGGCCGTTAATGAGACCCGAATTGTGTCGCCAATGCCCTCGGCCAACAAGGTCCCGATACCAACGGCGGACTTCAGGGTCCCGTAAGGCGGGGGGCCTGCCTCGGTTACCCCAAGGTGCAGTGGATAGTCGACGCGAGCAGCCAGAAGGCGGTAGGCCATAATCATTTCGGGGACGCGGTGGTGTTTCACCGAGATCTTAATGTCGGAAAACCCCTCGTCTTCCAGAATCTTGATCTCTTGCATGGCGCTTTCAACGAGCGCCTCTGGGGTGGCCCGTCCGTATTTAGCCTCAAGAACCCGGTCCAACGAGCCGGCGTTGACTCCGACCCGAATCGGAACCCTCCGGTCGGCCGCCTCCCGGACCACGATGCGAATGTGCTCGGGCTTTCGAATGTTACCGGGGTTCAAACGAAGTCCGGCCACTCCGGCTTCCAGGGCGAGCAAGGCAAGCCGATACGAAAAGTGGATATCGGCGATGATCGGGACGCCGGCCTCCTTGACTACCTCCGGCAGAGCCCTGGCGTCTTCTTCGCCCGGAACCGCCACTCGCACGATATCGGCCCCTTGCGTGGCAATGGCATGGGCCTGGATCAGGGTCGCCTGAACGTCGCACGTTTTGGTGGTCGTCATAGACTGGATCGAGACGGGGGCATCGCCGCCGATCTCGACCTTGCCTACTGAAATTTTTCTGGATACCCGCCGTTCAGTAATCATCTGCCCTTAATGGTCGCAGCCCTTTGAATTCTGAGCAAGTGCTCAAATCCTGGTTCAACAAGGATTCGTTACGACTCTACCGGCCGGATGTCTTTATTTGTCAGCACATTTGTGAAGATTTATCCCGTTTTAGACCCCGGTTAGACCCCAGCGCCTAGAATTTGAGCGGAGTCAGGTTCCCATTCTTCTTCACGCCGAGTTCGATCGGACGGGGAAGTCCGCGGGGCGGGACGGTGACCTTGACCCAGAGCTGCTCATCCCCTGCCCGGATGGAAGGATCCTTTACGTGCTCGGGGATGAAAAACGCGAGCGGCTCTGTCAGCGTCAGGCAATCCTGGTCTCCGCACGAGTTCTTGGTGAAGTAGACGGGACCGTTGTCGTCGCGCACCGCAACCAAACTATTCCCCCGAACCAGCAACCGCCCGGGCTGCTCATAGACATTCGGGTCGTCGAACCGGCCCTGTGATTCGACCACCGCCAGCAGCCGAACGTACCGCCCGCGCAGAGGCGAATCCGGATCGTAAGGCGCGGTCTGCACCCAAACCTGGGGATACCTGGATCGGTCGACCAGCAGTTTGGCCCCGACCATCGTCACAAGGAGCATCTGGATGACGGCCACGATCAAGCCTTTCCGCAAAGCCTTCACAGGGTCTCGGTGTCCATTTTGCCGAGGATCGTTCGGCGAGTGCGCTCTAGGAACCAGCCGCCACCGATGAACAGGAGCCCTGCGCCGATGAGCCCCACCGAGCGGCCCAGCTTGCTGAACAAGGTCGAGGCAAAATAGAAGACGAGGACCGATAGGGCGAAGCTGACCACGCCCACATTTACCAACAGCCGGTAACGGTCCCTCAGACCCCACAGCACGATTCCTACCGAGCCGGCCGCATACAGCGCCAGCAAACCAAGGAACTGCGCATCCTGACGGGGATTGAACTGGCCTATCGCCAACACCCAAGCCAAGGCGGCTGTCATCCAGACTGCGTCCTTGCCTCGCAGCAGGTATGCCAGGCCCGCGGGGATCGAAAAGGCCAAGACCCAGGCACCGATCACCACAGCGCTGTTGCTTTCGATGTTCGCCGGCGCCCGGTCCCACGCGCCCAACGTTCCCAGAACAATTGCCGAGGGGATGAACGCTGCTGCGCCCAGGCCGGAAAGCGCCTTTCGCCAGGTGGAGCGTTCGGTCGCCGAAACCGCGGAGATGTAGGCAATGGCCAAAAGGACCGTGAAAGAGGCGGCCGGCCGCACGATCCAGAAAGCTTCATCGAACCCGGCCACCTTGGCAAACTCACTCCACAGCCACAAGGGAACGAGGGTCGCCGTAAACAGAACGTGGGGCCAGTCTCTGAGGAGATACAGCCCGGCAGCGGCCCCTATGGCCCACAGCAGGAAACCTTCCGGCCAGTTGACGGCCAGGTTGAACGTCTGTCCGGAGGCAAAGATACCGCCACCCAGCGCCCCGGTCCCAACTGCGTGAAGGGTGGTTCCGAGCGCCGGCTTCGAACGTGAGACAAAGGCGCCTCCAACGTGGAACAACCCAACTGCCGCAGTCAGCAAAATGAGGCGGGCGACGGGCGACAACTCCCGCCAGTTCGATGCAACGAAAAGAAGGACCCCGGCCATAAGGAGTAGTCCACCAAATCCAAAGGCAATTACAGCAAAGCGGTTTCGGCCCCTTTCTTCGCCGTGCTCCTGCTCCCATGCACGGATCGTTTCCGCCGTCTCGGCGTTCACCAGGTCGGCCGAGAGCCAGCGAGCAAGGTAGGACTGCCAAGAATTGGACATGACCAACTCGATTCTATGCCCTGGGATTACGGACCTGAGTTATATAGCCTGGGAAAGCGCGCCACTGTTAAAAAAGGGGTCGCGAAGCAACGTACACAGCGGTTGCTATGAACAGTCCCCCGGCCGATGCAGCGGCCAGAGGAATTCGCACTCTGTGGTGGACTAGACCGAACGCCGCGAACAGCGGAAATAGAGCGAGGGCGAACCGCGGCAAGCTGAGCAGCGGCCTCGGCGGGAACGGCGATGAGGTTGCGACTATCAGAACCGCAAGCCCGTAAGCAACCATTCCCCAAGTGAGCATCCGTTGGCCCCGGTCCATTTGGTTACCGCTGCCCGAGCGGTAGATCCTGGCAGCGGCGGGCAAAATTCCGAGGGCGAATATTGCTGCTGCGAGGTCGAGCAAAAAATAGTTCTCGAAGCCGCTGCCTATGGATTTTCGCCAGTAGGTGAACCCATTTACCAGGGTGACTGGGAAAAACTCCGGAGCCCTCTGCCAGTTCGCCTGGACACTGAAAGCAGCCCAGGGGTCCTGAGCGACGAAACCCGCAAAGCCGATCCACACAGCAATCCCCACCAGCGGCCCCGCCGGGGCCAGCCACCGGGTCTTCTTATCGCTGCCGAATGCAATCGCCAACAGGGGCAGGAAGAGCAACACTCCGAACGGCCTCGACAGGGCCGCGACGACACCAAGGAAAAAGGCCAATACCGGCCGGCCCGTCAGCGCGGCCAGGAGGGCCCCGGCGCCTGCGGCCAACAAGACGGCCTCGCCGTAGGGGGCCACCAGAAAAAAGGCAGTCGGGAAAACCGCAAGGCCGCCCACGGCGGACCTGGCGGCCGAGATACCGGCCGCCTTTTCGACGAAAGCAAAAAGGAGCACAAACCCAACCAAGCAGGCAAGATTCGCCACCACCAGCCCGGCAATTAATTCGTTGCCGACTAACTTCGCCAGGCCCCCCGTGAGCAAAGGAAACGCTGGGTAAAAGGCCAGTGAGGCTGTGTCGTGGTAGCCCTCGGTTGCAATCTTCAGGTACTGCAGAGCGTCTTGCCTTAACCACGGGCCAAGCAAGACCTCGGCAAAGCCGCCGCGGACAACTGGGGGCGTGTAGCCCGGCGTCTGTACAGCCGGATTCATGCGGAGGTAGTTCACCGAGTACCATGCGCCCGCACTGGCCACAACCCGTAGCGCAGCCCAGCAGCCGATTCCCCATTTCAGTGCCGCCTTATTCACCATTGGTCCCCTCGTCTAGGTGGATCAAGTTTCACTTCAACAGGCTAAACGGCTCGGCGGGAGTAGTACCATCCGGCGATGGGGACCTCTAAAATTTCAACAGACCATCCTGCTTACGAATGCGAGCGGGAAGTCCCCGCAGGCCCGGGCGCATTGGCTCTTGTTGTTTGGCTGATTTCGGGCCTGGTAATAGTTCTTGCTCTCGACAGTCCGATCGCAGCTTCCGTCGCGATAGCAAGCGCCGCCTGCGTCGCTGCCCTTGCGGCCGACCGCCGCCCATTCCGGCTGTTCCTGGCAGTTGGATTATTTGCGATGGTCACTCGCACTGTCTTGTTTGCTCTGTCAGGGCACGAAGGAACGCATGTGCTTTTTCGCCTGCCCGAGGCGAGTTTGCCGGCGCCCTTTGGCGGAGCGGTTTTTGGCGGCGTAGTCACCCGCGAGGTGCTCATCAATGGGCTCAGCGAAGGACTCCGGCTGGCGGCCATCCTCGCATTATTCGGAGCATTCGCAAGCCTCGCCAACACAGTGGACCTGGTTCAACTCGTTCCGAATTTTCTTTTCGACGCAGGGCTTGTGCTTGCCATCGGAATGACACTCACACCTCAAATGGTTCGCTCGGCTCGCGACATGCGCGAAGCCCAGCAAATGCGCGGGGGGAATGGCGGATTCTTTAATCTCCCTCGAATTCTGGTTCCACTTCTCGCAGTCGCCATGGAACGCTCGATCGCTCTGGCCGAATCTATGGATTCTCGCGGCTACGCAACGAGTACCGGCCATTCACAACGTGAAGGTCGGTGGAGGGCAGGTACTGTGGTTGCAGCTCTTTGGACCACTGCCGCAGCCTGCCTGTGGGCATTAGGAAAGGGCGAGAGGATAGCTGCCGCCGCAGCCGTTGGTGGCGTCGCTGCAATTTTCGTTTGCGTGCGGTCCGTCTCAAAGATGGGCCAAAGAACCCGCTACCGCTTCCAAAGGTGGGAAACGCTGGATCGATTGGTGGCCGCTTCGTCGGCAGTGGCCGCATTGGCCGCCGTGGCCTTTGGCCGGGGGCCGGGGCTCGGCCGGACTTTACCAGGCGCTCCTGCGGCCCCCCTGCTAATAGCCGCCGCCATTTCGTTGCCTGCAGTCATTGCCGGAGTGGCCCGGCAAGGGCGGGAGAGTCAGATTTCGGTCGGCCAGAGCGAAATCTCATGATCGAGGTCAATCAGCTGAGTTATTCGTACCCCGATTCCCCGGGGCAAGCTTTGGACCGCGCGAGCCTTGAGATCCCGGAAGGCTGCCTGATGCTTGTTGCTGGTGGGTCAGGATCGGGCAAATCGACTCTGCTTAAATCCATGAATGGACTGGTCCCCCACTTTCACGGTGGCAAGTACAGCGGCAAAGTCAGCGTCGACGGAAAACTCACCACCTTGTTCCCCCCCCGGGACTTCGCCCGCTCCGTTGGTTTCGTGGGGCAGGACCCAGAGGATCATGGGGTAGTGGACCGGGTGGAAGACGACATTGCGTTCACCCTGGAAAACCTTGGGGTTGATCGACCGACGATGCGAAAAAGGGTCGAGGAGGTAATGGACGCGCTCGGCATTGAGCGTCTGCGCGCCCGCCGCCTGGATTCCTTGTCGGGGGGAGAACGTCAGCGGGTGGCCATCGCCGGCGCCCTTGTTGCCATGCCCCGCCACCTTGTGCTCGATGAAATCACAAGCCAGTTGGATCCCCAATCTGCAGAAGAAGTGCTGTCAGCGCTTCTTCGCCTTCGCGACGAAATTGGAATTTCAATTGTTCTGGCCGAGCACCGGCTGGAACGAGTCTTGCAGTATGCCGATGAACTGTGTCTGGTTGAGGGCGGCCGGGCGCGATCGGGGCCCCCGCAAGAAATCCTTGGCACGACCGCACTCGGCCCCCCGATAGTCAAGCTGGGCAGGGCCTTTGGATGGTCTCCCCTGCCGCTCGGCCTTCGCGGCGCCAGGAACCGAATTCAGTGGGTGCAACCATTGAAGACTATTGCGGCGCCGGAGCTGGAAACAAAGGGGCCCATCGTTTCTAGAGCGCGCGATCTTTCCATCTCGATTCAAGGCAACAAGGTACTGAACAAAATCGAACTTCAAATCGCCGCCGGAGAGCTTGTCGCGGTAATGGGCCGCAACGGCTCGGGCAAGACAACGCTGCTTCGGGCGCTGGCAGGGCTGACCCCCAAACACTCCGGATCGGTTGAACGGCCTCGGCGGACCGCTTTTTTGCCCCAGAACCCTCAGAAGATCTTGTTCCGCTCAAGCGTTGCCGCGGAGATCGCCGCAACCCTCAAAGGCAGAGGGCAGCCACACCATCCCGAAGCCGTTAAAGCTGAAGCCGAGCGTTTCAGGATTGGTCAATATCTGGATCGCCACCCGAGGGACCTGTCCGCAGGCGAGAAAACACGGGTGGCGATCGCAGCCATGGCCGCGGGGCCGGCGGATATCGTTTTGATGGACGAGCCGACCCGGGGCATGGACGAGGCCGGCAAGCAGGATCTGAAGCGGCTGATTCAGCAACTTCAACGGGCCGGAACTGCCGTTGTTATCGCAACCCACGATGTTGAGCTGACCGCGGAGCTGGGGGGTCGCGTCGTCATTCTGGGCCGTGGCGAAATTATCGTGGACGCCCCATGCAGCGAGGCCCTGGCTTCGTCGGTGACCTTCTCAACCCAGATGAACAAGGTTTTTCAGAGCCCCTTGGTCCTTACATTGGAGGATGCTCTGCGGGCGCTCGGCGGGGCCTCACCGTTGGCTGAACCTCACCCGCTCTCATGAAAAGGCGGCTGCCCTTTATCGCGGTCAACCTGGCGGGAGCGGCCGCTTTCACGGCGCCGTTTCTTTTAGGCCTCGCCGCGGACTCCGGCCAACCTCGCTCGGCGGACGCCCCCTGGCTGCTCGCCCTTTTGGCCCCGATGTTGGTGCTGGTCGCAATCTCCGAGGCCGGACACGAAAAGATGAGCTCCAAGTCAGTTGCCCTTTTGGGCGCGCTGGCCGCCTGCGCGGCGGTACTTCGGCTGCCCCTCAGCTTCGCCGGCGCCAACCTGTTCTTCTTCTTGCCGATCGCTTTCGGATTTGTTTTTGGAAGTTCGTTCGGGTTCCTGCTTGGCTCGTTGGCAATGGCGGCCTCAGCGATCATCACCGGCGGAATTGGGCCATGGCTTCCTTTTCAGATGTGGGCCGCCGGCTGGGTGGGTGCAGGCGCCGGCATGTTGCAGCCGTTGGCCCGCCGATGGCGTACCGGGAGGCCGGGACAATTGTCCGCCTATTTGCCGGTTGTGATCCTCGCAGGGTATGGATTTTTGGCGGCATTCTTCTTTGGGGCAGCGATGAATCTTTACTTTTGGCCTGTGGCATTTCGGGGCGACGGCCCTTTGGCCTGGTCGCCGGGACTGGGCCTAACGCAAACGTTTCGCCACTACGCCGCTTTCTATGCCGTGACCTCGTTTGGCTGGGACCTGATCGGCGGGATTGCAAACCTAGGTGTCATTTTGCTCGTCGGAAAGCCGGTAATCGACTTGTTCGTTCGCTACCAGAAACGATTCGAGTGCGTGTATGACTAGTGGGGATTTTCGCCCTCGGCCTTACTGAGTGGGAGGCCCTCAATCGGCTTCGGACCTGGTCTGGATTTGTGTACGTGGCCTTCATAGTCGACGTCTTCGCCATAGCGATCGTTGGATGGGCGGCCTCGCGGTCGCTTAAAGCGACACTTGCCCTCGATGTGCTCGAGCAGGCGATCTGGTCCCGGAAATTAAGGGACCCTCCCGCGAGTCCTTGCAGGGTGTTCGTCCTAGGAATCACCGATCATGTGGAAAGTAAGAAGAAATCGGGGTGCTGGATTGTTTCAGGCAACGGCCTCCGTCCAGTTCGTCCCCCGCTGCTGGATGATTTCCGGTGCCTGAGGTTCGGCCGCTTGTTAGGCCGCTTGTTAGGCCGCTGCCTGCGGCCTCCACAGGACAGGGCGGTCCTTGGCTGAGCAAGAATCTAGTAGCCAACGGGCAGATCCAAGTCGGAAGTCAATTCCCAAACTAGCCAATGTCTCCGAAGCCCCCACCAGTATCCCCAGCGACTTTCCAGCCCTCGGAATCCTTACTAAGCACCCAGTCGCGTCCTCGTGATCCTTGATCAACGGGCAGCATGGGGTGGAGCAGAGCGCTTACTTGTAGGCTGCCTTCAGGGGTTGCCAAAATCTGACCAAGATTTATCACTACGTCACCAACTTTCTGCATTGGTAAGCTGGCTTCATTGCAGGATGCAAAATGGACCGGTCGAAAATCCTTCAAATTCCCGATGATGAACGACTGCGACGTCGTCGAAATGGCATTTCCGGGAACACACGTTCGTACATAAATCTGACTGTTACCGGAATCTCCGCGTTCCTTTACTTGTTCAGTTGAAAAGGAACTTCGAATAACCGCGGCATAGACCTGCGCAGATTCCTGATCCGTCAATTTAGCCCGAGAAAGAATGGGAGCCGAGGCTGGAGAATAAGTTCTCCTAAGCTCGGGACCTGATTTGGCGGAACTATTTGCGGCAGATGGAGCCTTCTGAGCAGAGACGGTATAGGCAGTTAGGGTAACCGCTGCGAAACCTAATGAACTCAAAATGGTAACTAAAAGGACCTTTTTGCTTATCCTGATTCTGTTCCTAAAGGGTTCCATCAACTTTTGTCCTTCCTCAAAGAATCTATCCCACTGTGCACAGATATAAGCCCGTGTAGCCACTATGCGTATGGGCGTGTATGTTGCAAACAGACGATGTGTCGTGCAGATTTGGGTTGTCGGCTGTGGGGGGGGCGTTCATGACGGAAGTAGCATCCGCCGAAGATGTCGCATGAAAGAGGCCCAATACATGTCCTATTTCATGAGTAATCGACCTTTGGAGATTAGCAATTCCCGGATTAACATGGAGATAGTTTCCAGTGAAGTGGTTTGTATCGGGCGGGTTTTGGGGGTTATCCCTGAAATGCACAACTGCGTTGTTGCCTGTATGACGTGGATTGGTAAAATCGTCATGGTAGCAGGCAGATACCCACGGAGCGGGGTAGTTCGCGCCCTGGAGTTCGGTTCCGCCTCTACAGGCAATGCTATATGAATCGTCTACACCCGTGCCGTTGTATTCGATAATCACTAGGTCCACAACATTAGAAACCCCCGTCATTCCTCCAGGGGACTCCCAAGCCGACTCGGCACCCTTCAGGGCGGCGTACAGGGCGGAATCAAGTGGTCGTCGCAACACCTTAAGAGCAAGGAGTTGCGATGGCAAGGAGAAAAGGTCGGGCATCAGATCGGGCACTGCGTCCTGCGATGTGTTCGCCGGGCCGACCGACGGGGTGGCGGCGTGAACATCGTCAGCGGTTCTGGGATGCAATCGCGAGCGGGGCATCCACTGAGGATGCGGCACGGGCAGCCGGAATATCGTCCCCTGTTGGATTCCGCTGGTTCCGCGAAAGTGGCGGTATGCGAACAATCAGTCATGCACCAGTATCGAGCCGCTACTTGTCCTTTACCGAACGAGAAGAGGTTGCCATCCTTAAAGCCAGAAGTCACGGAGTCCGCGAGATCGCCAGGCAACTGCAACGCTCACCATCGACGATTTCGCGTGAGCTACGTCGAAACGCCGCAACTCGGAGCGGCGGACTTGAATATCGAGCAACCAATGCGCAGTGGCACGCGGATCGGCGGGCCAAGCGACCCAAGGTCGCAAAGCTCGCTGCCAATGACGCTCTGCGCGAATACGTCCAGGACCGACTCGCCGGGATGGTCACCGCCGACGACGGTACGGCAATAGCCGGTCCGGATGTCCGTTGGATCGGACGGCGACACGGGCGCCGTAAGGACAGGCGATGGGCCAGGTCCTGGAGCCCTGAGCAGATCGCCAATCGGCTCCAGGTCGATTTCCCTGATGATATGTCAATGCGTATCTCGCACGAGGCCATCTACCAGGCGCTCTACGTGCAGGGACGCGGCGCCCTTCGTCGTGAGCTCACGGCATGTCTTCGCACTGGCCGGGCCCTGCGGGTCCCCAAGGCACGAACCAGGGTGCGCGGCAAGAAATTCGTCACTCCCGAAATCATGATCAGCGAACGTCCTTCCGATGCCGAGGACCGCGCCGTTCCCGGGCATTGGGAAGGAGATCTCATCTTGGGTCTAGACAGCTCCGCCATCGGAACGCTCGTCGAGCGAACCACCCGGTTCACAATGCTGCTTCACCTTCCCCGTATGGAAGGGCACGGCAACGAGCCTCGGGTCAAAAACGGGCCTGCGTTGGCCGGGCACGGTGCCGAGGCCGTTCGCGATGCGATCGCCTCCTCGATCGTCTCACTGCCAGATCAGTTGTGCAGATCGCTGACATGGGATCAGGGTGCAGAGATGGCTCAGCACGCTCAACTCAGAATCAATACCGGGCTAAACATTTACTTCTGCGATCCGCATAGCCCGTGGCAGCGGGGCACCAACGAGAACACCAACGGCCTACTACGTCAGTATTTCCCGAAGGGTACCGACCTGGCAAAACATAGCGTGGACGACCTCGCCGCTGTCGCCACTGCTCTGAACGGTCGCCCCCGTAAGACCCTCGGTTGGAAGACTCCAGCAGAAGCGTTCAACAATCATTTAGTCTCTGTCCAACAAGGTAGTGTTGCGCCGACCCCTTGAACCCAAGCAGGGCATGACTTCGGGCCGGGTTAACTTCATCCACGAATATGGTGATTCGCGTGCCCCCATTGTATTCGCTTCCCCAATGCTGACCGTCGCTGAAGCGATAATGAACAGCAGACACTGTACTGAAAGCAAACAGGGACAGAACAATAATCATTGCGACCGTTAAGAAAATGCGACGTCGCCGCCTGGAATCCATTTCTTTCGCTGGCTTCTTCATAGACATGTATGCAAAGGCCTCGATCCGGGCCGAACCTGTCAATGACTTTGAGACCATTTTCTTCAGAATTTACTGACTAACCTCCTCTTCGGCGGGCTTGTTGATCCAGACTGCCGTCGGCAAGGCTGGCGGCGTGGGGATCTTGTTTACGAAG
>JBPCIX010000035.1:0-28731 GCA_051005875.1 Actinomycetota bacterium | reverse complement strand
AGTTCGGGAAGCTGCTGCTTCAATCGGCGCGTCGCTCGCGGGGGTCCGGGTGAGATTCGATGATCGTGGGCACCACCGGCCCGGCTACAAGTTCAACGAATGGGAATTGAAAGGGGTACCAATCAGGCTAGAAATTGGCCCGCGGGATCTGCAGTCAAACCAGGTGGTCGTTTACCGACGGGACTCTGGCGAGAAGACGCCCGTTGCCATTGCGGAGTTGGGGGCCAGGCTGCCTGCGCTGCTAGAGCAGATCCAAACGAATCTGTACGATCAGGCCCTGGAGTTTCGGAAGGACAACACCTTTTCGCCGGCCAACTACGACGAGCTTAAAGAGATCGCGATCGGCGTAAAGGGTTTTGCAGAGGCGCCGTGGTGCGGTGGCGGGGCATGCGAAGAGAAGGTGAAGGCAGAAACCAAGGCAACCATCAGGGTTCTTCCGCTGGATCCCGAACCGGTGGAAGGCAACTGCATAGTCTGCGGCGCTCCGGGGACCGAAAAGGCAATCTGGGCTCAGTCCTACTAGTGGTCCGAATCCCCGCCAACGACGGTTTCGGGAGGCCTTAAGGTCCTGGCTCTTGCTGAGATGATTCCGCAACAATCCGGCCCAGGCCCAGGAATTTGACCTGGAAGTGTCGGTTGCAAGATGTGCAGTAGAACTGGCCTGATTCTTGCCCCCAGGGCTCAAAGTCTTGCTCGCCACAGTAGGGGCAGTAGAAAGGCTGCGCCATTGAACCGCCACCGCTGTTCGCCACCGGTTACTTCGAATCGCCGGGCGGCGCTAGCGCAGGGTGTGGTCCCGTTTCAGGTGGACGGCTGAGCGGCGGGCCGCTCAGGTGCAATCCGCACTCGGTTTTTTCCATCCCGGCCCAGCGGCCCTGGCGGCCCCTACCGGGCTCGGTGCAGGGCCAGCAGCCGATTGATTCATAGCCTTTCTCGGCCAACGGGTTCACGATCAATTCGTTGTCGGCAATGTAGCGGTCCACCTGATCGTCGGTCCATGCGACGATGGGATTGATCTTGACCAGGCCCCTGCCTGCATCCCATTCCACTGCCCGTGCCCTGGCGCGTTGGGGGGAATCTGTGCGTCTCACGCCCGAGACCCAGGCCTTTTTGTCCTTCAGGTAACGGTTTAGCGGTTCGACCTTCCGGGATGCGCAGCAGGCTTCGTACCCGTCCCTAAAATAGACCGCCGGGTTTTCAACCGGTTTTAGCTCGATTAAATTTAGGTTGTAACGATCACGCATTTTCTTCGCTGTTTCCAAAGTTTCGGGGAAGTGAAACTGGGTTTCCAGAAAAAAGACCTCAACAGCCGGCTGGAGTTTAACGGCCAAGTCCACCACGACCGCGTCTTGCATCGAACAGGCTACGCCGATGTCTGGGAAGTACTCCTGTAGGGCCCATTCCAGAATCTCCTGTGCCGAAGCTGCATCGAGGTCGGGCAGATCCGGGCTCGCTGCCCGGCCGGGTTGTAGTTTCATTGGATCAAGCAAGGTAGCCGTCCGAAATCAGCCGTTCCACGATCTTGCCGGCCGAGGCCCCAGGTGATTCTCCAACGGTGCCGATGGTAACTTCGGGGCTAAGCGGTGGCTCGTATGGGTCATCAACGCCGGTAAGGTCGTTGACCTCGCCGATTCGTGCTTTGGCATAAAGGCCTTTGACGTCGCGCTGTTCGCAAATTTCCACCGGCGTCGAGACGTACACCTCGATGAAGTCGTCAGCAAGCTCACGTACCTCATCGCGAATTTGGCGGTACGGAGATATAGCGGCGCAAATCACCTTCACGCCGTTTCGGGCGAGAAGATTGGCAACGAAGCCGATTCGACGGATATTGATGTCACGGTCGTCTTTTGAAAATCCGAGGCCCTTTGAGAGGTTCTCTCTTACAAGGTCGCCGTCCAGAATTTCAACGCGCTCGCCCCGGGCCTTCAGTTGTTCTTGCAGCGCCAACGAAATGGTGGATTTCCCGGCCGAGGGCAGTCCGGTCAACCAGATGACACAACCTTTAAGACTGGTGGTCGTTGCTACTTCAGCCACGATTCTTCAGCCCTGAACGCCCATTCGTGAAATGGCTCGGCGCCGGAGCGGGTTGCAAGGTATTTCCTCAACAGCCGTTCCACGTAGTCCGCGAGCTCAAAAGCAGGCACCTTGATTCCCTTGACTTTTCGGCCAACCTTGTGGTCGTAGCCGAGATGGCCCCCAAGGTGCACCTGGAAAGCATCGATCTTGGTGCCGTCGGACTTGGTGACCAACGACCCCATCAGGCCGATATCGGCGATCTGGAAACGGGCGCATGAATTCGGGCATCCATTGATGTTGATACGGATGGGTTCGGTGAATTCCGGCAGCCGCTCTTCGAGTTCCCGGTACAACCAGTCGGCACGCTGCTTGGTCTCAACTATCGCCAGCTTGCAGAATTCAATGCCCGTGCAGGCCATAGTTCCGCGGCGGAAGGGACTGGCGTTCACGCGAAGGTCGTGTTCCTCGAGAGCTGAGGTCAGGCCGGGAGCACGGGCTGGATCGACATCGACTATCACCAGCTTTTGCTGAGTGGTCGCTCGGATTCTGCCCGATCCGTACTCGTCGGCCAGCTCGGCGACGTGGCGAAGCTGATGGCCAAAAATGCGACCGGCACGCGGTGCGAATCCGACATAAACCCGGCCGTCTTGCTGCTCGCGAACCCCAAGGTGGTCGCGCTGGGCTGTCGTCGAGGGCGGTGGGGGAGGACCGTCCGGCAGCGACCGCCCAAGGTATTCGCGTTCCATAACCTCGCGGTAGCGCTCGGGCCCCCAGTCGGCCATCAAGAATTTCACCCGGGCGTGGTTGCGCGCTCGCCGGTAGCCGTAGTCCCTGAAGACCGACGCAACCGCATGCCAAACATCGCCAACCTCTTCAGGCTCGACGAAAACTCCGAGGCGCTGCCCGAACTTCGGGTTGGGGCCGAGACCCCCGCCGACCCAAAGATCGTAGCCGGGTCGGCCGGCAGCGTTGCGGGTGCCGACAAAGGAAATGTCGTTGATCTCGTGCTGGGCGCATTGCTGCGGGCACCCGGAGATCGACGTCTTGAATTTGCGAGGCAGGTTCGAGAAAGCCGGATCACCGACGAACCGCTTGTGAAGTGCAAGAAGAACCTCGGTTGGATCGACAATTTCTTCCTTGTCCACGCCTGCCAGCGGGCAACCGATCATGTTGCGGGGAGTGTCGCCGCAAGCTTCGCAACTGGTCAGGCCCACTTCTTCCAACGCTTCAAAAATTCGGGGTACGTCCTCGATGCGGATCCAATGCAGCTGAACGTTTTGCCGGTCGGTAATATCGGCTACGTCACGCCCGAACCTCTCTGAAATCCAGGCAATTTTCCGAAGCTGATCACTTGTCATAAGACCACCAGCAATGCGGACCCGGAGCATGAAGAACTCGTCTTCCAATTCGTGCGGCTCGACCATGCCCGTTCTGCCGCCGGGAACTCCCTGGCGGCGCTGAGTGTAAAGGCCCCACCAGCGCATGCGACTGCGCAGGTCGTCCGGCCAGATGGATCTAAAGCCTTGCTTTGAGTAAATATTGATGATGCGGTCCAAAACATTTAGGCCGTCGTCGTCACGCTTTGCGCGCTCGGCCTTGTTGAGAGGTTCTCGATAACCCAGGGCCCATTGCCCTTCGCCACGTTTCACGGGAGTTTTAGTGGTTGCCATTGTCTTTAGCTTTCAGTAGGTCTATCAATTTACGCCGCCAAGCCTCGTCGGCTTCGGATCACTGAGCCCAGCCTATCGAAGACTAGGGCGTTCACTGCAATCCCGAGAACCAGGATAACGATCATTGTCGCCAATAGCCCATCAGCATCGGCAAGGCTTTGGGCGTGCGACATCTTTACCCCAATGGACGGGCGGTTTATCTGCGCGGACAACAGCTCGGCGGCCATCAGGCTGCGCCATGAGAAGGCCCATCCTTGCTTCAAACCAGCCACGTAGCTGGGGAGTGCTGCCGGAAAAATGACATGGCGGAAGGCTGTGAGACCGCGGGCCCCCATGACCCTTCCCGCCCGGAGCAAGACTGGTGGAATGTGGTCCACTCCCGAAAGCAGTCCGTTTGCGATAGCCGGCGCCGCGCCCAAAACGACCACGAACATGATGGGCGATTCGCCCAGCTGGAAGAGCAGGACGGCCAGCGGAAACCAGGCTATCGAGGGCATCGTTTGGAGCCCACTAATAAACGAGCCGATGGCGCTGCGAACATGCTTGCTGCTTGCTACCGCCATTCCTATTAACGAACCAATGACCAGGGCAAGCAAAAACCCGGCTGCGGCCCTGGTCATGGTCACTGAAATTGCCTCGCCGAGAAGCCCTGCATCAACCACAGGAGAGTCTGTTCCTTTAGTTCCTACGAAGTCGACGAACAACCGCTTGAAGACGGTTGCCGGGGGAGGAAGAAGGTAATCGGGTCGCCACTTGGTCCAAACGGCAATTTGCCATATGGCCAGCGCCAAACCAATGGCCGCAAGGCGCGGCCAGACGCGATCCCAAAACTGCTTCATCCTGCCGACTTTCGGTCCCTCCGCCAATTCGAGAGCATCAAGCCCCGAAAGATCAGTGCTTAAATCCGAGGGCGGCGGCCCGGTTTCAGCGGCCGGCATGGCTGCGCACCTCTTCGCGAAGACGATCCGTAATGGGCCCCGCCAGCCCGTTTACCTCAGGCGATTCCAGGCGCCTGGGTCTGGGAATATCTACGGGGAAATCCGCCACGATGCGCCCGGGCCGGCTGGACAAAACAATGACCCTGTCGCCGAGACGCACCGCTTCGCGCACGTTGTGCGTGACGAAAAGGATCGTGAAGCCGGTCTCCTCCCAAAGTTTTTCAAGCTCCTCGTGCAAAATGTCTCGGGTCATGGCGTCGAGCGCTCCAAACGGCTCATCCATGAGCAGGATCTCCGCCTGCTGCGCAAGAGCTCGAGCCAGCGCCACCCGCTGACGCATTCCGCCGGAAAGCTCGTGGGGCCGGCTGCGGCCAAAGCCCTGTAAATGAACTAACTCGAGCAAGGACTTGACGGACTGCTTCCTGATGGCCGGAGCGACGCCCCGGAGTTTCAAGGCGAGTTCCACGTTGCGCTCCACGGTTAGCCAGGGGAACAGAGCCGACTCCTGGAAAATCAAAGTGGGCCGGCCGCCCCGGACTTCCACCACCCCGCTCGTTGCATGGTCGAGGCCCGCTATCATGTTCAACAGCGTCGTCTTTCCGCAACCAGAAGCGCCCACTACGCAGACGAAGGAACCAACTTCGATCTCCAGCGAAAGTCCATCGATCGCCAGGAGTGAACCCTGGCCATGACCAAAAATCTTGGAAACGTGCCTTATTGAAACCGCCGAAGTACCAAGAGCATGGTGGGGGTCGCTTGGAACATAGTCGTTCCCGATACCGGTGGGCGTCGCCGGCCCGGCCACCGCCTGGTCTGCGAGAGCGTGGGCGGCCGGCTCTTCCTGAATGCTGATCACCGGGCGCCTAGTGATGAGCCACTAGTTTTGACGGGCACGTTCAAGGGGCCCCAGCTTAAAGATTGTCTTCAAGTTGGTCTTAGGCAACAGGCCAAGGGCAGTGGCGTTTGCCGCGAGCTTGTCAAACGAGGAAGGCACAACATCTGTGGTGAAGCTTAGAGAGTCCCAGGCTGAGGTGATTACCTTGGCTGGAATAGCCTTGCCGGTGCTCTGGAGCAGGGCCTTATTGACGAGTGTTTGGGCCTCGGCGCTATTGCTGTTGAGATAAGCCGTAGCTTCCAGATGGGCTTTCAAAAGGGCCTCAACGGCGGCGGGATTGCTCCGTTCGAACTCAGTTCTTACGATGAGAATCGTCGTGGGGAAACGCTTATCGGGCCAAAGGTCACGCTCGTCGACCAGGACTACAGCGCCGGCTTCGGCCACTAAGCGGCTGGCCCACGGCTCGGGCACCCATGCTCCTTGTATCTGACCTGATCTGAAGGCTTCAAGGGTCTGCGCGTTCTCCTGGGGTGTGATTGAAACGTCCCCGCCACCTTGAAGATCCGTGGTGAGTTTTTGAGATTTTAGCCAGGTGCGCAGCGCAATGTCTTGAGTGTTGCCCAACTGGGGTGAGGCCAACTTGCTGCCTTTTAGGTCCGAGGCGCTGGCAATCGTGGGTTTCACCACCAGAAACGCTCCGCCCTCGGTTGACCCGGACAGGATGCGTATAGCTTTACCCCGCGACTTGGAAAAGGCGTTTATCGCGGGTCCAGGGCCGATATAGGCGGCGTCCAGAGCGTCCGAGAAAAGTGCGGTAACAGCATCGGGTCCGGAGTTGAAGGATTTTGCGTCGAGCCCTCCGGTGGATCCCAGGGCCTTTTCAAACAAACCCTTTTGCAATCCGACGAGCGCGGCGGCGTGCGTAAGGTTTGGGAAGTAGCCGAGGCGAAGAGCAGCCTTGTCTTGCTTGGCGCCTGACTTGGAATTGCCGGAGGGGCGCTGGCCGGTTGCCGAGGACCCCGAGCAGCCTGCCGCGAGCACCAGGGCAAGAGCAAGGCCGGTGCTCAATAATGCTCGGCGCGGCCAGTCGAGAATCAGCCGTGCCTTGGCGCCCGGCTTGCGACCGGTTGTGGTTGAAGCTTTGCTTTCCAGGACGACCCCTTATTGTTAATTAGTTATGTTTAAACGGTGTAAAATAGAATAATACCAGCGGCGAGCCTATCGGACAAGTCCTTTTCCCGGCAAAAAGAGCCGTTTGCCGGGATTTCCTGCTCGATCTATACTGATTGAGCGTCCTGTGCATATTGGCGGGCCGAAATTAACGAAAAATGCAGGACAGAGTGGGCTGCGGCCCACTTTCTTTTTGGGGCTTTAGCAGGGTTTAGGCGTAAATTACAAGGAGGTGAGCGTGACCGGGCCTGAGGTTCTGGCCGAGGTGCGCGCCACCTGCGAAGTTATCGCCGGTGGGCACGACCTGGAAGTGGTCGAGGTCGTTTTCACTACCGAGCACCGCGCACGCATCTTGCGGGTGACTCTCGACAGAATCGAGGGTCCGGTGTCGGTCGATGATTTGGCAGAGGTTTCGGAGGAGATCTCGAGGGCCCTGGACATTGAGGACCCCATCAAGGGTAAGTACACGCTTGAAGTTTCGTCGGCAGGTATTGAGCGGCCTTTAATGAAGCCATCGGATTACCGCCGGTTTTCGGAGCGAGAAGTGGCTGTAAAGGTGGCTGAGGGAATTGAGGGGCAACGCAATTTCACCGGGCATATTTCAACTGCCGGCGATGAATCGTTTGTTTTGACGCTTAAGGATGGGACCTTTGTTGAAATCCCCTATTCGAGCGTGGCAAGGACCACTCTCGTAGTGGATTGGGCCGCGGAATTGGCAGGGCACGGCGGCGCCGGGCAGCAGGGAAAAGGAGAAACGTTATGAACCCTATAGATATGGATGCACTCCGGGTAGTCGAGCGCGAGAAGGGAATCTCGTTCGAAAGCGTTGTCACAGCCTTGGAACAGGCTTTTGCGGCGGCCTACAAGCGCTCCCTGGAGGCCGAGGGCGAGGAAGCGCGGGCTGAAATCGATCGTCGCACCGGGGTGGTCAAGGTTTTCGCTCAAGACATTGACGTAAATGAAGAGACCGGAGAATTCACAGTCACCAAAGAGTGGGAGGTCTCGTCACCCGACTTCGGCAGAATCGCCGCTCAAACCGTCAAGCAAGTTATTCAACAAAGGATTCGTGAAGCCGAGCGCGAGTTGACCTATGGAGAATATTCCGGCCGCGAAGGCGACATCGTGACTGCTATCGTTCAGCAGGCTGACCCGCGATACGTATTGCTGGACCTCGGCAAGGGCGTCGAGGCCCTGCTGCCCCAGGCGGAACAGGTGCCCGGCGAGCGCTACGACCACGGCTCAAGAGTAAAGGCCTACATAGTTGAGGTACGGCGTTCGCCTCGTGGTCCGCAAATCATTTGCTCCAGAACTCACCCCAACTTGATCAAGAAGTTGTTCGAGCTTGAGGTGCCCGAAATAGTGGATGAGATTGTCGAGATAAAGCAGGTTGCGCGAGAGGCGGGCCACCGCTCAAAGATCGCAGTCGCCTCGAGCGACCGCAACGTTGATGCCACCGGCGCTTGCGTGGGGCCCAGGGGTTCTCGCGTCAGGATGGTGGTCAATGAGCTGAGGGGTGAAAAGGTGGACATAATCGCGTGGTCCCCGACCCCGGAGGAATTCGTCGCCAACGCGCTTTCACCATCCAAGGTCAAAGAGGTCCGCACCGACACCGACACCCAAACCGCGGTCGTGGTTGTGCCGGACTTTCAGTTGTCCCTTGCAATAGGCAAAGAAGGTCAAAATGCCCGGCTTGCGGCCCGCCTGACCGGGTGGCGGATCGACATCAAGAGCGAAACTCAAGATGCCGCCGAACAAGCTAAAAAAGCGACGCCGGTTGCTGAGCCCGAGGCAGAGCCGTCGGGTGCCGTTTAGTGCGCACCAGCCAGCGGCTTCGGGTGCGCTAAATTGGTTACCCGATAATGTCGAAGATCAGAGTTCACGCGATAGCCAAGGAGCTTGGGCTTTCCTCTAAAGAGGCAATCACCAAACTCGCCGCTCTTGGCATAGAGGTAAAGAGCCATGCGTCTGCTCTTGCGGACGACGAGGTCGTCTTGCTGCGCGAGTCCATGAACGGAGCCGGCAAAGCCCCCGCTCCCGCCCCGGCCCCCGCGCCACAAACCAAGGCGCCCGCTAAAGCCCCCGCTCCCGCCCCGGCCCCCGCTCCCGCCAAAGCCCCCGCTCCCGCCCCCGCCCCTGCAGCCAAGCCGGAAGCTGAGGCTCCGGCCCCAGCTCCAGCTCCTGCTAAGCCCCCTGCGAAGCCGCCTGCTCCACCTGCTCCTTTGGTCGAAACGATTCAGGTTTCCCACGGAATAACGGTTGAGGACTTTGCAAACAAAACAGGCCACCCGGCCGGCGAGATTATCAAGATGCTTTTGTCCCTGGGTGAGATGCGAACCATCAATCAATCCCTTCCCGACGGCGCCGTTGAATTGCTCGCGCACGAGCTTGGGCTCGCAATCGAGGTCGTTTCCCCCGAGCAAGAGGAAGCGGCTGCCGAGCCTGAAGTCGAGGAAGGCGACGAGGCCGACCTCGAGTCTCGCGCTCCGATCGTCACAGTCATGGGTCACGTTGACCACGGCAAGAGTTCGATCCTTCAGTACTTCCGCCGCAAAGAGATGCTGTCGCTCGAGGCCGGCGGCATTACCCAGGCCATCGGCGCCTATCAAGTTCATGTTCCCCGCGGGGGCCTGGTGACATTCATCGATACTCCAGGCCACGAGGCGTTTACTCAAATGCGAGCCCGCGGCGCTCAGGTGACCGACATAGTCATTTTGGTGGTTGCGGCCGATGACGGCGTTCAACCCCAAACGGTTGAAGCACTCGACCACGCGAAAGCCGCCGGTGTTCCCATAATCGTTGCCGTCAATAAGATTGACAAGCCCGAAGCGGACCTCATCAGGCCCCGGCAGCAATTGGCTGACCTTGGACTGCAGCCCGAAGAGTGGGGCGGCGACACGGTCTTCGTCGACATCTCGGCCAAGCAGGGAACCAACCTCGACGACCTGCTTGAAATGGTGCATCTCGTCGGCGACCTTCAAGAGCTGAAGGCTAATCCGAAGGTGCCGAGCAGGGGAGTTGCCATCGAGGCCCATCTTGATCGAGGCCGAGGTGCAGTGGCCACCCTGATAGTTGCAAAGGGGACTCTAAGAGTTGGAGATCCAGTCGTTTGCGGGTCTGCGTGGTGCAAGGTCCGAGCGCTGACCGACGAGGCCGGCCGGTCGGTGAAGTCGGCGGGTCCCTCGCATCCTGTGATCGTTACCGGATGGTCAAAGGTTCCCGCAGCCGGCGATGAATTCAAGGTGGTCTCCGACGACCGCGAAGCCAAGCGCATCGCAGCCGATCGCGACGCGAAGCATCGCCAAGCCGAATTCGCAACCGGCGGCAAGGCGATCAGCCTTGAGGATCTGTTGTCGAAGACACGAGCCGGCGAACTTCCGGAACTCAAGCTCATTGTCAAGGCCGAGAGCCAAGGATCGCTCGAGGCCCTTGCAGAGTCGATAAGCAAGATGGAGCAGTCAATGGTTCGCACCAATATCTTGCGGAAGGCGGTGGGCGCAATCAACGAAAATGACGTAACTCTTGCCGAGGCGTCGGGCGCCATCATCGTTGGTTTCAACGTTCGCCCCGATGCTGGGGCGCGCCAACTTTCCGAGCGTCAAGGCGTCGACGTCAGGCTCTACGAGGTCATCTATCAATTACTTGAAGACATCGATCGGGCCAGCAAGGGATTGCTCGCGCCGCTTGAGGAAGAAGTTGTACTGGGGGCAGCCCAGGTGCGAGAAACCTTCAAGATACCTAAGGGCGTGGTGGCAGGAAGTTACGTGACCGAGGGCACGATTGTCAGAAACGCTAAGGCGAGGCTGATCCGAGATGGAACCGTCATCTACACCGGAAACGTTTCGTCGCTTCGCAGATTCAAGGATGACGTACGCGAGGTGCAGTCGGGGTATGAATGCGGAATAACCATCGAGGGCTACGCGGACATTAAAGAAGGCGACGTAATAGAAGCCTTCGAGGTCCGCGAGGTTGCCCGCGTCTAGTGGCCTTCGTGCCACCCAGCGAGGAACGAACTAGTTGCCCAAGAATTACCCGAGAGCCCAAAGAGTTGAAGAACTTGCCAGGCAGGTGCTTGGCGAAGCTGTTCTAGAGTTGAACGACCCGAGGATCGGGTTCGTGACTGTGACTGAGGTAAAGCTTTCTCCCGATCTGAAGGTGGCTCGTGTGTTCGTGAGCGCTTTGGGCACCGACGAGGAGAGAGAGGAGAGCATCGGGGCAATCCAGCATGCCGCTCCCCATTTGAAGTCGATACTCGGCCGGGAAATCCGTATGCGCCACTTGCCGCAGCTTGAAATTCTCGAAGACGAAACTGCCCTTCACGCGGAACGAATCCAGCAACTGCTGAGGCAGGCTGGAGTGTCAAAGCCTCCGGGGGGTGAGGCCGAGGAAGGCTTTGCCCAAGACGAATGATTACCTTGCCGGCAGACGCGTGATAACCGAGGATCAGTGGCGAGAAGCTGCTGAGGTTCTGCAATCGTCGAACTCTGTGGCGGTGTGTTGTCATATCTCGCCCGATGGCGACGCTCTGGGGTCGATGATAGGGCTCGGCCGCTTTTTTGCTCGCCAGGGTAAAAAAGTCTGGATGAGCTGGGGGAGCGCTGAGCTTAAAACCCCCCCTCAGTACAACTTCTTGCCCGGGCAGGGCGACGTGGTGACCTGGGACCAAGTGCCGTCCGACCTAGAGGCTTTCGTCGCCATTGACTGCGGTGACATCGGTCGCCTGGAGTTGTTAAAGGACAAGTTCGAATCGGCGGCAGTCAGGCTAAATATCGACCACCATCTTTCAAACCCATTGTTCGGCAGCGTGAACCTCGTCGACACCCAGTGTGCATCGTCTTCAGAGATTGCTTACGAACTGGTCAAGCGCATGGGCGGGACCCCGACGACCGACGAGGCAACTTGCTTTTACACCGGCATTGTCACCGACACCGGAAGATTTCAATACTCGAATGCAACCCCGAAGACGCTACGGGACGCGGCCGAGCTTCGGGAGTTGGGCGTCGACCACGAGTTGGTTGCTGAAGAAATTTTCGAGAGTGCTTCATTTTCCTATTTGCATGTTTTGGGCATCGTTATGTCCAGGGCGAGATTGGACAATGGTTTGGTTTGGAGTTGGATGACGCCGGCCGACTTGGGGGAGCTTCCAATCGAGGAAACCGAGCACTTTATCGAGGCATTGAAAGTCGTGAAGGAGGCCGGTGTCGCAGCGCTTCTCAAGCAGCAAATCGAGGGCGAGTGGCGAGTGTCTCTTAGGTCGAGGGGCGAGGTTGATGTTTCGGCAGTAGCGCAGTCATTCGGCGGCGGGGGCCACGCGAGGGCAGCCGGGTTCACCGGTAAGGGCGACCTCGAGACCGTCTGCAAGGCCCTTATCGGCAGGATCAGCTCAAGCAATGACTGAGACGCCGAGCGGCCTGCTGGTCGTCGACAAGCCGGCCGGGTGCACCTCGCACGACGTTGTTGACCAGGTCCGAAAGATTTACCAGATGAGCAAGGTTGGTCACTCGGGCACTCTCGACCCCGATGCCACCGGGGTCTTGCTCCTGGCTCTCGGCAAAGCAACCCGGCTTGCGCCTTTCTTGCAGAACCTGCCCAAGTCGTATCGGGCGGAGGCGAAATTCGGAGTCTCAACCTCGACCCAGGATTCCTCGGGTGAGGTAGTTGCGACCAAGCCCTCGAGCCTCACCGTGGCTGACGTCGAAGCCATGACGGCTCAGTTCGAAGGCGAAATTCAGCAGATCCCTCCTATGGTTTCGGCGGTCAAAATCGACGGCGAACCCCTATACAAGGCCGCGCGCCGCGGAGAAGAGGTCGATCGCCCCGCAAGGACCGTCAGGACCTATGAGTTGTTGGTCGATCGGTTCGACGAGACGGCCCAAACGGCCAGAATTTTTGTGAAATGTTCCAGCGGGACTTTCATTAGGACATTGGTATCCGATATCGGGGACCGCCTGGGAGTCGGTGGTCACGTGACCAGCATCAGGCGCCTGTCAATCGGCTCGTTCACCGAAGCCGACGTCCTGGACTTGCGGGAACTTGAACGTTCGAGTCTGGAGGGTTGCATAGCCAAACTGCTCACCATGCGTCAAGCGATGAGGGACTTTCCTGAGGTAACGGTTGAGGGCGACGAGTTGGCAGCGGTGACCCACGGCCGGCCGATCGCAGGCATCGGCCAAGCGAAGCCTAAACCGCAAGAGGCGGAGGTTCCAACAATCCGCGGAACGCCATTGCCCCAGTTCCTGCCGGGGCCGGGCACCGAACCCGCGGGCCTCGGCCTGGGTATGGCGGGAGGATTAATGCCAACGCGGTCGGGGGAATTGCCTTTGATGGCCCAGCCTCGTCCCGGCGATCGCCCAGCGCATGAAGCAGGAATGACAGCCGGAGTCCCGGTTGCAGTGTTGGACCTGGAGGGCAACCTAATAGCCGTCTACCGTCGAAGCAAAAAGGGCCTAATGCCGGCCGCTGTTTTAGTCGGCTAGTCTGACCCGTCCGTCCGACCCGATTGCGTTGGCCGTCCGTCCGACGGGATCGGCGTGGTGTAGTTTCTTGAGGATCATCGCCCTCCGGGGGACCTCATCGGCCGTACCCTGGTGGTATGAAGCCGTCTCGGGGCCGATGAATCACCCTCAGGAACCCGCCCCCCACCGATCCCTTGAGAATTCCAGTAAGGAAGGGCCTATGGGATGAAAATATTTTATGGAATGGAGGGATTGCCAGATGGGGCTGCTCCGGCTGCGGCTACTATCGGGAATTTCTATGCTGTGCACAGGGGGCACCAGGCCCTGATTGAGCGAGTGCTGGCATTGGCTGAACAGCATTCGGCGAAGTCAACTGTTGTTACTTTCGAACCTCATCCTCAGATGGTTCTTCGGGGTCAGGCGCCCGACCTGCTCATAACCGCCGAAACCAAGATCGAGCTGCTGGCGGCCGCAGGTATCGAACAGCTTTGGATTTTGCCCTTTACGCGGGAGTTTTCGTTGATCGAGCCGGAGGAGTTTATTCAGTCGCTGCTGGTCGGCAGGTTGAATCTCAACTCTGTAGTGGTCGGGGGCAATTTTCGCTTCGGCCACCTTGCAAGGGGTAACGTCAGGATGCTCCGATCGTTCGGGCAAAGATTCCGATTCGAGGTCCAGAGCCCGCGCTTGCGCAAAGTTCAGGGCAGGACGGTTTCCAGCACGGCCGTCCGACATGCCCTTAAGCAGGGAGACCTTGAATGGGCTAACCAAGCCCTGGGCCGGGCGTACTGCCTTGCAGGCAGCGTCGTCCGGGGGGCGGGAAGGGGCGAAGCCATCGGGTATCCCACGGCCAACCTTCTGCCGGAGTACTCATTGTGCGTTCCCGGCCCGGGGATCTACGCCGGCCACGTTTTGACCGGAGGCGGAAGAATGGTTGCCGCCATGAGCATCGGCTCCAATCCCACCTTCGGCGAAGGCGAAGAATCGGTGGAGGCCTACATCCTAGATTTCGACGGCGACTTGTACGGCCGGGAAGCCGAATTCGAATTCAACCACCGCATAAGAGACCACATCCAATTCCAAACCCCCGCCGATCTAACCGAGGCAATATCCGAAGACGTAGCCCAAGTCCGACGCTTCGAGGCTCGTTAGTGCCGGGACGTGATCGGTTCGCAGGGCGTGGTAGCATCAAGACAACTCTACATACCTGAACCACGTATCTGACCGACCTATCTCAACTTCTATCAAGGGCTGCATGCCACTAGATCTCGCTCGAAAAGCAACCGTCATAGCCGAACATCGGCGTAACGACCTGGATACGGGTTCTCCCGAGGTCCAGGTTTCCATTATGTCTACTCGCATAGCGGACCTGACGGAGCACCTGAAGGTCCACACGGGCGATCACGCAACTCGGCGCGGCCTGCTGCGCCTGGTTGGGCGTCGCAAGCGCCTTCTTGAATACTTGAAGAAGGAAGACATCGAGCGGTACCGTGCTTTGATCGTGAAGCTGGGCCTTCGTCGCTAACCAAACTTTTCTAGCTTCAGTCAAAAGACGTCAAGAGGAATAGCAAACACAAGTAGTTAAACCAAGACTGAGGCCCATAAAGGGTCGTAAATCCTTACAGGCCTCAACAATCCAGGAGGTCAGCTTTGGAATCAAAAACCATTCATTCAGTTGAGCGCAAGATCGGCGAACCGGTCGTTAGATTCGAGACGGGCCGGGTCGCCGGCCTTGCCGACGGCGCAGTGATGGCGCAGCAGGGCGAAAGCACCATCATCATGGCCGTTACCGCGGCGAAAGCGCCCCGCGAGGGGACAGACTTTTTCCCCTTGACGGTCGACATCGAAGAGCGCATGTACGCAGCCGGAAAGATCCCCGGCGGATTCTTCCGCCGTGAGGGCCGAGCCAGCGAGAAGGCGATTCTTACTTGCCGCCTGATTGACCGGCCGCTAAGGCCTTGCTTCCCAGATGGATTCCGCAACGACGTTCACGTGGTGGGCATTGTTTCGGCCGTCGACGGCGAGAATCCCTTTGATGTACTTGCTATCAATGCCGCTTCGGCGGCGCTGATGCTCTCGGGTATTCCCTTTGAGGGCCCGGTGGGCGCAGTGCGTCTTGCCCACATCGATGGAACATGGACTGCGAACCCCACATTTGACGAATCGCTGGACGGGACCTTCGAAATTGTTGTTGCGGGCCGGAAAAATAGTGCCGGCGAAGCCGACATCCTGATGGTCGAAGCGGGTGCCACCGAAGATGCTCTTGTTCTTGTGGCCGAAGGTGCTCCCGAAGTCAACGAAGATGTGGTTGCCGAAGGCCTGGAGCAGGCGAAGCAGTACATCCTCGAAGCGATTGAGCTTCAGGAAGAATTGGTTGCCGCAGCCGGGGTTAAGCAGCAGACCACCAAGTGGGCAATTGAGGGCGCACCCGATGCCGCGCTGGCCGCCAGAGTGGCCGAGCTCACCGAGAGCAAGCTTGCAGCCGCTCTCGAGGTTGCCGACAAGGCCGACCGCGAGAGCCAGATCGATGAGATTAAGACAGCGCTCGCCGAAGCGACATCGGAAGAATTCCCCGACCGAAGCAAGGAAGTATCGGCCGTATTTTCGAAGCAGAATAAGAAGATGGTTCGCCAGCGGATCCTGGAAAAGGGCGTTCGCATCGACGGCCGTGGCCTGACCGACGTCCGCCCGATTTCTTGCGAAGTCGGGATCATTCCGAGGGTTCATGGAACGGGGCTTTTCAACCGGGGACAGACTCAGGTTCTTTCAACGGTAACCCTTGGCATGTTGAAAATGAGCCAGATGCTCGACGACCTTGGAGTCGAAGACTCAAAGCGTTACATGCACAACTACAATTTCCCGCCATTTTCGACGGGCGAAACCGGCTTCATGCGCGGCCCGAAGCGTCGCGAGATCGGGCACGGCGCACTCGCTGAAAGAGCCCTGTTGCCGGTTATTCCCGACGACCAGGAATTCCCTTACGCTCTTCGGGTTGTGAGCGAGGTTCTGTCTTCGAACGGCTCCACGTCGATGGCCAGCGTTTGCGCTTCTACGCTTTCATTGATGGACTGCGGCGTTCCGATCAAAAAGCCTGTCGCGGGTGTCGCCATGGGCCTGATCAACGAAGGCGACAAGTTCGTGACCCTGACCGACATTTTGGGGGCGGAGGATGCGTACGGCGATATGGACTTTAAGGTTGCGGGTACCGAAACGATGGTTACGGCTCTTCAGCTTGACACCAAGATTTCCGGAATCCCTTCACACGTTCTAACCGCCGCTCTCAGCCAGGCGAAGGACGCTCGACTGTTCATTCTCGGCAAGATGCTCGAAGTCATGCCAGCTACCCGGTCCGAGCTAAACCAAAACGCTCCGCGGATCATTGCTTTCAAGATTCCCATCGACAAAATCGGCGAAGTAATTGGGCCGAAGGGTAAGCGAATCAACGACATCATCGCCTCTACCGGAGTCGAAATTGATATCGAGGATGACGGGACGGTTAGGATCGGCGCGACCGAGGAAGGTCCTGCACTTGAAGCGCGCCGCCGGATAGATGAGCTTGCGAACCCCCATGTCCCTGAGCCCGGCGAGCGCTTTAGCGGCAAGGTCGTGAAGATCATGGAATTCGGCGCATTTGTCAACCTGGTCGGAGGCACCGACGGCCTGGTCCACATTTCGAAGCTGGGCGGCGACATTCGCCTCGCCAGGGTGGAGGACGTCCTGAGCGAAGGTGATGATCTCGAGGTCGAGGTAACCGAAATTGACGCTCGCGGCAAGATTTCGCTCAAGCCCGTCAACCCTCCGCCGCGTTTGGCGGAGTTGCCGGCGGACTACGAAGAGCGCAACCCGCGGCCGGCACGGCGCGAAGGCGGCGACCGGGGCCCGAGACGCGATGGGGGCGGCGGCCGCGACCGCGGGCCGCGCAGAGACGGTGACCGGCGTGACCGGCCCAATCGGTAGCGTGCCCTTCGGTGCGCTCCGGCTGAACCGCACAATTTGAAGTTCGAACGGACCGTTCTGCCCGGTGGAACCCGGGTGCTTACCGAGGCAATGTCCGAGGTGCGCTCAGCCGCCCTTGGGTTTTGGGTCGGCATTGGGTCACGCGATGAGCCCCCCGAGCTTCAAGGCGCAACGCATTTTCTGGAACATTTGATATTCAAGGGAACTGAAAAATACAGTGCTCGCTACATAGCCGAAGCGTTCGATGCAGTGGGTGGCGAGGCCAACGCATTCTCTGCGAAAGAGTACACGTGCTTTCACAGCAGGGTCTTGGACCGCGACATTGAGATGTCTCTTTCGGTGCTGGGCGACATGCTTCGCCACCCAATGCTGCGCGGCGACGATGTGGACAGCGAAAGAAGCGTCATTTTGGAAGAGCTGGCGATGCACGAAGACACTCCCGAAGATCTGGTTCACGATGTGTTTACCCAGGCAATTTTCGGCGACCATTCCCTCGGCCGCGAGGTCATGGGAACCACCGAGACTGTTGCCTCGCTTACCCGGGAGAACCTGCAGGACTTCCATCGGGCGAGTTATCATTCGCCCAACATCGTTATCGCGGCCGCAGGCAGCGTGGATCATGGACAGATAGTTGAGTGGGTCAATGCAGAATTTGGCGCCGAGGAAGGGCCCCCTCCGGCCAGAATCCCGGCAAAGCCGGAGCCGGCCACGAGGTTGAAAGTTGTTCGACGACCAACCGAACAAGCTCATGTGGTTTTGGGAGGAATCGGCTACCAGCGTGACCATCCTTCGCGGTTCGCCTGGGGAGTGCTCGACAATTTGCTCGGATGCGGAACGTCGTCGCGCCTGTTCCAACAAGTGCGTGAAAAACGAGGTCTTGCCTATTCGGTCTTTTCCTATCGCAACATGTACAGCGAGATCGGGGACTGGGCGGTTTATGCGGGCACCGCTCCCTCGAACGTGCCCAGGTTATTGGAGGTGGTGACCGAGGAGCTTGATCGCCTAGTTTCAGACGGCGCCACCGCGGAGGAGCTAAAGCGGGCCAAGGGGGCGACCGAGGGGGCAATGGTCATGGCACTTGAGGACCCGGCTTCCCGAATGAGCAGGCTTGGCAAGTCCGAGCTTGTGGGGGCCGAGATTCTCTCGATGGACGAAATAATCAACCGGGTGGACGCGGTCACCCTCGACGACATAGCGGCCGTGGCCAGGGACCTTTTGGCCCCTGAGCGCAGAGCTCTCACTGTGATGGGCCCGTTCGATGAAGGAGACTTTTCCGAGTGGGCGATCAAGTGATCAGAGTCGCCGTGCTCGGCGCCGGGGGCCGGATGGGGTCGGAAGTGTGCCGCGCGGTGAAAGACGACCCCGACATGGAGCTGGTCGCAGCAGTCGAGCCCAATCCAGGCGGCGACACCGGCATTACAGACCCGGGGACAACCCTTACCGCCATTGATGAGCTTAAGGACAAATCGGTTGACGTCGCCGTTGACTTTACGAACTCGGCGTCGGTGGCCGGCAATGTCGAATGGTGCCTGAATCACTCCGTTCATGTGGTTGTAGGTACGACCGGGATCAGCGAGCAGGAAATGGATGGCTTCGAGGAACTGGCCCAGAGCTCATCTGCAAATGTACTTGTCGCGCCCAACTTTGCGATCGGCGCGGTATTGATGATGTATTTCGCCAAGCTCGCTGCCGCCTGGATGGATTCCGCCGAAATAATCGAGCTTCACCACCAGGGCAAGCTCGACTCGCCGTCGGGGACTGCGATTAAAACGGCTGAGGCAATCATTGCGGGAAGGATGGAAGACGTACAACACGAGACTGAAAATGCCGGGGAGTTAAAGCAAACCCTTGCCGGCGCCAGGGGGGCCGAGCTTGATGGAGTCCGAATCCACAGCCTGCGGTTGCCCGGTCTGGTGGCCCATCAAGAAGTCATTTTCGGAGGCGAGGGTCAAACGTTGTCGATCCGGCACGACACCACTGACCGTACGTCTTTCATGCCCGGGGTGCTGCTGGCAATTCGTGAAGTGTCCAAACATCGGGGTCTCACCAGGGGCTTGGACGAACTGCTCCATCTGCGCTAATGCGCTCGTGGAATGTTAGTTCTGTATACCAATGTTGCAATTGTTATCATTTGGGGCATCCCGCCAATAACTTGGCGGGCAATCCTATAGCCCCACTAAGCGAAGGGACACGCAAAAATTGAGCGGGCGCTTCGGCAATCTATTGACTGCAATGGTCACTCCGTTTGACGCGAGTGGGAAGCTTGACCTGCCCACCGCGGAGAAGTTGGCTGTGTGGCTTTCAGAAAATGGGTCCGACGGCCTGGTAGTTAGCGGCTCTACCGGCGAGGCGGCGACTCTTTCTGACGAAGAAAAATACGAATTGTGGCGAGCTGTTGTCGGGGCCACAGCGGGCAAAACCAAGGTAGTGGCCGGAACCGGGACTTACGACACCGCGCATTCTGAGCATCTGACAAAAACCGCCGAAAAGGCGGGAGTCGACGGTGTTTTAGTCGTGACCCCTTATTACAACCGCCCTCCCCAAGCGGGGCTGATCGCCCACTTCAAAGCAATTGCCGCTTCGACGGACATGCCCGTGATTCTCTACGACATTCCCATTAGATCGGGTATCAAAATGGAACACGCCACGATCATGGAACTTGCCGGGGTGAGCAACATCGTCGGCGTCAAGGACGCCTGCAGCGACGCTCAGGGCGCCGCTCGAATAGTTGCCCAGGCGCCCGATGGTTTTGAGCTCTACTCTGGCAACGACGGGGATACCTTGCCCTGGCTGGCGGTGGGCGCCGTCGGCCTAATTTCAACCTCCGCGCATGTGGCCGGGCCCGAAATAGCCAAGATGATTCGCTTGCATCAAGAAGGCGATCTGGCCGGGGCCCGCAAGATTCACTTATCGCTGATGCCCGTCTTCGACATCATGGGACTCACCACAAACCCGATTCCGCTGAAGGCGGCTATGGAAATCATCGGTCACCCCGTCGGCGATCCCAGGCTGCCGCTGGTTCCGGCGACGCCGGATCAAAAAGCCAAAATCAGGGCGGCCCTTGAGGGTGCGGATATTTCCGCGTTTGATTTAATGGGTAGTGCGTCTAATGGGTAGGACGTCGGCAACCCGAATCACCTTCCTCGGCGGCGTCGGCGAGGTTGGTCGGAACATGACCCTTTTCGAGCACGACCGCAAGATTTTGATAATCGACACCGGCCTAATGTTCCCGTCGGAGGACATGTTGGGAGTCGACCTTGTGTTGCCGGACTTCGAATGCTTGCGCGACCGAGCATCGGACGTGGTCGGACTCTTTCTCACCCATGGGCATGAAGACCACATTGGCGGGGTTGCATTTCTGCTTCGCGACATAAACCCCCCAATTTACGGGGCCCCCCTGACTCTTGGGATTTTGAAGTCGAAGCTTGAGGAACACAAGCTGCTGAAGGGGGCGAAACTCAACGAGATTAAGGCTCTGGACACCGTAAAGCTCGGACCCTTCAAGCTCCAATGCTTCAGTATGGCTCACTCGATTCCCGACGCTTTGGGCGCGGTGATCACAACGCCAGCCGGGCGGATCGTTTGTACAGGCGACTACAAGATTGATGCTGACCCGGTGGGGGGGCATCCAACTGATTTAGAGGGTTTGGCGCGAGCGGGCGGGGGCGCCGACCTGATGCTAGGCGATTCCACCAATGCGGAGCATCTCGGGCACACTCCGCCCGAAAAGTCGGTGGGTGTCGTGCTCGATCAGTTAGTTGGGGCAGCGAAAGGGAGGGTGATTGTAGCCTGCTTTGCGTCGAACCTGCACCGGGTGCAACAAATTGTTGACGCCGCCAAAAAGTGCGGGCGCTCGGTGAGTTTTCTCGGCCGCAGCATGCTAAATAACGTCAAAGTCGCCCGTGACCTGGGGCATCTGGATGCTCCTGAAAAGATGATCGTTCCGATTGATCAAAGCGAGAACCTTCCCGATGACAAGGTGGTGATCATCTCAACCGGATCTCAGGGCGAGCCTCTTTCCGCCTTGTCTCTCATGGCTGCACGCGAGCATAAGTGGATCACACTCGGCCCGGGCGACACCGTAATTCTCTCGGCCAGCCCCATTCCCGGAAATGAATCGGCTGTGAGAAGAGTTATAGACCAGCTCTTTCGAATCGGGGTTCAGGTGCTTGCGCCCCCTGTTCATCAGGTTCACGTGTCCGGTCATGCTTCGGCTGAGGATTTGAAGACGATGATCCGGGCCATCCATCCTAAATGGCTGGTTCCGGTTCACGGCGAGTACCGAATGCTGGCCACGCACGCGATGCTCGGGCAAGAGGCCGGCGTGCCCTCCGATAGGACCCTCATTGTGGAAAACGGGGAGATTCTGGAGCTGGCCGATGGGCAGGTGACAAGAGCCGGCCGCCTGGATGCCGGCTACGTGTTCGTTGACGGCCTGGGCATCGGGGACGTGCAGGATGTGGTTCTGAGAGACCGCCGGTTGCTGGCCGATGACGGCATCATCGTTTGTGTCGTGACCATCGATTCCCAGAACGGATCGCTTCGTGCCGGGCCGGACATTATTTCTCGCGGATTCGTATTCGAAGACCAGGCTGCGGAGTTTTTAGAAGATGCCACGGCCGAAATTCGCGAATCCTTGGCCGACTTGGCTCAAGATGGCATAACGGACTGGGCTGCGATACGCAGCCGGGTGCGGAAGTCGCTCGGTAAATTCGTGTGGAAACGGACCGGCAGGCGCCCGATCATCCTGCCGATCGTGATGGAGGTTTAAGTGTGTACAAGCAGTGGCGAGAGCTAGTGGCGCCTACCAAGACCGTAAAGCGGCCGCCCGGCAAGGCCAAAAAGGCGGCTGCCGCTCGCCCGGCTGCCGCTCGCCCCGCGGCCCGGCGTCCGGCAACGCGGCCTCCGGCGAGCCGGCGTCCGGCGACGCGCCGTCCCTCCGGTAGCGGGCGATCAAGGCCTGCTCAAGCAAGGCCGGGACCCGTTGTTCGGCACCTGAGTGAGAGGCGCAGAGACCTTACAGGCATCGCTCTGGTGTGCCTCTCGGCCGTAGGAGCGTTGGGAATTTACCTCGACGCCGCCGGTCCGGCCGGCAGGGGCCTCGAGTGGATTCTTAGGGCAGCTTTCGGATCCATCGCATTGGCTGCTCCCCCCGTTCTTCTGACGGTCGGTCTTCTGACTTTGCGTGATAAGCAGGACGACGATCCGGGCCGCATTGCGATCGGGGCCTTTTTGACCATGCTGGGTCTGGCCGCCTTTCGTCACCTGCTGCTTGAGAGTCATTCGGGCGAATTGATATTGGATCGGCTGCCCATCTGGGGGGGAGCACTCGGCGCGGCTATCGCGGTTCCGCTGAAGGGGATAGTTTGGGTTTGGGGCGCCGGAATCGTAATAGCGGGACTGACTCTAACCGGAGTCCTGATTGCAACCAAGACTCCATTTTCGCGAGTAGTCGAGGTGATCGAGGGGCTGACCAGGCTGGTCGCAAGAGCCCTGACGGATTTCTGGTCGCTCTTTCTTTCGAGGACAAAGGGCCCACAACCGGTTGAATCGGCCCAGACCGATACAGCAAGCTTAGAAGCGGCGCCGCCCCGCCGTAGAAGGATTCGAAGCAAGAACGGTTCAAACCCGGTTCCGGCCGTTGACGACGCTGCGGAGGCGCCAGCCCCAGCTGACGAATCCAACGAGCCTGTGGCGGCAGGTGAGCCAAAGGGTAGCTACAAGACTCCACCGCTGGACCTGCTGGCTGCAAGCGCTGCCGCGGAAATCTCGCGCAAGTCAATCGATGAGACCATCGCAACTCTAGAGCGAACGTTGCAGCAGTTCGAGGTCGATGCCAAGGTGACGGGATTTACGTCGGGGCCCACGGTTACGCGATTTGAGATTGAGCTTGGCCCAGCGGTGAAGGTGAACCGGGTCGTTGGTCTGCAGAATGAAATTCGCTACGCCCTGGCCTCGGGAGATCTGAGGATCTTGGCGCCCATTCCAGGTCGCTCTGCAATCGGCATTGAGGTCCCAAACCGGGATCGCAGTCACGTGACCCTGGGAGACGTGCTGCGTAGCCCTGAGGCCGCTAAGGCGGGCCACCCACTGGCCGTGGGCCTGGGGAAGGACATTTCGGGTTCGTCGATTCTTGTGAACCTTGCTGATATGCCGCACCTGCTAATCGCCGGCGCCACCGGGGCCGGTAAGTCCACTTGCATCAATGCCATGCTCATCTCGATCCTGGCCAGGGCGCGACCCGATCAAGTTCGCCTTATTTTGATCGACCCCAAGCTGGTGGAACTTTCCAACTACAACGGAGTGCCTCATTTGTTGACTCCGGTTGTGACTGCCCCAAAGAAGGCCGCCGAGGCCCTGGGGTGGGTCGCTCGGGAGATGGACATCCGCTACGAGGTCCTGGCGGCCGTCGGTATGCGCAACTCCGACCTTTACAACAACGCAGTTCGCGAAGGGGCGCTCCCAGACTTCGACGACGGAGTACCACGCAGTCCATTTCCCTATTACGTAGTTGTAGTAGACGAGTTGGCCGACCTGATGATGGTCGCCCCAAGGGAAGTCGAAGACTACATTTGCCGCATCGCTCAAAAGGCGAGGGCCGTCGGGATCCATTTGATCGTTGCAACTCAGCGCCCGTCGGTCGATGTTGTGACCGGAGTCATCAAGGCCAACATTCCGTCGCGCTTGGCTTTCGCGACCGCCAGCATGCAGGACAGTCGCGTCATTCTCGACGAAGGTGGCGCGGACAGGTTGGTGGGTAAAGGCGACATGCTTTATAAGCACGCGGCGGCCCCCCGGCCCACCAGAATCCAGGGGGCCTGGGTGTCGGAGAAAGAGATCGAGAGCGTAATCGGGTGGTGCAGGCGCCAGCGCGAAGTTAATTACGTAGAGGGCATCGTTTCAACCAAAGCCGACCGGCCCGGGGCGGGGGGGACCGGCGCCGACGATGACGATGAGGAGCTACTTATTCAGGCAATGGAACTTATTGTTCGGTCGCGCCTTGGTTCCACGTCGATGCTGCAACGCAAGCTAAAAGTGGGCTTCGCCAGGGCCGGCCGGATAATGGATCTGCTTGAAACCAGGGGCGTTGTGGGCCCCTCGCAGGGATCAAAACCTCGGGACGTCTTGATGACAGTCGAGGAACTCGATCAGCTTGCCGACGCCCAAGCTGCGCAGGACCAGCCTACCTCTGCCGGCGTATAGCGGTCGGCCGGCTTGCTACGGGTGCTGTCTCAGATTGACCTCGGGCAGGTCGATGCGCCTATAATCACCCTGGACGCGCGCTGAGCCGAGAGCGCGTTTATTTGTTTGCTTCAGACAATTCGGCTAATCCTCCATTGGGGCGAGACGCATGAGCCAGCAAACGATCGGGCGGCATCTTCGGGAGGCGAGAGAGGCAATTCCCGCCTCTTTGTACCAAGCCTCCCGAGAAACGAAAATCAGAGCGGATTTCCTCGAGTTCATGGAGCACGACAACTTTCGGTTTCTCTCGGGCGGTGCCTACATTAGGGGGATGCTCCGTGCCTACGGCAAGTGGCTCCGGCTAGATGAACACAAGCTGTTTGAGATGCTTGAGGGCGCCCACGGCCCCCGCCCGGCCCCCTCCGTTGCCAACGTCGTGCGTGAGCCGGCAAAGATCCCCAAGCGTAAGCGCCCGCACTGGGCCGGGGCGGCCGTTTCCGCCGGCGCAATCTTGTTCGTGCTTTTCTTGATTGGTGTTATGCGACCCTCTCAAGACGTAGCAGCTCCGCCGGCGCCGCCGAAGGCCAAGCCGAGCCAGGCAGCGGTTGCGCAGGCAGGGGCCCCCGTTCCGGCGCCCGATTCGGCAGCGACTCAGGGCGTGGCGCCGATTACTCCCGGCCAAGGCGTGCAAGTAACCCTTAATGTTGTCGGCGATGCAAGCTGGGTCGAGGCCTATGCGGACATTCCGGGGGGTAAACAGCTTCTTTTCAAGGGAGTGCTCGGGGCAGGCACCGCAAAGATTCTTGAAGCGAAAGATCTTCTCAGCGCCCGAATAGGCAACCCGGGCGCGGTTAGAGTCAGCTTGAACGGCCGAGATCTTGGCCCCGCCGGCCAGCCTGGCCGGGCGGCGAACTTCGTGTTCAATCCGCAAACAATGGCCCTGGCTCCGTAAGAGGGGCGCTCAATTCCGAACATGAGCTTGCCCAACCTGCTTACCGGCGCGCGTGTTGCTTTGGTTCCCGTTTTCTTTGTTTTCGCTGTGAAGGCGGGAAACGGAATTACCCCCCAGGGGGAAATGAATTCTGCATCCTGGATTGCAGCGGGGGTCTTCGCCCTGGCTTCGGCAACCGATTACGCCGACGGCTATCTGGCCCGGCGCTACAAGTCCGCCACCCCGCTCGGCGAGTGGCTGGACCCGCTGGCGGACAAACTGCTGGTGGGAGCGGCCCTTATCGCGCTCGTCGCCTACCGGGCGTTTCCGCTTTGGGCGGCGGTGGTGATCGCGGTTAGAGAGGTCATTGTTGCCGTCTTAAGATCGATGGCAATTAAGCGGGACCATTCGATGCCGGCGGCCTTCGCCGGAAAGCTTAAAACGTCAGTGCAGCTTGCGATGGTGCTGGCCTGGCTCTTTCCCCGGCAGGGGGTGGGTCTGGTTGTCCAGGACATTGTTCTTTGGCTGGCGGTGGCGCTGACTATTGTTTCGGGCGCTCAGTATCTGGCGAAGTCGAGAGAGCTTCTCTCACCGAGAGCGGGTATTTAATGAGGGCCGAGATTGTTTCCGTCGGGACCGAACTGCTTCTGGGCGAGATACCAAACACAAACGCCCAGGTGATATCAGAACGTCTTGCTACCGTGGGGGTCGATGTCATGCATCATTCGGTAGTTGGCGACAACGAGCAGCGCATAGCCGAGGTGATCAAACTCGCGCTCGGGCGAAGCGACGCCGTAGTGATGACCGGTGGTCTTGGGCCGACGCACGATGATGTCACCCGAGAGGCGCTGGCCGCAGCCACCGGGCGTGAGTTGACGCTCAATACCGACGTAGCGGCGGATCTTCGTGAGTGGTTCGAGGACCGAGGCCGCGAGATGGACGAGATTAACCTGCGCCAGGCTTATTTTCCTGAGGGTGGCATCCCGATAGCCAACTCCCACGGGACCGCGCCCGGCATAGAGCTAGAGCACGAAGGCAAATTGATTTTCGCCGTGCCCGGGGTTCCCTCAGAAATGATGGAAATGCTCCAGGAGCATCTGCTTCCCCGGTTGGCCTCCGACGCTGGAGGGGGAGCATTGGTAACTCGGAATCTAAAAGTGACGGGCCTGCCCGAAGCCGATGTTGCGGCGATGATTCAAGGCACTGTTGAGGCGGTTCAGGCGCCCGGTTCGCCAAAGCTGGCCATCTATTCCTCGGTAGGCGAAGTACGTCTCAGAATCAGCACCAGGGCGAAGAGTACCCATGCGGCCTATGTAGATATTTTTCAGGTGGAGAATCGCTTAAGAAAGGTCCTTGGCAGCCTCGTGTTCGGCGCAGACGACGACATACTCGAGGGCGTGGTTGGCGAGATGGCCAAGGAGAAGGGGCTTACCGTTGGCGTGGCCGAGTCGTTCACGGGCGGCGCCCTGATAGCCAGGCTGATTTCGGCGCCCGATGCCTCTGAATTCGTGAATGCAGGCTATGTGACCTATTCGATTGGTGCAAAGGAAAGCGATCTTGGGGTCGCGCCGGAAATCATTGAGCGGCACGGGGCTGTTTCAGCAGAAACGGCGATAGCGATGGCCGAAGGCGCCCGGGCCCGCTCAGGGGCGGCTGTGGGCCTTTCTACGACCGGTGAGGCAGGCCCAGTGCCCGCAGAAGAGCCGGTCGGTACGATGTTCCTCGGGATCACCTGGGAAGGGGGCAGCGCGTTTAAGCGACACTTTGCCACCGGGAACCGCGATGCCATTAGCAGGTGGGGGACCCAGGCAGCTTTGGATCTGTTCCGGCTTTGGATGCTCGGCGAGGTAGAAAGCCGGCAGCCCTAAGCGGGCTCGGGCATGCGTCTGTTTTTGGCAGCTGAGGTTCCCGAGGCCCAAAAGGCCTCGTTGGCAAAAGCTCTTCAGCCCGCCCGACTCCTGTTGCCAGAGGCCAAGTGGACCGGGCTGGAATCGTGGCACGTGACGCTGAAATTTCTAGGCGAGGTTCCCGAAGACAAGGTCGGGAAGGTAGAGAAGTTGGTCGCGGAGGATGTTGAAGGTTACCAACCAATCTCTTCGCATCTGACCAACATAGGCGTTTTCCCCAACCAGCGAAGGCCGAGAGTGCTTTGGGTGGGCTTGGCCGATGAAAGCTCTTCGATAATGAACCTGGGGGCCCTACTCGAGGCGAGTTTTGCCAAACAAGGATTTAGAAAAGAAGAGCGCCTTGTGCGGCCTCACCTGACGCTTGCCAGATTCAAGGAGCCCCGGGCCGACCCCGCCAAGGTGCTCAAGACGGTGGAAGGACTAAGAGGGGCCGAATTAGACCGGTCCGAGTTCCAGATAAGCGAATTGGTTCTGTTTGAAAGCCAATTGAGCCCCAAAGGAGCGGGATACCAAGCCTTGCGCAGGTTCCCTCTGGACGAGCCCTAAATCAAATGCGGCACGGCCAGCAGGCTGGAGGCCGTGGAGCGCGGTCGCCAGGCAAGAACGGGTGCCCAAAGGAAAGCAGGAGCCCACCTCGGATGGTCATTGAGAATCAAGCGAATGTGTCCCGAGAAAGGTTCAAAGCCTTTTCAGGAAGGCCGCAGGATTCTCGATTGTCACATCGATTTGTCGCTGCCAAGGAGTCTGCAATCGCGTCCCCCGGTGCTGAAACACTGAAGTTTTGGAGTTGGTAGAATGAGCGCCAATCCAGCGTGAGGTGGGAATGTTTTTTTACGCGGCTTTGTCGTTTTTGGTACCCCTGTTTACCGTGGGCGTAATCGTCATCGCTGTGGCGGGGATGACTGGGGGACGCGACAAGGACGCCGAGCGTTCTGGGCGACGGCCCTTTGCAGGCTACGTTTGCTCGGTTACCTTTGTAACCCTTTTCACCGCCCTTTTCGGCATTTTTGCCCTTGCAACGGCCCTAACCCGCCTGGCGGTCGGCGTCGAAAAGTCAGGTGGATGTGTTGAGGGCCCCGGATTTGTAAGGTGCTCATCGATGGGCTCCGCCAGCAGCCGAGCAGAAGCCCCGGTGCCTAGGCCAGATTCCGGCACAGCATCCGATCCGGGTTTCCGGCAGTCCCAGCCGGATGGTTCTTTGCCCTTAGAATCACCCCATCCAGCTCCAAATCCAGACTTCCCTCAGCCGCAGGCCCGTGCAATTCCAGAAGGGAGACCGGCGCCGCCACCGGACTTTGTGGAACCCAGCGGTCCGGGCAGCCAGGAAAGGAACGAGCAGATTCGCCAGGCGGTGGTCGCCGGACTCGCGGTTGCCGCAGCAGTTCTCGTGTTGCTCCTTCACCTCCGAAGGATGCGTGAGTTGATGGCGGAATCCTCTTCTTCGGGTAACGGGAACGGCGCCCGGCGTATCTATCACGTCTACCTGTACGCAGCGGCATTTGTGGCCGTTTTGATCCTTTTGGTAAGCGGGGTTTCCGCGGCTTATGGGCTGTTTAGGGTCGTCGCCCCTTCCGTCACCCGTTTGGGCTTCGAAACTATCGCCTCTGAGCGGGCGCAGGGCTGGATTCAGCTGATTCCCGGCTTATTGCTGGCCGCCGGAGCGGGCGCCATCTTCG
>JBPCIX010000034.1:0-7102 GCA_051005875.1 Actinomycetota bacterium | reverse complement strand
CGCCTTAGGCGGGGTCATTCTCGGGGTACTAAAGTTCGGCTGATACCGCCAAGAATTGCCGGGCGAAGCGAGACCGAAACCGCGGAACCTGTCCGTCCTGATCGAATCACCCTGGGCGCGTTCGGACTCATGGTCCTGTTGGGGGGATCCAATTTCGTCGGGGTCCGTTTCAGCAATCGTGAACTGGCCCCTTTCTGGGGCGCCGGCCTGCGATTTTTCGTCGCTGCGGCCGTTCTTTTCGCAATCGTCGCGGCGCGGCGCCTGAAATTGCCCCGAGGTCGGGCGTTGACGGGTGCGGTGCTGTTCGGCGTCCTTAACTTCGGCGTTGCCTATGGCTTTCTTTATTGGGGATTCCAACGGATTCATGCAGGATTGGGCTCTGTGGTGATGTCGACCGTGCCTCTTTTGACTTTGCTGCTGGTCGGCGCCCACAGGTTGGAGCCGTTCAGCGCGCGGGGGGTGTTCGGCGCCTTGTTGTCCGTTGTCGGAATTGCGGTGATGTTCAGCCAGAACCTGGGCGGCGAGGCTCCGCTTATGTCAGTTTTGGCCCTGGTTGCAGGCGCGGTCTGCGTGGCCGAAAGCGGTGTGATCATCAAGCGGTACCCCATGACCGACCCCGTAACCACCAATGCCGTGGCCATGGGAATAGGCTCGGCCATTCTCGTCGGCCTGTCGGGGCTTTCCGGCGAGCCGTGGCGGCTTCCTTCTCGCCCGGAGACCTGGGCTGCACTCTTGTTCCTGGTCGTTATCGGATCGGTCGCCCTGTTTGTGGTGGTGATCTTTGTTCTGAATCGATGGACCGCTTCGGCGACTTCTTACGCCTTCGTGCTTTTTCCCATCATCGCGGCGGGAGAAAGCGCCTTACTCGACAACGAGGCCCTAACCGCCGGCTTAGCCGTGGGCGGCCTCATAGTCCTGGCCGGGGTGTACTTTGGCGCCCTTTCTGGGGCCAAGAACACCTGACGTGACCTGGTTCCCTCTAAGGAATAGTCTTCAGGCATGACAACCCACGCTTCTTTGGCCATCGAGGCCACCGGTCTGGTCAAATCGTTCGGCAAGACACGCGCCGTTGACGGTGTGGACCTAGCCGTGCGGAGCGGCTCTGTTTACGGAGTTCTCGGGCCCAACGGGGCCGGCAAGACCACCGTAATCCGCATGCTGGCGACGTTGATACGGCCCGACTCGGGCACTGCCCGTGTGTTGGGGCATGACATCGTCAAGGAGGCCGACGCCGTTCGCAGTGCAGTCAGTCTCACCGGTCAATTTGCTTCGATGGATGAAAGCCTCACCGGCCGCGAGAATCTGATTTTGATCGGCCGGCTGCTGGGTCTAAAGCGTGCCTCGGCTAAGGACCGCGCCACTGAATTACTCGACGCCTTCGGGCTGGCAGAGGCGGCCACCAGGCTCGTCAAAAACTACTCGGGCGGAATGCGGCGCAGGCTTGACGTCGCGGCAAGCGTTGTGGTCACGCCGGAGCTAATGTTCCTCGACGAACCCACGACCGGCCTTGACCCGCGTTCGCGCAACCAGGTGTGGGGGATCATCCGGGCGCTGGTGGGGGAAGGCACCACGATTCTGCTCTGCACGCAATATTTGGAAGAGGCCGACCAACTGAGCGACGGAATCGCCGTCATCGAACACGGCAAAGTGATCGCCGAGGGCACCCCCGCGCAGCTGAAGGCTTCAATCGGCTCGGGCGCGCTGCATGTGCGTTTGCTAAATACTGAGCAGCGGCCCGATGCCGAGAAAGTATTGGCACGCGAGCTTGGGGCCGTGACTCTGGACCCCGATCCAGTCGCTCTTTCAGTATCGTGCGCTGATGCCAATCAAGCTGCAGTCGCGATCGCCAAGCTCACGCGCTCCGGCGTGGGGATAGCCGATTTCTCGCTCGGCCAGCCGAGCCTTGACGAGGTCTTTCTAGCGCTCACAGGTCGTCCTTCAGGGGAAGCGTCGGCTGAACCTGCCGGTCACACCCCGCAGGAGCAAAGGTCATGAGCACCAACCTGACCGAGCAAATCGGCGCCAATACCGAAGCCGACGAGGCCGCAGTCCGCAAAGCAATCTCTTCGACCTCTCGTCCGCCTGGGGCCAGCGCTGCCTCGGCCACGCTCACGTTCGCCTGGAGAGGGATGCTCAAAGTCAAGCACGTCCCGGAGCAGCTTCTGGACGTGACGATCACCCCAATACTGTTCGTCGTGATGTTCACTTACATTTTCGGCGGGGCCCTCAGTGGGTCAACGGGGGAGTATTTGAAGTACCTGCTGCCCGGCGTCCTGGTCATGCAGGTGCTGTTCACTACGGTGTATTCGGGTGTCGCGCTGAACGCCGACCTGACCAAGGGCGTGGTCGACCGGTTCCGCTCTCTGCCCATCTGGCCATCGGCGCCCCTTGTGGGGTCACTACTTGGCGATAGCGTGCGCTACCTGCTTGCCAGCGGGACGATCGTCTTGGTCGGTGTGATTCTGGGTTTTCGTCCGGGTGCCGGTGTGCTCGGCGTGGCCGCTGCGCTTGGCCTGGTGGTGGGTTTTGCCTTCGGGCTGTCCTGGGTCTTCACGGCTCTCGGGCTGCTGGTTCGCTCGCCAAGCGCGGTAATGAATGGGGGCTTCATGGGGATCTTCCCCCTCACATTCCTGTCCAACGTATTTGTCGACCCGAAAACTCTACCCGGGTGGCTCGAGGCGTTTGTCAAAGTGAACCCGATTTCGATTCTAGCGACCGCCTCGCGAGGCTTGATGGAGGGCAATGCAAACGCAAGCGACATAGTGACGGTGGCGGCCGTCGCGGCCGCCCTAACCATAGTGTTCGCGCCGTTGACGACGCGTTTGTATCGCCGGGGCTAGCGTCCGGCGGCTCTAACCCGATTTCCCGGGGCCCTCGTAAATCTTGCCCAGCCGGTCGGCCAAACGAGCAGTCGTCAGATGTATTTCAGCGAACCTCCGGGCGCTAAGACCCATCTTGATGCGCTCTTCAGGCGAGAGCGACGCCACGGCCCGGGCTGCCTGGGCAAGGGCATCAGGGTTCTCCGATGGAAACGTAAAACCACATTCAGCCTGATTCACAATTTCGGCCTGATCACTTACGTCTGACGCCAAAATCGGCCGGCCCGCGGCCAGGTAGTAGGACAGTTTGTGAGGGTACTGGGTCTGGGCGACGGGGCCGCCGACTCGCGTTGACAGCAGCGCATGACACCCCTGTAGAAAGCTGTCACCTCGATCTGGGGGAATGGTGCCCAGCACTTCGACGTTGGGGGGAATCTCGCCCGAAAGATCCGTTTTTTGAACTCCTGCCAGCCGGACGACTATGTTCTTGGAATCGGCGAGAAGCCGGGCCGCCTGAAGGATTGTTTCAAGACCCTGCCAGTGAGACCCGCCGCCCAAGTATCCCAACAAAAACGGAGGGGCCGGGGGTGGATCGGTCACCGGGGTTGGCCCGGTATCGACAGGGCCCCAGATCACATGAGTTCCTGCATCACTGCGTCCGAAGGCTTCGGAATAGTATTTCTTCTGCGAATGGCTCATCAGTATCAAGTCGTCGGCCCAGCGAATACCGGCGCTGTCGATGAGGGCTGAGACTTGGCGATAGAGGGGATTGGCCGATACAGCCTCGAGTTGTGTAAGTCCGTGGCTTTCAAGAACTAACTTCACCGACGGATTCAAAAGCTTGTAAGCGAGGCCCGGCGCAAAAGACGGCGTGGAAATTCCGTGGATAGTCTTGGGCCTCAACTCCTTTAAACACCGGAAGGTATCGAGGGCGAAACGATCCAATCGAAATTGCGGCTCACGCCCTTCTCGCCTTAGCCAGGCCCTTTCAATGGTTCTGGTTCCCGGCAAACTGCCGCCGGTAGCCAGGATCGCAGTGGAATAGGAGCCGCTAACAGCCTGAATGGTGGTTCGTGCTCGCACAGGAGTGCCCGAAGTCCGGTCCAGATCAAAGGGGCAAATAAATACCAGGCCAGCCACTACGTAACGGTACCCAGTTCCGCGTTGAACCCCCTGGGTCCGCTAGGGAACGAAGTCACCAGATGACTTTCTTTTAGCCTTAGCTATTTGATGAAAGTCACTGAGGATGCCTGCCTAGGACAATTACATACCTTCTAAGAAGCAGATTGTAAACGAGCCGAAGCTGTTTTCGAGTTCTCTGCAACATCGTGACTCGGTCGACATACGGTTCCAATTTGCTGCCTGCCTCGATTGAGTTCCCATCCCCGACCCTAGAGAACGCCTCCGTCTTATACCGACGAGATATTTCGCCAAGGGTTCTGATGTAACGAGTGTAGATGTGCTTGGCTAAAACCCGATTTGGGAGGACACCATACTGAGCAACGCTGAGATCGTAAACCGGTCCGAATAAAGGCATCAGGCCATGGAAATGAAAAAAGACAAGGGGCTGTCCGTCAACCAAAACGCGGCCCTCGTCTAGGGTGAGCTCGTAATTGCTAACATTCCAAGGGCCCAGATTGGCCCCTTTATGCTGGAGCACGATGACCTTGTTAAAGCGCGATGGCCATTGATCCAAGTACTTTTGGTCGGCGAACCTGTCGCCTTCCAAACGCTTGTAGCACCATTCATTGCACCGGTCCCGCCACCAGTTCAGACAGTCCAGGGCATTTCTATCCCTTCTGAAGGTTATCCATCCGACATTGAAGATGCCGAATTGCTTCAACGACTCCAACCCGGGAGAGAAGCGATGCTCAATCATAGCGACTGAATTTTCACCAACTTCATCGAATACAGGGTCTGGACTGGAGAAAAAAAAGATGTCGGAATCTAGGTAGGTGATGGATTCGATATCGCGCCAGTTCTCAAATACGTAAAGAGGCAGTGACGGCGTGCAAGTGAAGTAATACTCCAGCAGCGATCGAGTTTTCTTCGCCGCGAGAAGGTCCGTATCCCCTGCCTCGAAGTCTTGCAGCCTAATCAGATTGACGTTTGGAAGATCCAGATCATCCAGAACTTCATGGCAACGATCGTCAAGGCACAGAATCCACATCTCAAAGTCATGGCACCAGGTGGTTAGCGATTCATAAAGGGCCAGGCCCCTCGACAGATAATTGTGGTCGAAGTAGGTGCAGAAATTGCGTCTCAACTACGGGTTTCTTCCCAACGCACAATGGCGCTTGCGATCTCTCTTGCTTCCGCCGGAGCCAGGTGCGGCTGAACTGGCAGACTCAAAACTTGGGCACAAGCGATTTCTGTTTGGACCATCCCGCCAGCACCCAACGGGGTCCGATTCTGATAAGCAGGTTGAAGATGTACCGGGATCGGGTAATGGATCGCAGATTGAATGGAGTTTGCTTTCAGGAACCTCTTAAGCGAGTCCCTGGCGGTAGACCTAACAACATATTGATGGAAGACGTGATCCATTTCGGCTTGGGGCTGGGGAAGCACCAGCGATGTTGAACCAAGGTGGTCGTTGTATATGGAAGCCAGTGCCCGCCGCAGTTCATTCTCTCGATCCAAAAACTTTAGCTTTACTGTCAGTACGGCGGCCTGGAGCTCGTCAAGCCTACTGTTCATCCCGGGGACCATACTAATCAGCCGCTCTTGCCACCCATACTGCCTTAACATCCTGGCTTTCTCGACCAGATCTGATTGCCCTAAAACCGCCCCTCCATCGCCCAGCGCGCCCAAATTCTTGGTTGGGTAGAAGCTGAAAGCCGAAACCTCCCCCCAGGCACCCGTCTTCTTTCCACGAATTGCGGCACCGGCCGACTGGGCGCAGTCTTCAATCACAAAAAGGCCATGCTGGTGGGCCAGTTCCATGATCGAGGTCATGTCGGCGGGCTGCCCGTAAAGATGCACTGGGATAATCGCCTTAATAGGCTGTCCATACCAGCCGGTCAGGGTCTCCTGTATAAGTTGAGGATCAATTGTGAAGGTAATTGGATCTATATCAACCAGCAAGGGAATGGCACCACAGAGTTCAATTGCTGCCACGGGGGCTACGGCTGCGTTAGAAACGGTTATCACGGCGTCGCCCACGCCCACACCGCACGCCTTTAGGGCAAGCGTTAAAGCGTCGGTCCCGCTCCCCACGCCGACCGCAGCTCCGTGACCGATGTAACCTCCAAAAGTCCGCTCAAAAGCCTCCACCTTAGGGCCGAGAATGTAAGAACCGTCCCCAAGAACACTCTTTATTTCCGCGTCGATTTCTTCCTTGTGGGCTAGATAGGACTGCCTAGGATCTGAAACAAGGAAATTCACAGATAGTGCTGCAAAGTATGGCGATAGTAATCAAGCGTGGAGGCTAGTCCATCCTCCAACGTCACTCTGGGCGCCCATCCAAGGACGGATGAGATAAGACTGAAGTCTGCGTAGTAGTCGCCGATATCGATTCGTTTTCGTGCTTTAGGGAAACTCCGGAGCTCGAAGCTTCCCTCTCCGTTTACACTGATTAACAGATCCGCGAGTTCTTTGAGGCTGACTGTTCGGTTCCCGCCTAGGTTAAAAACTCGTCCGTTTACCTCATCAGTAAGGGCCGCGGCCAGGAGCGCATCTACGGCATCCTCGACAAACGTAAAATCTCTTAGTTGATCACCATCCCAGACCTCAAACGGCCTTTTTTCAAGTACGCGCCTTATCCAAATTCCCAGAAAAGTCTGCCTGGCGTCTTTCACCCTCATTCTTGGGCCGTAAGTATTTGTCAGCCGGAGCGCTGTTGTGCGGACCTTGTAAACGTCGTTGTAGAGAATATGGTACGACTCCCCGGCCATCTTATTGATTCCGTTCACGTCAACCGGCCGAAGAAGCTGCTTTTCATCGACGGGCAGCGACTCTGCCCTGCCATAAATCTGGCGAGTGCTGGCGAAAACGATCTTTGCCGTGGCATTGTTTTTGCGGCAGGCCTCAAGAATGGAGAGTTGGGCCCGGCAGTTGATTTCCAGGTCGGTGTACGGGTCAGTCATGGAATCCAAGTGGCTGGTTTGCCCCGCTAGGTTGAAAACAAAATCCTGACCCTGGACCAAATAATGCATGCTGTGCTCATCTCGGATATCAGAGATGTTAATCGTCAGCTTGTCTTCAAGACCGGCGACGTTAAACAGGTTACCCCCGTACTCGGGGACCAAGCTGTCCACCAATACCACCGTCGCTCCGATTTGCAC
>JBPCIX010000033.1:0-3237 GCA_051005875.1 Actinomycetota bacterium | reverse complement strand
CCGATCAACAACATCGAGAAACAACGCACGGAGTAGCCCGGATCACAGAATTAGATCGAGGCCTTCGGTCCCTTCGAAGTGGCGTCTGTTTAGAGTGGCCAGGGGAAATTGCCCAGCCACACAGCACACGGCGATCCACGCATCATTGTGACCAATGGGCCGTCCGTGCCTAAGGTATTGGCGGCATAGAAACGTCTGGCCCGATCCGACCCCGAAATAATGATCCCGCGGCTCCATTGTCGGCGGTCGTCGATAGCATGTCTTCACCATGCTTCACCATTACACTGATGAGGTGGGCAAATCGGCGATTATGCGAACCGGATACCTGCTTCCCGGCATCGACGGCCGCCTATATCTAACGGCGGAGTCAATATCAAGCGCTGCTGAAGCTCAGGCCAGACTTGCCTTGTCCCGTCGCCCCAGTGGCTACTTCGAGATTTCCGAGTTATTGGTGAACGACATTGGCCATCCTGACCCAGTGCCCCCAAAGTATGGGCAGCCGGGCGGAGGCCAGGAGCAGTTCGTCACGAGGGCCATCGCCGCCACTGAGCTGAGCTGGATCGAGCTTCCGCAATGAAACGGCGATTCCTGGTTGTGTACGACTATGGCCAAGGCGGGGTTTGGGCCTACCTCTCGGCGTCATCGGCTTCAGAAATTCGGCTTATGTATCCCGAGCTTGAGGTGGTTCGAGAACGCCCCGATTGGATGAAGTCAGGAGAGCTCTTGAGAATCAAGGCCAAAGACAGCTATGACCTTGATGAGCCTGCCGATGGACTGCTAGCCGACATCATAGATAGACGAAAGCAGGCGGCTAGAGGGGACTCCGCCTCTTCGGGTTGACGCGTCCAGAGCTCTTTGGCGCTCGTGCTGCGAACTTCCTGGGGGGATTAATAGGATAGGATGGAGCAAGTCGCTCAGGGGATGAAAATGACAAGGAAACTGAACCACCGTATCGAAGTTTTGGTCATCGGAACGGGACTAGTTTCGCTTTTGATGGTTCTCGTCCCTGCCGCCGCGCAGGCCGATGGGTGCACCACTTCAGGATCATCTTCGACTTGCTCGCCACGGTGCTAAATGTGGCCGTGACGGTCTCCTGTCCGGCGACGGCGACCACTAGGACCGGAAAAGTTGGATCCGTGACCGCGACCGTGGATCGACCGTTGCGGCAGAAGCTCAGTCGGCGGCCCTCGCAGCGGCTCGCGCTGAGGCTGAACGCATAGCCGGGGACCGCGCCCTAGCCGCCTGCTCAGCGCCGGTTGCCGGCCAGGGAACCGTCATCAGTTCCACAGTCGGGTCATTGACCAATGGCGCGTGTCGCATTGAGCTCGGGTTCTTCGGCTGCGAGGCCACTGCGAGCAACATTTCGGCCACCGCAAGATGCGCCGGGACCCGGAAGAAAAACTCCATTGGTCGTCTGGGCTCAATCACCGCGACGAACTTTGCGTCCACCATTCCCCAAGCTCAAGCCGACGCCCAGAACCGGGCGAGGGTCGAGGGTATCCGTATAGCCTCCGAGCGAGCGCTCACCAAATCGTGCGGTCACGCCGTCAGCCTGCCACCCTCCGGTCTTTCTGCAACGACCAACGTTGGAGTGCCCGTAGCCACAACACCTACCCCTTCGCCTACCCCCGAGCAGCCCACAAGGAGCGTGGCCAGGACGGGCTAGTTCCTTTGGTCGCCGGAAGGCTGGCCTGGGCTTAGCGAGCTACAAATCAGCCAGAGAAATAACAAAGCCAAGGTGTTGGGTCCTGCGCCGAAGACGGGCATCTTCAGTGACCAGCCGGGACCGAGACAGCCGAGCCAGCCCGACGTACTCGGCATCGTACGTCTTAGCCCAGCCGAAGCCTTCGGCTACCCGCCAGGCCTCGTCACCCAGCGCGGCAGGCGATCGGGGCCGAATCGGCGCTTGGTGGAGATTCGCCAGGGTACCGAGGGCCAATTCTTCGTCGATCTCTCTTCTCCATAACGCCTCGTGCAAACCGGATCTAGCTTCGGCCCACATGTGCGGAGGCGCGATTAGCCCCTCGCCAGAGAAGATTCGAAAGCCGTCAGTAGCGGAGCAGACAACAAGGACCGAGCTAGCATCGAGAACAAGCGTCAATGCGACTGGCGTGAACGGCGGATTATCTCTGCCCAGTCAGGCTGCTCCATCCCGGTAAACGTTTTTCGAAGCGACGGCGGCAGAGGGGATCTTTCAACTCTTTTTGCTGCCTCTTTCAGGTCATCTTCATCAATAATGTGTTGAAGCCCAATTCGTCGTGACCGCAACTTTCCGGAGCGAACCCACCTTCGAATGGTTTCCGGATTTTTGCCCAGCTGCCGAGCAGCCTCTTGAACAGTAAGCATAGTAGTGATACTACTACATCTATCTTGATGCCCAGCGAATGGGACCGCTGGTGGAATTTCCGACGACCCCCTGTAAGGGCGGCGAAACTTACTTGCTTGCGATCCAGTCGGCGATGAATTGGCTTGGCGTGAGCACGCGCAGGCCGAACTCCTTTCCCGCCGAGTCAAAATGGCGAAGGTTGCCGGTAACCAGCGCTTCCGCTCCGCCTGCAACCGCAACCTCGACAAACGCTATGTCATCGGGGTCGGAAACGGCAGTTCGGAGCGGCGCGGCGGCTACGGCCTCTCCGTTGAAGGCAATGAATTCCACAAAGGCATTGACGCCGGCAGCTTTAAGCCCAAAACGGGGCCGAACCAATACCGCCAGATATTCGGACAAGATTCTGTCGTCATAGATTAGGGTCACGGCTCCGGCGATCACCAAGTCGACTATTCGCCCGGGGGGCCCGTGGGGGCTAAGCACACCGGATACGACAACATTCGTATCCAGCACTACTCTCAACTCGAAGGGCGGCGCTTGCGGGGAGACCTCGACGGCGGATTGCGGTGCTTTCTTGTTGCCCGTATTTCCTCGTCGATTTCCGATGGCGTCAGGCGATCGGCCCCCGACGCTGCAGCATCGCGGCGCATCTTGCCGAGTGCCAGGTGGGCCCGAGCAAGTTTGAGTCCCTGCATAACTTGTTCCAGGTCTTCATCGCCTACCGGAACCAACAAAGCGACGGTCTTACCTCGCGCAATAAGAGCAACATCGTCCGAACGGAGCATGTCTTGAACCTTGGACGGGCTATTGCGCAAATCTCTGAAACTTATCGAGCGCATTTGACTATGGTACCAGAGTGTAGCCGGAATGGCTACACTCAAGGAGTTCCAATGGTCGGGCTGGCTATTTCC
>JBPCIX010000032.1:0-16743 GCA_051005875.1 Actinomycetota bacterium | reverse complement strand
AAGATACTGTTTGCCGCGCTGCTGGATTTATGCCAGAGCTCAAACACCCTAGGAAAGGGGAAACATTGAGAAGGTACCTTGCCGAGTTTTTAGCCACCTTCTTTTTGGTGTTCGCAGGCGTCGGAGCTATTGTCGCCGACCAGCAGCTTGCCGTTGTTTTGGTTCGGGACAGTTTTGGACCACTGGGCATCGCCCTCGCAACTGGTCTCGCTCTTACGGTGGCACTCGCCGCAATCGGTCGCATATCGGGTGGTCACGCTAACCCGGCAGTCAGCCTTGCGTTTTTTGTTACCGGCAGAATCTCGGCGAAAGACATGGCCGGCTATATCGGGGCTCAGCTGCTCGGAGGGATCGCTGCGGCATTTCTGATTAAGGGCCTGTTCCTCGAGGCCGCCGTCAGCCAAACAGGCGTGGGTGTTAACGCACTTGGCCCGGGGGTCAAGGTCATGCAGGGCCTTTCCATCGAGATTATTTTGACCTTCATTCTCACGTTTGTGATCTGGGGAACTGCAGTGGATCGCCACGGCCCAAAAAATATAGCGCCGATAGCTATTGGCCTGACGGTGACCGCCGGCATTCTTATTGGAGGGCCCTTTACGGGGGCCGCGATGAATCCGGCTCGTTGGTTTGGTCCGGCTTTGGCCTCGGGTCAGTTTGCAAACTCGCTTGTTTGGGTGGCCGGCCCGATCGTGGGCGCCCTGCTTGCGTCACTGCTTTATGAATCATTTTTCTTGACAGATCAGCTGCCCGAAGAATCCTTAGCCGAAATAGCCGCCGCAGAAAAAGTTGCCCAAGATGAAGCTGATTTCGAGGACGATGCGGACGATGCGATCGATGAGGGTGAATGGCGGGACACGCCTTCGCCTATGGTTCCCCCCGGGCCGCCAAAGCCCGCCGGCGATCCCTCGCCCATGACGCCTCCCCCGCCGTCACACTCGACGGCACCCCCAGAGTCAGAGGCCACCACTCGATCAGCGCCTCCACCGCCTCCTCCTCCACCGCCAGCCCCCGCACCGCCGCCTCCGGCCCCGCCGGCCCCCGCACCGCCGCCTCCGGCCCCGCCGGAGCCACCATCTTCAGCTTCCGGCGAGTAATGCCATTTGCTTAATCGCTGTACGAACTACAGTGGCGGAACTAATCGAACCCCGCAGCGGCGGCGTGAAGTGCCGACTTTACGAGATCCAGGCGGGCGGCTTTCTGCCCTAGCCAAGAGCATGGTTGATCCCTTTATCGTTAGCGCGACAACTGTGAGGGGGTTGTATCGAATTCGACGAAAGGAACTAGGGATGGAGACCGGCGCACAAAGCAAGAGACTTTTCCCCAAAGTGGTGGGTTTCATCGGCGTAGCCGTTTTTCTCGGCTCCGGTCTTTGGGCAATGGTTGCGCCCAAATCGTTCTTTGAAACTGCAGCTACATTCGAGCCTTACAACCAGCATTTCCTTCAGGACATCGGCGCATTCATGGTGGGGCTAGGGGTCGTTCTGCTGTTGGCGCTCATGGCCCCGCGAGCAGCCGCCTTAGGCGTCGCCCTGGCCGGGGTGGGCGCCGGCTCGGCTGCCCATACCATCTCCCACGGCCTCGGCCGCAATCTAGGGGGCAACCCATCGGTTGAGATTCCAATGCTGGCGGTTCTGACCTTGCTACTTTTCGGAGCAGCCGCCCTCGCCCTCAAGGACCCGTTCTCAAGGGCGGAATAGTCGAGTCGGAGCCCGGCCTTTACTTCATCGGTCTGAAGTTCCTCTATTCGGTCTTCTCGGAGCCGATCCACGGCGTCGGACGCGATGCCCATCGCGTCGCCCAAAAAATCGAATCCCGGTGCGGAATCCGCTGAGCAGTGTGCTGTCCACCGCTGTGCAGCAGGCGCCTGCGGCGCGGGCGGCAACTTCAAAGGAATTGGGCCCGGCGGGAGTGTCGGCGTCCATCCAGCCGCCGCCTCGGGCGCACACGTCCGTGAGGCGTTTCAGATACTCAGGCGAATGGACCTTTAAGGGGTCTTGGTGCGAAGCAGGCGTCGCCTCGGCCGTAGTAAAGGTCAGATTCGCTTTTTGGATCGCCTCCAGGCAAACGTCAACCCGGGAGGGCCGCTCCGGCATCCCCGGCCCCGGATCGTGGCCGGCATGCAAGGGATCAGCGAAAAGCAGAAACCCCTCCGCATTAACCTGTTCTTACGGAAATCTTTTCTCGGGCGGAGCATTCAAGGATCACGTCAAGCTGCACTTTTTCAAGGGAGCTTCGCTAGAGGACCCCGCCGGCCTGTTTAACGGGGGACTCGATGCCAAATTCATGAGAGCCATTGACTGGCGAGAGGGCGAGAAAATCAACGAGGCCCCTTTGAAGGATCTCATTCGTGCGGCGGTTGCCCGTAACGCCCAATAGCAATGCGAATCTACCGCTTCCGAAAACCTAGGATATCGATCGAAATGGATGATCCCCTAATCCATCAGGCTGGGGCCGGCTAGTGGTTCAGCCGGTGAGGTAGGCGGGTTCGGCGCCGGGGATCCATTCTATGCCGCAGCCGCCACCGGGAAGCTGCTTGTCCGGAATTGGTTGGCCGTCAAGGAGTTGATCACCGCCCCCTTTAAGTGCTCCCCGGTAACGGGAACGTTCCGGCGGGGCCGGGCATGGTCAAACTGACCGTGATAAACGAGCTTTCGTTCGCCGTCGAATAGGAAGAACTCAGGCGTTGCATACGCCATAAAAGCCTTCGCTACGCTTTGGTCTTCGTCGACCAAGTACGGGAACGTATAGCCGCGCAGCGCAATTTCTTCCGGCATCTTTTCGACCGCATCCTCAGGGTTAGTGGCGGATGTGCTGTTGATTCCCAAGACCGGCAGGCCTCTGCTTTGAAAATCGGCCGTGACCTCCGCAAGCGTGGATGCGATGAAAGTAACGTAAGGGCAGTGATTGCTTATGAACATGACCAGCAGCCCCGGCGCCGAGGCGAAGTCAGCCGAACTGTGCACTTTACCCTCAGGGTCCGGCAACTTAAATTCGGGCAGCGCGCTCCCCAAGGACAACATTCTCGACGTCTCAGATCCCATTTATGCTCCTTAGCTTCGGACAAGGATCCGATGATAGCCAAATCTGAATGAATCCTGCAGAGCGTCAAGGTCCCCACATCCTCGGATGATCGGTCCGTCAATGCGCTTTCAATGGCGTTGGTTTGGGAAAGAGTTAGTCTGAAACCGGATTTCCGTGAACTTCGAGCCACGTGAATAAGGAGGCCCAGATGCACAAAATCACTCCTCATCTCTGGTACGACAACCAAGCAGTGGAAGCGGCAGAAACGTACGCAAAGATGGTCAAGAATTCGGTGATCAACAATGTATCGACTATTCACGACACCCCCTCGGGTGATTGCGACATCGTCTCGTTCGAGCTCGCCCGACAGCCGTTCATGGCAATTAGCGCCGGCCCGCTGTTTAAGTTCAACCCGTCCACGTCGTTCCTAATAGCCTGCAATGACAAGGCTGAAGTCGACGAGCTCTGGGGCGTTCTTTCCGAAGGCGGCAAAGCCTTAATGCCGCTCGACTCTTACCCGTTCAGCGAACGCTACGGCTGGACCGATGACAAGTACGGACTTGCGTGGCAGATCATGCATGTCGGCGACCGCGAGATCAAGCAAAAAATTGTTCCTACCTTGATGTTCACCGGCCCGGTATGCGGAAAGGCTGAAGAGGCCGTGAACTTTTACCTGTCCATATTTCCCGATTCCAAGATTCTCCACACCATGCGCTACGAGAAGGGGGAAGGGCCGGACAAGGAGGGGACCATTAAGTACGCCGGCTTTGAACTAGAGGGCTATGAATTTTCGGCCATGGACAGCGCCCACAACCATGGCTTTGGTTTTAACGAAGCCATCTCATTCATCGTGAAGTGTGATTCACAGGAAGAAATCGATCGCTACTGGAATGCTCTTTCCGCCGTTGCGGAGTCTGAGCAATGCGGATGGCTAAAGGACAAATTCGGCGTTTCGTGGCAGATCGTCCCGGGGGCGATGGACGAGATGCTTAGCAACGGCACAGAGAGCCAGATCGCAAGGGTCACGCAGGCGTTTCTGCAGATGAAGAAGTTTGACATTGCCGAACTAACCAAAGCCTACGAAGGGTAAGCAGCGCCGAGCCCCGCATCAAAGGGGCTGGCGGCCGGCAAAGCCGTCATCGGGGGTATGCCAGAACGCCACCGAGGGTTCGCCGGCCTTCCAGCACAGGTAAATCCGCTCGCCGTCTTGGTCCGAAGGAAAATCTACTAAGCCCTGAGCAATATCCTTTATGAGGATCCCCGCTTCACTGAACCAGTCTAGGTTTGCCTGGAACAGGCCGAGGCTTTCCTTCCATTGATCGGCATGAGCGCCACCACCGTTGCCCGACGCAGATATCTGCATTTGTTGGATCGCCGGCAGGGCCTCTTGAAGGACCTTCAACCGTTCAGCTACTTCTGGCAGAATCTCGTTTGCCGATTCTTTTGAAAACAATTGGCCGTCAGTCACGGGGCCATACTAGGGTGCGATTTCCATGAGCGTCACCGGCTGATCAAATCAAAGCCAGGTTCTGCTCGGTTGCCCCGACTACTGCCGAGACTGGAACTGTTTGGTCAAATGTAGCGAAACGGCCGCCGTTTTGGGTGGCCAGCGCCAGTAAATAGGTATCGGTCACCTGACGGGACCCGTGCAGGCGGGTGGAGTCGATTATGCCTTGATCCAGCAAGCTGATTTCACACTTCCAGAACTCATGGTGATGCGTATTCACGGCTTCGGCCAGCAATTTGATGGCCTCGGCCGGCGAAATTGGGCTCGGGTATCGCGGCTGGCTGATAATTCGTACAAATCCGTTTTGAGTGATGGCGCACGATGCCCATCCATGAGAGATTTCCTGATCTATCCAAGATCTAGCCCGAATATGGTCGGCGTGGTCGCTGTCTAAAAGGGCGAGCAGGACGTTTATGTCGAGCAGCGCCCGAGTCAAGCAGGATCCTCTTCTCTCAGTCGGTCGATCAGCAGGTTCGAGACGGTCGCACCCCGGTGCGGAAGAGGAGAGAAACCAAATGCGCCTGCGCTGCGGACAGTTTCGACGCCGCTTTGACCCGTAAGGGCCTGGCGGGCAAGATCGGAAAGGATTTGGCCGGTCGAGCGCTTCTCACGCCTAGCGCGTTCTTTGACGGCCAGCAGCACATCCTCATCGACATTCAAAGTGGTGCGCATACATTTGATGCTAACACATCAACCGGCTATGACAGGAACAGGATGAGGCCCTGGTCGTTAAGATTTTGAAAAGTCGTATGATTGGGTCTGCTAATTCGTCTCTAGAAAGGACGCCCTATGGCCGGCCCCGAAAAGAAGAGTCTCAACAGTCCTGATGAAGTTCGATCGTTCGATAAAGGGATGTTGCAAATCTCACGAATGGACTCCGGAGTTGTTGGTCGTGTCACTTTTAATCCCGGTTGGAAGTGGTCCGAGAGCGTTAAGCCGATAGCCGGAACCGAAAGTTGTCAGGTCGACCATTTCTCTTACCAGATCTCCGGAAAGATGGTGGTCAAGATGAACGACGGGACCGAGACTGAGCTAAACCCCGGCGACGCAGTCCATATTCCTCCGGGCCACGATGCCTGGGTTGTGGGCGACGAGCCCGTCGTGATGGTGGGCTTCAACGAGGACAATTACGCGAAGCCCTCCGAATAACAGGGGAGCGGCCTAGGCCTTCATGGGAAGGCGGGCTGCACAGTAGTATGGCGGCGATGGCCCTTTCTCACGTACATGGTCACTCGCCCCGTGTCCCCTCGGTCGAAGAAATGACCGAAAAACTGAGAGCCGCCGCCAAAGTCTTGGACCCGACGAAGATCTGGGTCAACCCGACTGCGGCCTAAAAACCCGGGCCTGGGAAGAAACCGAAGCCGCCCTGCAAAACATGGTCGCCGCCGCCGCCACCCTCCGCGAAGAGTTTTCCTAGCTTTACCTGCTCCTACGGAGCAGCCTCATCTACCAAGGGGGTTCGCAGACTGATCTTCGTCGCTCCTTTCTTCGGGTAGCGCTTTCTAGCTTAGTTAGCGCTCTGGGGCTGAAGTTCAGAGAGGCGCTGGTCTATGCGACTGCGAAGGGTGATCAACTCAAGAAGCTCTTGCTCCTGGGTCTTGGGCTCTTCGGCGCAGCAAGCGCATCCGCACTCACAGGCCTCTTCGGCATTGGTTACCGCCGTCATGGTGCTACAACCGCACGAACATTCGTTACCTGCCATTTGCTTTACCTCCATTTGTTTTACCTACATTTGTTTTACCTACATTTGTTTTACCTACATTTGTTTTACCTACATTTGTTTTACCTACATTTGTTTTACCTACATTTGTTTTACCTACATTGGTTTGTGATTCGGGCATGCAATCTTTCGGGTCCCTGCACAGCCATCCGGCCAGGCCGTCAGGTATGGGCATAATTTCGCCGGCGCAGTGCCACTTGCCGGCCGGGTCGTCTTCATCGCCCGGCCACCTTTCGATCATTTGGCCTAACTCGCTACGGAGTTCCGACAGCCGGGTCAGCTCCTCGTCCACAGCCGCAATACGATTTCTGATCAAGACCGAGGTGTGGCCGCACGGGCACAATCCGTCGTCCCGGATATCGAGCAACTCTCGAATCTCGTCAAGGCGCAGCCCCAGTCGTTGACCGCTTTTGATGAATCTCAGCCGTTCCGCCGCGCCTTCATCGTAGAGCCGGTAGTTAGAAGGGGTCCGAACCGGTTCGGGAAGCAGGCCAATGCGCTCGTAATACCGAATCGTATCGGTGCGAACACCCAGTTCTCCTGCCAACTTCGAGATAGTCCTCTGCTTCATGGATACAAGTGTAAACCCTGGAGTGCGCTCTAAGGTCAAGTGAATCGAAAAAAAGTTTTTGGGGGCACGGCCTGCGGCGGCCCAGGGCCGTTCCGAGGGTGTCGCCCTTCGGGGGACTTCATCGGCCGTACCCCTGTGCTACGCGGCCGTCTCGGGGCCGATGACACCCTCGCAACGCCCCCCGGCCGCCGCAGGCCTTGGTTGTGCCCGGCTTGTTTCTCTGGGGGTCTACAAAGTGGGTGAGTTTTCGGGGGGCACCCGGGGTAGATTGGGGGATGCGTGGGATTCGGTTTGGGGTGGCCGGGTTGAAGGATCCTGAGGATTTGGCGGGGTCGGTCGCTTGGCTTGTTGAGGGAGGCTATTCGGCTTGCGAGGCTCAGTTTGTCAAGGAATTCACCCTTAAGGAGCCCGAGGCAAAGCGGTTTGGCGAGATGGCGAGAGACCAGGGGATAGCCCTATCCGTGCACGCACCCTACTTTGCGCAATTGACCACGAAGGAGCCCGAACGGCTTAAGCTCCACCTGGGCGCTTTGCACCACGCTTGCAAACTGGGCGGCCAGATGCGGGCAACGGTCGTGGTTTGCCATCCCGGGAGCCGTGGCGATGCTGAGCCCGACGAACTTTTCGAGAGAGTCGATGCAGCCCTGGGCGATATCGGCCCCCGGATCGCCGATACCGGTGTGAAGCTCGGCCTCGAGACTTGTGGCCGCAAATCGCAGTTTGGAACACTCGGCGACATCGCGACTCTAGTGGCCCGGCACGCATTTACGACGCCCGTCATTGACTACGCTCATATTCATGCGCTTTCGAACGGCTCGCTCACGACGCCGGAGGCTTTCGAAGCCCTATTCGCTTACATCACAGCCAACTTCTCATGGGAGCACTTGTGGCCCTTGCACACACACTTCAGCGACAACGAGTTCGGTGCCGCCGGAGAGCTGCGGCATGTTCCATACGGCAGTGGGACCCTTCGGATCGGCAACGTTTACGAGGGGGCCAAGAATTTTGACCTGGACATCACCGTGATTTCCGAGTCGAAGGAAGCCAGTTCGCACGAGGCAATCAAGGCCGAGCTTGCGAGCCTAGAGCCCCCCATCGCGGTCAGTGGCAATGCGAACAACGGCGTCGCGGGCGCAGGTAACCCGCCCTGGGCCCCAAATCCAATTCCGCTTGAAAAAAGGGGCGAGGCCCACTATTTTCGAAACGCCGCTCGCGAAGTGCGCATAACCAATTGGGACAAGATCTATTTTCCGGAAGACGGCTTGATCAAGGGCGACCTGGTCACTTATTACTACAACATCGCACCCCAGATGATGAGATTTCTTAAAGACCGGCCAGTAAATATGCAGCGAGTTCCGAGCGGCATTTACGGCGAGGCCTTTTATGAAAAGCAAGCGCCGAAGGGCTCACCGGGGTGGCTCAGGACGACTCCGGTCCCCGCTCACGGGGAGGGAAGAGTGATCGACTATGTGGTGGTTGACGACGTAGCCACTTTGGTCTGGCTGGCGCAGATAGCAAGCGTTGAATGCCATGCATGGACCTCAAAGCTACCCAATCTCGACGAGCCAGATTTCGCGGTCATCGATCTTGACCCCCACGAGCCGATCGATTTCGTGGACGTAAGAAATGTTGCTAAGTTAGTGGGCATCCTGCTCGAGAGGCTTGGCCTAAAAGGTTTTCCCAAGACTTCGGGGGGGGCCGGGATTCAGATCTTTATCCCGCTTGGCCCCGGCCATAATTACAAGCAAGTGAGAACCTTTTGTGCGGCCATCGGAGGATTACTGAGGGCGGCTTACCCCGAGAAGGTGACGCTCGAGCCGGGCAAAGCCAAGCGAGCAGGCAAGGTTTACGTCGATGTTGACCAAAACGCCAAAGGCCAAACCCTAGTGGCGCCTTATTCGGTCCGGCCCTATCCGGGTGCGCCGGTTTCGGCGCCGCTCACCTGGGCGGAGTTGGACGACGAGATTTATCCAGAGCAGTTCACCATCTTGACCGTTTTCGACAGAATCCAGGCAATTGGCGACCTGTTCAGGCCCGCCATGAGCGTTAGTCAGGATCTTCGCCCAGCGTTGGCGCAAATGCAGTCCCCAACCTAGTGCCCCTAGTGGGACACTAGACCAGCCGCCGGCTTGGTTCGCCGTACACTTGTTGGGTGCAATCATGGCGTGAGGTGCTCGGCCCGCTGCTGAGCGGAGACTCACTTTCGAAGGCCCAGACCGGTTGGGCTATGGATCAAGTCATGACGGGCCAGGCCACCGGGGCCCAGTTCGGGGCATTTGTTGCCGGTCTTAGGGCCAAGGGCGTGACGGTAGACGAAATGCTGGGACTCGTAGAAATAATGCGCGCCTTCTCGTTGAAGTTTGATCCCGGCCTTCAGGTGGTTGACACCTGCGGAACGGGGGGCGACGGCTCGAACAGCATTAATGTCTCTACAATCTCGGCGTTCGTGGTGGCGGGCGCAGGCGCTTGGGTGGCAAAGCACGGCAACCGTGCCGCTTCCAGCCGGTGCGGATCTGCCGATCTTCTTGAGGAGTTGGGGGTCAGGGTTGATATGGGACCGGCCGAGGTCCAACAAGCCATCAAAACGGCAGGGATCGGTTTTTGCATGGCGCCGGTTTTCCATCCAGCAATGAGGCACGCAGGCGCCTTTCGAAAAGAGCTTGGTGTTCCGACGGTCTTCAATTTCCTAGGGCCATTGACCAACCCGGCCGGCGCCTTGCGCCAAGCCGTCGGGGTTTCGGATAAACAGATGGCGCCAAAAATGGCCGAAGTACTACGCCGCTTGGGGACCATTCATGCGCTTGTGTTCATCGGCTTCGATGGGCTCGACGAGCTTTCGATCGGCGGCCCTTCGCATCTGTGGGAGCTGAAAAACGGCGAGGTAACTGAGTCGGTGTTCGATCCTTCCGAATTCGGCATTGAAAGGGCCGAAATCGGATCCCTAGAGGGAGACGGTCCTGGCCACAATGCGCAAGTGGCTCGCGAAGTTCTGGCAGGAAAGCCCGGCCCGGCCCGCGATGTGGTCATAATCAATTCTGCAGCTGCAATCATAGCGGGAGGCCTTGAAGCGAATTTCGAGGCAGCAATAGGCCGGGCAGCGAAATCGATTGATTCAGGTGCGGCGGCCAAAGCACTTAAAGCCCTCATAGATTTTTCGGCGGAGGCAGGACACCAAAGGAAGAACAAGGAGGCCAAATGACAGCGCTCAGGTGGTTTGCGGCAATTGGCGCAGTAAGTGCAGGCAGTTTTTTCTTACGGCGGTGGTTGTTGGTTCGCCAGGTGACGAGCGAGGACTTTCCGCCCAAAAGCGAGCGCCGGGCGGACCCGGACCCAAAGGCACTGGCCGTTCGCACCGCTGGGTTGGACCGGATCGGCTTCGACTTGGAGCGGCTGAGACAAAAGTCATCCGATTACAAGCCCTTAGTCGAACACCTCAGTTTCATACAGGTGAAACGCGGTGAGCAGGAGAGCCTGATGTTTGTTCGAAGCCGCGACCTTGACTCGTTGGCGGCCCTCACGGGAATGTCCAAAGAAGCCTTTGTAGAGGAATTTCAGCAAATGGGCGTTCTTGTCTCGATGAATTAGCCCCCGGAATTAGCCCCCGCAAAAAAGAAAATTATTAGGGTTTTGCAGGAAAGTGGGCTGTTTTGTCGGCGCGGGTTCTTATTCTCCTCACTAATCACGAGATAGGAGGAGCAAATGATTGTCGATTGCCAGCAGTGCGAAATGCACGAAACCGAGCATTGTAAGGATTGTTTTGTCATGGCGGTTCTTTCCCACCGAGACGGATCCCCACTGGTCATTGATCCGGAACAGGAGCCAGCAATATCGTCGCTGCAGCAGGCGGGGCTGGCGCCGTTGTTGAAGTTCACCCACAAGGCCAGCTAGCGCTGGCAAGGACAACATCCGTGAAGTCATAGCCCCTGGGCTGGAATCCCAGGGTTGGGAGCCTGAATCATTTATTCTTGGTTGTTCTGGCGCTGTCGCTCCGCGAGTTGCGCCCGCTCTAAGGAGTTCGTAAGAAATGGTCAGGCTTCACCTTGTCGGTTTCACGACCGATCTACAAAATTTGATTTTCGCTACTCGCCGCGGCGCCAAGCGGGGTGGATACATTCTGACGATCGACAATAGGTTGCTCGGAACCCTTGAAGAGGTGTCAAGAATGGAAGTTGAGGAAGAGTCGCCCTTCGATGAGTTGGCCGCTCCGCCTCAACCCGAGGTCGCCCCGGTGCCGGTAAGCGTTCTTAGCCCAAAGCAGATCCAAACTCTGCTTCGAGAAGGTAAGAGCGAAGAGCAGGTGGCCAAAATGGCCGAAACAGACGTCTCTTGGATCCACCGTTTCACCTCGCCAATCCTCGCAGAGAGGGCGGGTGTTATCGATTCCGTCAAGGCAGGGATGGTAACAAAGGCCAGACTGGGTCCATCGATGGTCCCGGTGGGACAGGCGATCCAACAAAACTTGGCCGACAAGCGGGTAAAGATGGAACCGGGTTCCTACGAGAACGCGTGGAAGGCCGTGCGTCGGTCCGGCCGGTGGCATGTCAGTTTTCAATTCGCCTCACGCGGTAAACGCAAGCTGGCGCGATATTTGTACGATCCCGAGAGTGGCGCCGTCGAGGCGGCAAATGAGGTAGGGCAAAATCTAGGGTGGCGTCCTAACAATTCGCGCCGAGGTAAAAGGTTGCTCGCAGCCGGGGGCGGGACTGCAAAACCATCTTCGAAACCCAAGGCCAAACCCAAGGCCAAACCGAAACCAAAGTCCAAACCCAAGGCCAAGCCGAAATCGAAATCCACACTGAAATCAAAGACGGGTCCTGCTCGGTCATCCGCGCGATCCGGTCGCCGCCCTTAAGCTTGGACGGATTGGTGGGCTAGCTGACTAAAGCGAAATCGGCGACGCTGGCCATCGCCCTTGTGGCCTTGGTGGTGCTGGTTGCGACCGGAATATTTGTTTTTAGCACGAGCAGACGGGGCGGCGGCAGCGCCGCTCTCAATAGTGCGTTGAAGGCCGACGCAGAACTCCTAAAGAAGCTTCAGGCTGAGTCCAACACAGCCAGGGCGTCGGTTTCAAAGGCTTTTGACCTGCTGGACAAAGAATTGAACCTCATCGGCAAGCCCGGTGGTGCTGGACTTGCCGAGGCGACGACGGCCTGGATTGATGGGCCCAAGTTGATGAACGAGGCACGCGACGCCAACCTTATGCTGCCAAAAATAGCGGTTCGAATTGTCAAGGTCGCAGCGGAGGGCAGAACCGAGATTCGAAAGTTGTACGCAACTCTGGGGCGCGGTGCCGACCGCAAGTATGCGCAAGCGCTGGATCTCGCGCTTGAGTCCCTAATCAATACCCAGGTCAAGTATTCAAAGGTCGACGGCCGGCTTGCCCGGGGATTCCCCGATTACGACAGTCTTTACAATAGGACCGACAAATTCTTCAAAGAGCTGAACAACAAAACTTACCGCACCCCGGCAGAGGCTTCGCAGGTGTATTCGCTTGCAACGAGCCCGTTAGTGGAGCCTCTGGCAACGCTGCGCAAAGACCTCAACAAGCTTGAAATCGAAGCGGCCCAGAGCGGGAAAAAGACGCTCGAGGCGTTCAATAAGGCTGCTCGCCTTAGACCGGCTGCCTGATTTCAGGCGCACGGTTGCGCAGCACGGTCGAAAAATGCTCGGTGAGTTGGGGATAGGCAGCCAAAAGATTTTCAAAGGCTTGTTTGAGTAACACGAGGATTTCGCAGTCGGTCACTGCGGTTGCCGTGAGCTCGTGAACGGCATTCAACAACAGCGACATTTCCCCGAACGAATCTCCTGCTTTCGGATGGGCAACCTCGCCGTCTTCGGGCCGGTCGCCCTGGTGGATGGAACATTCGCCCTCGAGCATCACGTATAAGGCGTGGCCCCTATCGCCTTTGCGAAATATCGTACTGCCTTGCTTCCAGACAAGATTCATGCTCTCGCCGACCATGGCAAGCAGAGTGTCCTCGTCCAACGTGGCAAAATCGGGAATCGCCATAAGGCTTTGGACTAGGCTATGCGGGACTTGGTGTTTCATAATGGACAATCCTACTTGCACCCGGCATTACACTTGAGACTTGAGACTTGAGCAAACATGGCCTACTCTGAGATCCCTCTAAGGATTGTTCAAATATCGGACCTCCACGCGGGAGAGCCCACTTTCCAGCATGATGTGATGGCCGGGATCATCGAGCGAATTAACCGAATGCGCCCCGAGGTCGTGATAGTGGCAGGGGATCTCACAGCCGCCGGATACGAAGACGAATATGTGGCGGCTGCCAATCTTTTAGCTCAAATAGAGCCCCCCAAGGTTATCGTTCCGGGTAATCACGACTCCCGCAATGTTGGGTGGGTGCACTTCGAACGATTCTTTGGCAATCGATTTTCTAGACACCGTCAGATGTTTGAGCCTGAGCGAGCGGAGCGCCTTAATGCGACCGGATTCACCGTTGTGGGGGCGGACTCATCGGAGCCGGACGTTAACGAAGGCAGGGTGGGCCGGGACAGGTACCGTTGGATAGTCTCCCAATACGAAGACCCCGACGATATTAAAGTATTTGCTATTCACCACCACCTAATTTCAATCCCAGGGACGGGCCGGGAACGAAACATTGTTCACGACGCAGGAGATTTGCTCAGCCATTTGTCCACACTCGACATTGACCTCGTGCTGTCGGGGCACAAACATGTGCCATTTTTCTGGGGCGTCAACGGCATGTTGATCGCGAACTCAGGAACCTGCGCAACAAAGCGGCTCCGGGGCCTGACTCCATCGTCGTGGAATGAGTTTGAGATCGACGCAAGCACCATCAAGGTGTTCCTGCATTACCCGGATGGCCGCCGCGAGCTGTCAGTCATCTTTAGCCGAAAAACCAGGGCTTTAACGCGGGAGGCGTTTTACATGACAGACTCTTTTGTCTCTTCCAATCGCCTGGCCGCCGGGCTGTAAAGGAGTAGATATGACGATTCCGGGCGACACACTTGTAGAGATTTTTGTTAACCGGGCCGAGAAGAGCTCAGAGCTGATTGCAGCGAAGTGGCGCCGCGGGAGCGAATGGAAGGCCATGACCTTCGGGGAACTGGGCAAGATAGCGCGTGACCTGGCCGGGGGCCTTATGACCCTTGGGGTTGAAAAGGGTGACCCGGTGGCGCTTTTGTCGGGAAATCGGCCTGAGTGGATCCTGGCCGATATTGCAACGATGATGGCCGGCGGCGTGACTGTGCCCGTCTACCCAACAAGCCCGCCCAACCAAGTTGCCTACATTCTTGACCATTGCCGGGCGAAAGTTGCGTTTGTCGAGAACCAGGAGCAGCTCGATAAGATCATCAAGGTTAAGGATCGGTTATCCGACCTAGCGCGTGTGATCATGTTCGACAAGCCCTTGGAGCCCGTCGACTGGGTGAGTTCAATCGCCGAGGTCCAGCGTTTTGCAGATTCTGCTCCGCAGAAAATCGACGAGCGCATGGTTTCGATTGTCCCAGATGATCTGGCTACGATCGTTTACACATCGGGCACGACCGGTCCACCTAAAGGAACAATGCTGACCCACGGGGGGTTCGTTGCCGCACTGCGGCCCTCGGGCCAGGTGCTGGGCCTTCGGGATGGCGAAGAGAGGGTTCTTTCTTATCTTCCCCTGTCTCACATATTCGAGCGGTTGAACTCGGGATGGGGCGGCATTTGCTTTGGCATGGAGGTTTGGTTCGCTGAGTCGCTCGACACATTGCTGGACAACTTGAAAGATTGCAAGCCGACATTCTTCATCGGCGTTCCCAGGGTGTTTGAAAAGTTTCACGCCGGAATGAGGACGAAGATTGAAGCTCACCCCAAGCGACACTTGATTGAAAAGGCGATCGGCCTTGGCCTGGAACAAATAAGGCTCGAGCAGGCCGGCCGGCAAGCGCCGGTCCTGCTGAAGCTAAAACGCAGGGTGCTTGATCGACTGGTTCTTTCAAAACTTCGGGAAGGCATCGGCATGCAAGAGGTTCGAGTGGCGGTCACTGGTGGCGCCCCCATCGAGCCTGAAGTGATCAATTTCATCAGGGCAATTGGAGTTGAGTTGGTGGAAGGTTACGGACAAACCGAAACGAATGCCCCCACCGCAATAACACCGCCGGGCAAGGTTCGTAGCGGGGCTGTCGGCCCCCCAATTCCAGGGCTGGAACTGAAATTCGAGCCCGATGGAGAAATTCTGGTTCGGGGCCCGAATGTCTTCAAGGGCTATTACAAAGACAAAAAGGCGACCAAGGAGGCCTTGAGCCCCGAAGGCTTTTTGAGGACAGGTGACGTGGGGGAACTCGATGACGCCGGATACCTTCGAATTACCGACCGCAAGAAAGATCTGATCAAGACCGCCGGCGGCAAATACATTGCTCCTCAGGCCATAGAAAGCAAATTAAAGCTCGATGCTTTGATCGGCCAGGCGCTGGTAATTGGTGATCGGCGGCCATACCCGACGGCTCTTTTGACGCTTGATGCTGAGGCCGCCGTGAAGTGGGCGGATGACCACGGGGTTTCCGGCAGTCCTGCCGAGCTTTCCGAGAACCCGGATGTATTGAGCCGGGTTGAAGAGATTGTTGCGGCGGTAAATGCAAACCTTTCGCATGCGGAACAAATCAAGAAATGGCGGCTTTTGTCTCGGGATTTTACTCAGGAAGACGAAGAAATAACTCCAACCCTAAAGGTGAAACGCAAAGTGCTTATTGAAAAACACGCCGCCTTAATCGAAAGCATGTACGACGCGGGAGCCCCGGAGCCCAACCACCCTTCTGAGGACCACCGCAAAGGAGCTTAGAACGGCTAGGGCAACACCGACGGCGAGCCCGGGCATCATTGTCCCGAGAGGTCCTGTGGCGCTTGTGGGCGCCATCTGGTCGCTGTCAGCAGCCTTGGAGGTGCCTTGCGCGCCGCCAGAGGCCCCACGGGATTCGATCCCCGAGCCGGCCGCCAAGGCGATCGTGGGAGTTTCGATGGCAGGAGCTGCTTGAGCAACCGTTGGAGCGTCCGCTAGCTGCACCGTGGCTCTGTTAACCGACGCTGGCTTGGCCGCCGCGGGCTTGGCCACAGCGGGCGCCGCCGCAGTCGGAGTTCCCGGAATCCGTGCGAAATCCTCAGTTACGTAGACCCTAGAGCCGTCGGCCGAGACTGCGATACCGATCCCAACGTGCGTGTACCGGGCCTCCATTATGTTGACCCGGTGAGACGGGCTGTTCATTAGTCCAACATGATTCATAAGAATTGACTGATCGTAGCCCACGTTCTCGCCCAGTAAATCGGCGCCCATTGCCTTGCGGCCGCCCGACATGTAGGCGGGGTTATGCCAGATGGTCCCGGCCGCCCTCATGGTCTCCGAGAAGCCTCGTGCAACCGACTGAGCCCATCCCACTGACTGCAGCGGCTGCAGCCCACCGGCGACTCGGTCGACATTTATCAGGTTGAGCAGCTGCGCTTCGAGGACTGAGACTGGGGTGTTGAGCGCCTGCTGAGCAAGTGGACTGAGCAGGTTAGTGACGGGTTGGGTTACCGCCTCCGGCGAGGGCAGGACCGGCGCCTGAACCGCGGGTGTCTCGACGCAAAGAAGCCCATAAACGCAAGTTGTTTCCGCAATAGCGGGCGCACTTACGGCCAGAATCCAAAAAGGTACAAGAAAAGCTCCTGCGATTCGCCGCCAGCCCATCTTCTCTTCCTCCCGTCCGGATCATCCGCCTGCCCATAGCCGGCGATTCACACGTCCGGTTTCCATAGTTATCGGCCGCCGATGGGCAGGTCTTAAGAGCTGCCCCGTTGGGGGACCGAGCAGGCGTGTAAAGAGCCAGTGGCTCATCGAGCGGGGGGGGGGGGGGGGGGGGGGTGGAGGGGCTGAAGCCCGCCTCCAGACGTGTGGGAGGGGGGCCAAAAAACACACGGCACCACTA
>JBPCIX010000031.1:0-13420 GCA_051005875.1 Actinomycetota bacterium | reverse complement strand
AGCCCTCCCTAAAGCCTTCCAGACGCTATCTGTTCGTAGAAGGCCGGACCGCTGACTCGTAAAGGAGCCGACGACGTCGAAGTACCACAGGCCGCCATCGTGATCAAAGGCCGAGAAGTTGATCGTTACACCCAGTTCAGGATGAGGTCTATTGGATGGCTCTTCAATCTGGAAGCCACAGCCCTGTAGAATTTTGCGCGCTACGTCCTGAGCGGTTCTTCCTTCACGAGTGGATCTAGCTTGAAAGTCGTTCTGCAGCTTGCTGTTTTTCAAAAATTTTCTGCTGGTGGTCGGCTATTCGTAGTTCGGCTTGCCGAGCGTACTCGGGGTCAATCTCATAACCCACCCAATCTCTGCCAGCGACTACAGAGGCTACTCCGGTGGAGCCGCTCCCGATGAACGGATCTAAAACGAGCTCCCCCCTGTACGTGTAGAGCTCGATGAATCTGCGGGGCAATTCCACTGGGAAAGGGGCGGGATGCCCAACGCGTTTTGCCGATTCCGGAGAGATTTGCCAGATGGACAAGGTAGCCTCGAGAAACTCCTCAGCCGAGATAGTCGCCTCGCCCTTTGTCACACGGTCGAACCGACCCTTTGAAAAACAAAGGCAATATTCGTGAACGTCTCTTACGACGGGGTTGGCCGGTTTCCTCCAGCTTCCCCACGCACAACTGCCACTTGCGCCGGCTGCTTTTTGCCAGATAACCTCGGCTCTCATCAAGTAACCGATCTTGAGCATGCGTTCGGTTACGAGGTGCGACAGCGGCACATAGGGCCGACGACCAAGATTGGCAACGTTGACGACGGCCCGGCCACCCGGCTGCAATTTTCGATAGGTTTCCGCGAATACTGCTTCCAACAAATCCAAATATTCCTGGAAGCTGGAGTCGGTGTCGTAGTCCTTTCCGACATGATACGGAGGGGACGTGACCATGAGGGCCACACTGTTATCCTCCAGCTCAGGCATCTGTTGGGCGCTGTGAATATAGACCCTGTTCACTTGCGTGGACCGAGCTACTGACTCGTCCTTGGATTCCTGCAGACGGGCTAGTCCACGCCTGTAGAAGGGCCGGGAATCATGGTTCTCCCTTCTGCCTACGCCAAAACTAGTGGTTGTTGTGGCCACCGGCGCTCCTCATTTCTATCATATGTTGGCGAGTCTAGTCACAAATTACAACAATGCCATTCACTTCTGTCGACAAACGAACCTTACGAGATACGTCCACAGAATAGCGGGCGGGTCCGACAATAACGATGTACTCCGTGACAGAATCAGGGTCGAGGACATCAAATCTGGTTTTCGGATCGGCGGGTGACTGGCAGGGGTTGACGGGCCGCGCAGTTGCAGCTTTCGCTGGCATTCTGCCGCGTCTGCAAAAAAACTGGCGGAACGACTTGTCGGCCCCCCTGCTTAGAATTGCCTGGATTGACTGCATTGGACAGAGTTACAACGATGGAATTATGCTCTGAGTGCGGAGGGGCCGCTCACCCAATGAACTTGCATGCGCCAAGCGAAAGGACGGTAATGAAGAATTCACTCAGTACTTCCCCAGATGCAATGGGTCTCACTCCGCGGGAAATGAAAGCGGTAGCCACCCGCGTGCGTGATCTAACGGCGAAACTTGTTCAGCCTTCGCGTGAGAACGGTTCCAAAAAGGGACACATCCCAAAGGCACAGGCGAAAAAGTAAGCCGCCCTAAAAGCGATTGTCTGCCGCTTAATCGCTAATAAGCTAGAAGCCGTGGCTGATTCCTCAACGATAGCCGTCATCTTTGATTTTGACGACACGCTGGCTCCTGACTCGACAACAAAACTGTTGCGCTCCCACGGGATGGATGCGGACAAGTTCTGGAAGAAGGATGTAAAAACCCTCGTGCAAAACGGGTACGACCCAGCACTGGCCTGGCTTCGATTGCTTTTGGAAAATGTAGGCGACGACCTGCCTTTGGGGAAACTTACAAATCCAGAACTGAAAGAGTTTGGCGCAAGCCTAGACGCTGACTTCTTCGATGGACTGCCTGAATTCTTTGACGACCTTCGCGCCATCGCTAACGAGGCCAAAGTGCTAATTGACTTTTACGTCATTTCCGGAGGACTTCGAGAAGTGATCCTGGGTAGCCAGATAGTCAATCAGTACTTCGAAGCGGTATATGGAAGCGAATTGGATGAAGGGGATAAAGGCTATCTTTCCTATGTCAAGCGATGTGTGACCTTCACTGAGAAAACTCGCTACATCTTTGAAATTAACAAGGGCATACCTCAGGAAGATGCACTAAAGAATCCATTTCTCGTCAACATGGCCATCCCCGAAGAGATGCGTCCGATCCCGATGGAAAACATGATCTATGTTGGTGACGGATTGACCGACATTCCGTGTTTCTCCTTGATAGGAAGTAACGGAGGCATCGGCTTCGGAGTCTTCGACCCGTCAGATCAGGCCAAGGCGAAACGCGCTTTCTTGGAATTCCTAAAACCCAAACGCATCGTCACAATGAACTCTCCCCGGTACGGTGAAGACGATGACTTGGGCTCTCTCCTTCGTGCAGCTGTCGGCAACCTTGCCAGCCAAATCCAGGTGCGTAGGCGGCGCGCTTACTAGATCCCGGCGCTAATCTGCAACCTGGCGTTCGCTAAATCGCATTTGGCGTTCTCGGCGGCTTAGCGACAAGCCCTCCACCAGCGGGTTTAGGCATTTCTACCGGCCCCACCCCGGCGGGGGTTGTACAAAAAGTGGAAGAAAACCCAGCGACAGCCACCAAACAGGAGTTTACCCGAAGGGTTTTCGGCCTCAGAAGGACGAAAGGATGTTGATAGGCTGAGATTGGTTCAGTTCCAGAGTGCGAAAGCGGTTCTGGCGCGCTCGAATGAAGCCTGCCCGCTTCTAAGCTTTTCCTAGGATGCGGACGTCAGGCCGCAGCCAGGTCCTCGCGACGCTTTCGGTGCTGGTGCAACGCGAGGGCGTTGACCATGACCGCGTAACCGATCAGATTGAGATGCTGCCGCGCGTGGCCCACGCTGTGGGCCCTCCCCAACCACATTGAGTCGACAAGATCCCGGTTGATGGCCTCGCAATCATTTCGGCGGCCAAAGAGCTTCTTAAAGGCTGGCTCAGTTGGCGATATGGGACGAATGTTCTCAGTCCGGTTAAAGCGGCGGGCCTTGTCCTCGGCGTTTCCATACAGACGTACCCTCATCTTTTCCGCGCCGTATTCAGGCGGTAGGCGGTACTCGTTGTACCAGCGATAGGCGCCGGCCTTGCTCCCCAGACGCAATGTGCGGAGGCGCTTCAATTCAACAAACTCCAGTTCTCCCCCATCAGTTAATTCTCCGAGCCCAATGGCGCCCCCAAGCGCGTAGAGCGAATAGGTCCGGACCGACCCGTCGGCGAGCTTTACTTTTCTGCTCTCAACATGGACGCTCTTTTCGACTCTGTCGCCGTGGGTATGCGTAGACTTCTTTTCCCCGGCGGCCAAGGCAGCGACCCTGTTGATAGGCATCAGGCCGAGTTCCCTCAACAGCCTCTGATGGTGTACGCCTCTAAGGGCATTGTCGTAGACGACGGCTTGCGCCCCCGGGATTGCGGGAGCAAGCCGCACGAGAGAGTCCATAGCTCCTGCCGCCTCGGCCCCGGGCTTGGCGACCCACTCGACATCCAAAATGATCCGCCCGTGGGCCCGGCCTGAACGTGCCGCCACAATCACAAACTTGGTCCCCCAAGCGGTTTCTCCTGTCCCTTCAAAGTGAAGCCCGGCATCGGGCTCAAACTGCAAATCTCTGGCCTCACCGGTCTGTTTGTTCACGCGGACTTCTCCGGGCTTTGCTTTGAACAGCGGAGTTATGACCTTGCCGTCGGCGTGGACCAGGCGGGTGGGATCGGGGCTCGTCCAGGTGCCCGGGCCCTTCGGATCCATCAAGCCCAATTCCCGGGCTTGATTTGCGGCTATTTGGCGATGCAGACTCGCTATGGCCTTCAGGCTCTTTGACTCCTGGAGATAGCGGTTGCGGGCGTACAGGTAGTGATGGCGGCGGATTGGTGTCCTCGGAAGCCACATTTCCGGCTCGGCGGGAAACAACTTTTTGGTGAGGCGGCGGGCGAAACGCCAGACGACAGGATGACTGAGCTCTGCCTCAACTTGGCGAGCGCTCGAATACACGCTTATGAGCGCCTCATAAAAGAAGAACGCGTAACCGGGGAATCGGCGACGCCGGCCTCCGGCGGTGACGTGCGCCGAGGGAACCAGCTTGCCAAGCTCATAAATGGCCGTACTACGAAGAATCGCCTCCAGCCGTTCAAGCTTGGCAACCCCGTAAGGGCTGCCGCTCATTAGGCTCGGCTACTCGGGCCTGCGCCGGTCTTTTCTTCGGCCCAATCCCAGCAGATCAGCCTGGCTGCTCGGTCCAAGCTTCGGAACCCCAACCGGCAGGCCACTTCCTCGATCCGGCCGGTTTCTTCGAAGACCTTCCGCCCGGCCCAGGCGGTCACCGACAAAGGCCGGATATCTCGCTCGCCGAATAGCCCGGCCCGGCGAAGCGTTTCCTCAATCGCCGTAGAAGAAGAAACCCTGCGGCTTTCCTGCGATCCCTTTGACGAATGAGCAACCGGCGGATCCTCGCCCGGATTTGGGGGCGATGCCGCAAGGCGTCGACGAAGCTGCTTGAGGCCCCATTCCGACGGATAGCCCCAGCGGCCCTGCGGCTTTGACTGGTCCGGAATCCAGACCCGTCCCTCACCCAAATGTAGGTGAGACGCCCTGATGTTCGCCGCTTCGGCCGGCTTAGCCGTCGCCTCCGCTAAGGCCCAGGCCGCAGGTTGCCGCGTGGACCTGAGAGTTCTTAACGAATAGCTCCGGCACAAGGCCACCTCGTCGTCAGTCAACGGCCGCATCGACAGGTCGGTTCGGGGCGGCAGGTAAAGGCGAGCGGCGCCGTCGGCCAGATGTACGCCAATTTGTCCAGCAGTCCGAAAGTAGAGCCTCAGGGCGGTCCGCCGAAGATGCATGGTCGCGACCGCCGGCCGGCGGCGGCCCGGTCGGCCAATGAGGGAGGCGAAAACAAAGCCCTCGACGTGCTGCTCAGCGATGTTCTTCACCAACTGGACGTGGTGGCCGCGTTCCACGTAAGCCGTGAACCGGACCATGATCTCAGCCATTCGCTGAACAGTCTGATCAGCCAATCCAGAGCCCTTGATCTCCTTGAGAATGAGCCCAAGCAACTTCGCCGGACTGATGTCGAGAAGACTGCAACAAGGCTCATTCCCGCAATCGCTAGGCCTCAGCGCACTTGGTCGGGTAACCACTAGTGCAGAATGGGTTGAGATAACGCCCGCACCCCAGCTGGGTGCATCGGTAAAATGTTTCACGTCGGACCTCCTTCGTAGGTTCGATCACGCCCCGGGGTGTTTCCGCACCGCCGGGGCCTTAATGTTGTCTCCGTACGTAGTCTAGGGCACAACCGCAGACTTGTCAACCTATGTAAACTATAGGTATGGGATCTGCAATAAAGACCGAAGACCTAGTCGACGTTTACGGCGTGGCCAAATTGTTAGGCCTGAGCCAACGGAACAGTGTGAGCACATATCAGCGGCGATACGCTGATATGCCGCGCCCCGTAATTGACTTCGGCCAAGGCCGCTGCCGGCTATGGCGCCGCTCAGAAATTGAAGCCTGGGCCCATCAAACGGGTCGGCAGAACTCGTCAAAGCTCAACAGCAACGAGAGAAAACTGTAGGCGGTCCTAGTGTCTGGTTGGATGAGGTGCGTGAAATCCCAACATTCGTCCATTCATGACCATGACATTCCGGATCGCCCCTTTCTGTCTCACCCCCTCCGTATAATTACATCATTGTGATTACACTTCCAGATGGTCCGCCTGTACTCAGCCTGTTTTCTGGTGCTGGAGGCCTCGACCTGGGCGCGCAGGATGCCGGGGCCGACGTCAAAGCTGGGGTCGAGCCCGATCCCGACTGCGTCCGCACTTTGCTGGCAAATCATCGAATGTTTCCGAAACTGAGAGTCATTCCGACGCCGATCGAGAGGGTTTCTGCCGCAAGCTTGATGAGGGTAGCTGGACTTCAGCGCGGGGAGGCGGCTCTTCTGATCGGTGGCCCCCCCTGCCAACCCTTCTCAAAATCCGGATACTGGTTGCTGGACCAACGCTTGGGCTTAGAGGATCCGAGAGCATGGCTGCTTCACCATTACATTCGAATTCTCAAAGGGACCAGGCCGGCAGGTTTCATCTTCGAAAATGTCGCAAGTCTGATGCATCCCAAACATCGAAACGTCATAGACACGCTGATCGAAGGAGCTGAATCAGTCGGGTACGCCACAAGAACACAACTTGTCCATTCAGTGCAGTACGGCGTACCTCAAACCCGAGCGCGACTTTTTGTCACGGGCTACCTTGGAAAGAATCCGCCCAAGAGGCTTGAGCCAACACATTGGTGGCGTGACGCGAACCAAAACAAAGCCAAATTACTACCTCCCGAAACAGCTGGACGCTGGATCGCTAGTTTGGACAAGGAGCACATCGAGGAAGCCGGTGAAACGCCCGGGGGGCGCTGGCTGGAACACCTCAGGGAGGTTCCTCCAGGCTGGAATTACAAGTGGCACACGGAGTGGGCAGGACACCCACGGCCGACATTTGTAACGGAGACGAAATTTTGGAGTTTCCTTCTCAAGCTAAGCCCGTACCGACCCTCTTGGACTATTCAAGCGTCGCCCGGCCCTTGGACAGGCCCTCTTCATTGGAACAATCGAAGATTGAGGATTCCAGAACTGGCCGCGTTGCAGACATTTCCTCGCTCATTTAGATTTGAAGGCGATCGACGAACAGTGGGCCGCCAAATTGGCAACGCCGTGCCCCCCTTGCTAGCGTCCAAAATCGTTGCGTCGCTATTGCGCGACATCATGGGACAGGGGATTAGGCGCGGTCGCAAACTTCGCTACCAACTCGCCGATCATTATCCTCTTGACGAAGACTTCGTTCGGCTGAGAGGGCCTAGGTGGTAGAGCAGCGGACGGACAGAGACCGCCTGCAATATCGCAATAACTCAGCGGAAGTTCTCACGTTTGCCTTGAGTTGGACTGTTCCAGCCAAAGGCTGCTCGGGAAATCTTTCGTCACCAGGGCGTTGATGGATTCCGCTCCGATTTACGAGTCGAAAAGTTCTTGCTTACGTTGTCGACAATAGGCCTGATCCATGCCATCTAAATAATCCGACATTCGGATGCTGGAATTGTCGAACCATTGACGCCAGACTCTACTCTCCTCCCTCGACCGTCGCCGCGAGTTCAGGGGCCAATGCCATCAGGACGGCTCGGGCTAACCTACTTCGCTCTCCGCGGACATAGTCGTCGTCGATTTCGATTGGATTCCCATTTTCATCCGCCTCACGCTCTCGCTCCCATTCGGACACGGTTTGCTCAAAGAGCCCCCAACAGACCGGATAGGCAAACATGTCAGAAAATATCTTCATCTTTTCAGCGGAAAATCTCTTGGCTCCAGTCACTTGCTCGTATGGTTCGAACGATTCGTTCAATCGGAATTCTGCCTTAACGATTACATGCTCTTGCCCATCGACTGCATCTCGATAAACATCCGCTGTGCCAGCTGTTGTCTCGTTCCACGCCGGAGTCTGCTCGTCCCAGCCAGCTCTTCCGATCCAATGGATGTCGATGTCTGGCCCACCACCTGCCTTTTTTGACTCCTGATTACGCGGAGGCTCTGCGACTTCCGCTTTGCCGCCAGCGGTCAGAACGATACCAAGCGATGGCTCTACTAGCGTCACCGTCAGGGCAGAGAATCCCAGGGGGGCATCTGCGTCGGCTTCCAGCGTGAGTCTTGCGATCCCACCAACCAAACGACCCTTCGAGGCCAGCCTCACCTTGTCTTTTAATTCACCACCCAGGACCACCGAAAGAGCGTTTGAATGTGCTGGCAAAAATCCATTCTTGGCATTGATGAAAATCACTAAGGGAGCGCTCTTCCCTGGATAGATTCTCACCGGATCATCACTTCGAATCTCCAGCGTGTCTGGAATATCCAGCATCATTGAATCATCGGTGTCTCGCGGCTTCCGGGGAACGCTCGGCCGGCGAGGAACCGGCTTTGTTGTCTTCTGTCTGGCTCCGCCTTTACTGCCCGCACTAGTTCCTTTGACAAATCCGGCAATCTTATGGGCAAGCTGTTTTTTCACCTTCTCAGACGTTTCCTTCGTGGCGGCAGCAAGGCTTCTTTCTCTGGCTTCCTCATCTCGGGCGGTCAGTTCCTCGTCTTGCAGCAGTTCCTCCAGCACGCGATCAAGAATCTTTCGGGATAGGGGACTTTCCTTACTTGACTCCCGAGTAGAGGCGAAGACTTGCCGCTTCGCGGTGCTAGTTAAGCCGTTGCAGTCCACAAAGACTAAGAGGCGATTCCAAATGTAGTTCAGCTGGGTCGATCGCTTAATCCAATAGCGATCTTTGGTTCCCTGCCGCTGTCCATTCAGGATAAAAGAGAGTCCTTGATTGGGGGTGACAAAGGCACCTGGGTCTTGCTCCGGATTGAGTATGTGGTAGCGAAGCATGACACTTCCGTTCTCGGGCCCCAAGTAAATCGGTCCTCTATCATCGCGATAATCAGCAGTGCCAGCACCCATGAGCCGCGCGATAAGTCCGTAAATTCCGCGCCGCTCGCCAGCCCCCTTGAGGCTGGGGAATCGGTCGACCCGCCGCTCCTCTACCCAGAAAGGAACTGCCGGATCAGGAAGGGCTGCATTAAAAAGGTGGTGAAGACTATTTTTCGGTTCGTGAGCCGACCTTGAATAAGAAGAAAGTTCATAGGAAATATGTTTCACGTACGTTCCAAACGGGAGATTTGGAAGAGCATTGCCTTCAAGTGTCATTCTAAGAATATCGCCCTTGCTGTCCACGCAATATTCATACGTACCCGACTTAAATTTTTCCGGATCCAATTCGTTGTACCTAACAACTGTTACTCCAACTTCGTCGGGCATTCCGTTCAGCAAATCCGGCGCTCGCCGGGAGACGATAATGGTGTAGCTACAAAAGGCGTACGCGGCCGCGCCTCCTGCGTTATAGACGCCCATCTGGTGGCGTTTTGACTTCTTGTTCGAGGCCATTATGGACAACAGGGTCTTGTCAAATTCAGTCGGATGCTGCCCCGAACCCCCATCTTGAATCTCGATCGTCGGCCGTTCCTGGTTCCCTGATTCTTGATTTGTAACCCGGATGAGGTCTGCCAGTTTCTGACGATCGCGCAGAGCCATTTCGCTTATGCCACCGGTTGGAACCCCAAAGAACTTGTGCGCAGCGAGATGTGGGCTAGCAGGCATCTCTCCTCGTTTAACAGCCTCAAGGTCAATAACTGCGTCGATTGCGTTCGTGACACGTTCGACGATGGCACCCGCAGGATCTGATGCAACTTCCACGGAATGGACATTGTTCTCCATCCCTCCGAGCGGCTTCCACGAAATGCCTCCGATTTGCTTATCCACATTCCGCAGCCAACCTTCACACTCGCCGTCCGTCCTTATCTCGAACACTTGGCTCGATAGACTTCCATTGATCGCAATCACGCTATCACTCCTCCATCCGTTTCCTTTTCCATGAACTTTGCGCCTTCCTGTGTCATCGTCAAAACGGCCTTTATGCCTCTACCGGATGTTTCAATAAGTCCAAGATCCCTCAGTCGTCCCAACATCGCCGCTCGATGGGCGATAACAAAGTTCTGTGTCCAATTCTTGTGCGAAAGACCCAGCCGCCGATCGATGCCTGCTTGACTGCCATTGGAGTTGTTGAGGGCATTTAGAAAATGGCCTATTTCCTCCATTTCGGCCGGCATCCGAGACACGGCCACTAGGAGAAGGCCTTGCTGCTCCTTGGAGCAGGTCGATCCGGAGGCCTCACCAAGCAGGCTGCTTGGCGCCAAAGCGAGCTGCAAGCCCAACTCGGTCAGGAAAACCAGACCGCCCTTGAGAGTCGCCACTCCCAGTTCGACCAAAGCACCTGGATCGTCGCCCCGGCCTGGGTCACCGAGTAGGAAGGAGCCCTTGAATCTATCAAGACTCTTTGACGCGTCCTCACCTACCGGCCAGGCGACTGATCTTCTCTCTGGACCCTTTCTTCCATGAGATTCATCTTCGTTGCGCAGCCTCAGTCCCAGATCCCGAGCGTACATACCTGCTGTTTTGACGAAATCATCAACCCCCGGACAACTCCCATTCCGTAAAGTCATGTTTAGAAGAATCCGAGCAGCAACCGGGATCGGATTTAGTCGGTTCGTAAGAACGAACAACGACTTACCTGAACTCTGTGGAGAAGCGGTTTCCACAGTCACGTCCTTTGGAAGCGTCAAGAACTCGCCCTCAATGAGGAGGTCCTGACTGGTCGCTTCCGTGGCATCTTGACTCCTCGAATCCACCGGGGCTTGGCCTAGGGTAAGCAAGTTCTCCAAGGCGATGGCGACGAGTTCACTGAAGTCTCGGTACGGTGAGACAGGATCATTCAAGAGGTCAAACGTCCGTCGACCAAGTTGGGGGGGTAGGCGAACAAGATAGGGCTGCTCGAAGTGGTTCACGACAACATAGGATACCCTATATTTACCCTATAATGCAATCCCCCTACGAAGACAACTAACCGCACCGCCGTGAGAACAAGGATTAGCCAGGCGTTGCCTTCAGCGGACAGTTACCTCTTCGTTACCAGCCGGGAGGCCAGAATGGCGAACAGAACCGAGGCGCCAAGCGCGATCCAAGTAGCTGGGCCTCCAGCTAAAATGCCCCAAATAATTCCTATGATGATCGCGATGGTGAGCCCTAGCGCTCCGAGGATTCCGTGGACCGTCCCAAAAGGATCGCTTCGAAAAACCGCTCGCCATGAGTCTTCATCTTCAGGTCCGGATTTGTTCATTTGTCCCAATGCTAATGCTCGCTCTGGCTCCCAGTTGCCCGGCGAAGGTTCTGCTCACGGTGTTTGGTAAACAGCGCCTCGCGAAGAGAATCGCACTAAAACGCGCCAACGCTTGGCCATGGCGCGTTGTATTCGGAGAGGCCAATCCACCGATGCCCTTGACCTAGAACTCAATTTTCTTTGCGTATCAGGGTGATGGCCTTGGTACCCAATCCGCGGAGAAACGGAACCACAGCTAGCCGTCGAGTTTTGGTTCGAAGCAATTGTCCTGGTCCAAAGGGTGTACAAACGGTGAGTCGCGCCTAACCCGAAGCAGTTAAGTCCCTCGGATTTGTTTCGGAGAGCACCGAAATTCTTTCACGCTCACGCTTTCGGACTTGCGTCAAGTGCCAAAGGAAAACTGGAGCGCCCACGATCGCTTCTATCAGTCCGTCGAGCGCTTCGCCAGCGCCTGTTTGGCGAGCTTCCTGGCGCGCTTGGGCTTTTGCCTTGGCCAGTTCACTTGGTGAAAGGGAGACATCCTTGCCATTCTCCCCCGATTTTGTGGTCTCGACATAATAATCCGGAGAAGATTCTGGAATGGCCCTGTGCACCAAGCCCTGGGCTGCCGAAATGCTGCCGACCAGCAGGAGTGTCAATCCCAGAATGGTTGCCAAGTAGTAGTACAACATCGGAAACCAGCTACTCCGATTTTCACCTGAACGATTCTGAGTTGCGATTCTTCCACACTACACGGTTTCCGCTTCTGAATCTTGAATCTAAGGAGGCTGATCCGGCGAGCCGAAAGACGCCGAGAACAAATGCTACGAGCGGAAGGTATCCAATTGGCCGGGGTCAACCTGATTGGCCAAGGCGTGAGATCTTTTAAGCCGTGAAAGGCAATCCTGGCGCACCAGGTACAAGAGAAGGGCCCAAGGACTGCATCCCCGGCACTTGGAACTGAAAGACTTGGGCCGTTTTGACAAACGCCCTGCCAGACTGGTTCTCAACCACCTTAACTGCCCCCGTTCCCGCAAAGGTGTGCATTGTCGCGTGGTGAACGCTTAGCACAAGGTCTTGTAGCTCCTGATCTTTTTCAAGATCCTGAATGTTCGCACCAATCTTCTTCGCTTCATCCCGGCTTATACCCAGCGCGTGAGATGGGTGTGTGGCGTAATCGGCGAACCAATCGGCCACCTTCTTCGCCTTGGCCGCACCGTTACTCTCAGCGCCAAACATGTACTTCTCCAGCCATTCCCCAACTAGTTTCCGAGCCAACTCCTCAGCTTTCTCGCACTGAATGATGAGCGCCGGGCCGTACTGCTGGAGAATTGGTACCCATGCCCCCAAGAGCGCTGGATTTTCTGAAATTTCCTCTTTAGCCTTCTCAAATTGCTCAATTATCGCTCTCGCCGGTGCTTGGCCTTGGGCGGTTATGAGCTGAGGATCTACGGGCCCGAGCTGGGAATGTTTGCCCATATAGATCTCGTTTGCCGAAAGCGCCCACATGGTCGCGGCCGACATTGCTGCCAGGGGGACGAAGACACGGATGTCAGAGAACTTCCTTCGAAGATAACGAACTATGCTCGCCGTCGCCTCAGCACTACCGCCGGGGCTATGAAGGATGAGGTCCAGAGCCGGTCCCCGAAGACCCCGACACACTTCCATCATGCCCTGCATGTCCTCTAAGGTGATCGAGGAACCTGGGCCCGGCTTGTTGAACCAGTCGGTCGCGTAAAGGATTGTATTTCGCCCTGTATTCGCGTGGAGCGCGATCAGATATTTTCGGCGAATTCCATCGTAATCGGGCGGACCACCGGGGCTGGAAAATGACTGCTTCAATTCGCCGAGGATCTCTCCCCAGCTAGGCATGACTAGCGATTCGCTCCAGTAGCATAACGAAGGGTGGATGTCGCATGACCCACCTGCAGAGCGTACTGTTCAAGCGATGCGTACGCGGCCATTGCCTCTGCAACGCCCGGAATCTTGCTAGCTTCTTCAAGAAGTTCCCGTTGGATTTGCTGCCGCTCCGAGGCAGAGCCTTCCTTACTTCCAGATTTGCCGCTCAAACGTTCCTCCTTGCCGCTGGTTAGAAAAGCATTTGTTGGTCACATTATCCCCTACGAGCCGATAGAGCGAGATGTAGCTGACCGGGAGTCGGCCCCCTAAGGCAGAATAAGGCCCACGGCCCCTTTCCGTAGCGGTCAAGAATTCCTATGAGCAACGAGGCGTTCGCCAAACCGCGTTTGGCGTTCTCGGCGGCCAAACCACAACCGGCCTACCAACGGTTTCAAGCATTTCTACCGGCCCCACCCCGGCACCCCGGCGGGGGTTGTACAAAAGATGGAAGAAAACCCCTTTTTGTACACCTGACTTCAGTGTATCGGAAGGATTTTGGGCCTCTACTGTAGTCATCCCGCAGGAGTCTCTGGAAATGGTCGCAGTGAGCACGAGTGAAGGGCCCTCCTCAAATGGCGGGCAAATTAGGGCTCCCTCGCTTTAGGATTCTTCCAGGATCTTCTTGAGCTTCTCAAG
>JBPCIX010000030.1:0-2635 GCA_051005875.1 Actinomycetota bacterium | reverse complement strand
GGCGGCATCGGTCACGTCGCAGCGCACGCCAAGCAGAGTCTCGGGAGGCTCACCCGAGCGATAGGTGACCGCCACCTTGTCGCCCGCGTCCGCGAAGGCACGAGCGATGGCCAGGCCGATGCCCCGGTTGCCACCCGTCACGAGCACGCTGCGACCCGTCGCTGCCGTGCTGTCGTCCACCGTCACGGGCGCGACGCTATCGGGCTCGTTCGCCACGCTGCGCGAGGGTGGCCGTCTCGAGGATGCGGCGCGCCCTCGTCTCCGGCCGTTTGGCCTGCACGATCCATTCGAGGATGCCGCGCCGCGCCGAGCGGGGGAACGCGTCGAACTGCTCCCTGGACCCAGGGCGCTCCTCGAAGGCCGACTGCAGGTCCGGTGGGATGACCCCGTCCTCGACGTCGTCCAGCCGCGTCCAGGCCCCGTTCTCGCGTGCGACGGCGATCGCGGCTGCACCTGCCGGAGCCATCAGCCCCGCGGCCTCGAGGCGTGCAACCCGCTCCTTGTTGGGCCGGGACCAAGCGCTGCCCGGCTTACGCGGGGTGAACCGGAGCATCGTCCTGTCGTCGTCGAGCGCGCGACCCAGGCTGTCGACCCAACCGAAGCACAAGGCCTCTTCCACCGAGTCGTTGTAGGACAAGGGCGTCCGTCCGCTCGCCTTGCGCCAGGTCACCAGCCAGACGCCGCGGGACTCTGGATGGTTCTTCTCCAACCACCGGCGCCACGCCGTGCGGTCCTCGGGATGGACGCTGTCCTCGGGCGGTGACGGCACACCGCAATCCTGCCAGCCGGGCAGCGAGACCGTTAGGGTCGTAGCCGATGCGCGCCCGTGACACCGCGCCCTCCCGAGACCTCCCCCAGGAGCCGCACGTGCCCGCACATGTCGACGAGGCCTTCACCGACCTCCCGCTGCGCCAGCTGGCCGATGCGGCTCTGACCCGGGCCCGCGAGCTGGGGGCTGAGCACGCCGACCTCCGCGTCGAGCGGATCCGCGACCAGAGCCTGGCGCTGCGCGACGCGCGGCTGGACGGCACCAGCAACAGCGAGGACGTCGGCTTCGCCGTGCGCGTCGTGCACGACGGCACGTGGGGCTTCGCCAGCGATGTGGCCATGACACCCGAGGCGGCCGTCCGGGTCGCCGAGCAGGCGATCGAGGTGGCGAAGGTGAGCCGGCCGCTGTCCACCGAGCGGGTCGCGATGGCCGAGGAGCCGGCGTACGGCGATGTCACCTGGGTCTCCGACTACGACATCGACCCGTTCTCCGTCCCCGACCGGGACAAGGTGTCGCTGCTCGCCGAGTGGAGCTCCGGCCTGCTGGCACACGACATCGTGGCGCACGCCGAGGCATCGGCCCATGCCGTGATGGAGAACAAGTTCTCCGCCGACCTCGCCGGCACCACGACAACACAGCAACGCGTGCGGGTCAACGTGGCGCTGGAGGCGGTGGGCACCGACAAGGAATCCGGTCGCTTCGACACGATGCGGACACTCACGCCGCCGGTCGGGCGCGGGTGGGAGCACGTCACCGGCATGACGTACGACTGGGCCGGCGAGCTGGACGAGATGCCCGACCATCTCAGTGAGAAGCTGCGTGCGCCGTCGGTCGAAAGGGGTCTCTACGACCTCGTGATCCACCCGTCGAACCTGTTCCTCACCATCCACGAGTCGATCGGTCACGCGACCGAGCTCGACCGGGCGCTGGGCTACGAGGCCAACTACGCCGGCACCTCGTTCGCGACCTTCGACAAGCTCGATTCACTGACGTACGGCTCGGACGTCATGAACGTCACAGGTGACCGCAACGCGCAGTACGGGCTGTCTTCCATCGGCTACGACGACGAGGGCGTCCAGGCGCAGTCGTGGGACATCGTGCGCGACGGGTTGCTCGTGGGCTACCAGATCGACCGGGCTATGGCCCGGGTGAAGAACCTGGGGCGGTCCAACGGGTGCGCGTTCGCCGACTCCCCCGGTCACGTGCCGATCCAGAGGATGGCCAACGTCTCGCTCCAGCCCGCCGAAGCAGGTCCGTCGACCGAGGAGCTCATCTCGCGGGTGGACCGGGGCATCTACATCGTCGGCGACAAGAGCTGGTCGATCGACATGCAGCGCTACAACTTCCAGTTCACCGGGCAGCGGTTCTTCCTCATAGAGAACGGCAAGCTCGTGGGCCAGCTCCGAGACGTTGCCTACCAGGCGACCACCACCGACTTCTGGGGGTCCCTCGAGGCCGTCGGCGGACCGCAGACCTACGTCCTCGGCGGGGCCTTCAACTGCGGCAAGGGACAGCCCGGCCAGGTCGCGGCCGTGAGCCACGGCTGCCCCTCGACGCTCTTCCGCGGCGTGCGGATCCTCAACACCCAGGCGGAGGCCGGTCGATGAGCAATCGTGCAGACCGCAGCGGAGCAAGGTCGATGATTGCGGTGAACGAATGACGAATGACATGGGGGCGCAGGACGTCGTCGAGCGGGCGCTCGCGCTCTCGGAGGCCGACGGGTGCATCGTCCTTGCGCAGGAGACCAGTGACGCCAACCTGCGGTGGGCTGCCAACACCCTGACGACCAACGGCGTGACGCGGGGTCGCCAGCTGACCGTCATCGCGACGGTCGGCGGGTCGGAGGGCACCGCGACCGGGGTGATG
>JBPCIX010000029.1:0-25431 GCA_051005875.1 Actinomycetota bacterium | reverse complement strand
TCTAAATCAAGACTCCGGTGAGCCCCGGGGTTTACCAGACCCCAAAGACGGCCGACGCGATCCCTTTATCTTGCTCACCGGCTCAAACGTGAACAGGCTACGGGTGCAAACGTGAAAAATTTAAAGTCGGGATGGCCGGATTCGAACCGACGGCCTCAGCGTCCCAAACGCCGCGCGCTGACCAAACTGCGCTACATCCCGTACATTTTAAGGATAGGCGAAAATATCGACCCGCCGCGTTATGGATTCGAGTTCGACGAAAGCCTTGGCCTTAAACTGAATTCAGAAACAATTCATTTGCGCTCGTAGCTCAACTGGACAGAGCAGCCGGCTTCTACCCGGCAGGCTGGGGGTTCGAGTCCCTCCGGGCGCACGACTACAACAACACATCAAGTCACAATCACGGGCGCAGGATTCACCGTCCAGCAGCCCGTCTATGTAATTCCGCCAACGGTGCGAGTGCTAGTGGCCTGAATCAGGTTACGATGCCGAGCACTCATGCAAACTACCGTCGCGCCTGAAAGCCCTACCAAGCGCAAGCTGACCGTCGCGGTCTCGCCCGAGGAAGTCGAACCGGTTTACCAGGCGGCACTCAAGCGCCTTGCTCGCGAAGTCAAGATCCCCGGCTTTCGACCCGGAAAGGCGCCCAAAGCGGTCATCGAAAGCCGCATCGGCAAAGATACGATCAAAGACGAGGTCTTGCGCGATGCACTTCCGACTTTCTACGCTCAGGCAGCAACGGAAGAATCTCTGAGTCCCCTTACCCAGCCCGAAATTGAGGTGACCAGCTTTGAGGTTGGTGAGCCCCTCAATTTCATCGCCACAGTTGAAGTGCGTCCCGAATTCAAGCTCCCCGACTACCAGGGACTCAAAATCAAGCGTCCCGAATGGAAGGCCACCGATGAAGATGTCGCCGCCCAACTCGACCGTCTGAGAGAGCAGTTCGGAACCCTGGAATCTGTTACTCGCTACGCGACCAGGGGTGACTTCGTAACGATGGATGTTTTCGGCACACGCCACGGTGAAAAGATTGAAGAGCTGAGCACTTCTGACCTGGTCTACGAGATCGGCTCGGCCAGTTTCGTTGCCGAGCTAGATGATGAGCTGGAAGGAAAAAAAGCAGGCGACATTGTGAAGTTCAACTCTAAGATGGCCGAGGATCCCACCCCGGCCCAGGGGGCCGAGACCACTACGCCGAGCGGACTTGTTGTTCCCGGACCACAGTCCACCTCCGCTGATTTGTCGGCAGAAGCGACCTTTCAGGTGGTTGTGAAGGAGGTGCAGGCCAAAAAGCTTCCCGACGCCGACGACGAGTTCGCAAAGATGGCATCAGAATTCGACACCCTTGATGAATTGAAAGCAGAGCTTCGTACCCGTATTGAATCGGTGAAGAAGTATCAGGCTGATCTGGAAGTTCAAAACCAGATCGTCGAGGAATTGGTCGACGGCGTTGAGATTCCCATTCCGGATTCACTGCTGCAAAGAGAAACCGAAGCACGTTTGTCGCGCCTTATCCGTGAACTCGAAAGGGCGGGCCTCACATTGGATCAGTATCTGAAGGCTAACGACTCTTCGGAAGAGGAATTGGTCAAGGGCGCCCGCGAAGCCGCGAACGCTACCGTTGCGGCCGATCTTTTACTCGAGGCGATAGCCAAAGCCGAGGGACTCGAAGTCGGTAATCAAGACATCGCATTCGAGGTCGCCGCCCACGCTCGCCAGTCAGGCCAGGCGCCCGAGGAGCTTTTGAAGGAACTTCAGGAATCCGGGCGGGCCAATGTTCTGGCCGGTGATATCCTTCGACGCAAGGCGCTCGACTTTCTAGTCGAGCATTCCGAAATAACAGAACACGACGGTAGCCCGGTTGCCCCGGCATTAAGCGAGGGGTCCGAAAAGGCGCCGGAAGACGACACCGACGCCCCCGCCGGGGCTGCGGAAAACGACCTTGAGGGGCTTGAAAAAGCGCCGGAACAGGAGTAGCAATGGATAACTATCTCGTTCCCATGGTGGTCGAGCAGACCAGCCGTGGAGAGCGTTCCTATGACATTTACTCAAGATTGCTCAAAGAGAGGATCATCTTCCTCGGAACGCCTATCGACGATGCCGTAGCCAACCTGGTGACCGCTCAGCTTTTGTTCCTCGAATCGGAGGATTCCGACCGGGACATTCACATGTACATCAACTCCCCGGGCGGTCAAGTCTATGCGGGTCTGGCGATTTACGACACCATGCAGTACATCAAGCCGGCGGTGTCAACGCTATGCCTGGGAATGGCGATGTCTATGGGAGCGATCCTTCTTGCGGGCGGCGCCAAAGGCAAGCGATTTGGACTTCCGAACGCAAAAATCATGATCCATCAGGGTTCGGCGGGTTTTCAGGGGACCCCCACCGACATAGACATCCAGGCCCGCGAGGTGCTTGCTTTACGTGAGCGAATGGCCGAGATAATTGCTAGCCACACCGGCCAGAAGATCGAAAAAGTGCGTCAGGACATCGATCGTGACAAATTCATGACCGGAGATGAGGCCAAGGAGTACGGTATCCTTGATGACATCCTGGCTCGCCGGGATCAGTCTGAAGTAATGATGAAGCAGTTGGAAGAAGCCAGCAGCGATTCGAGCACTTAGTGAATCGTCAAAAGACGGTCACTAGGGTAAAGGCGGTCACTAGGGTAAAGGCGGGAGGCTAGGTTGCCCAAGTTCGGCGAAGGGGGAGATCTCCTCAAATGTAGCTTCTGCGGGAAATCGCAGAAACAGGTCAAGAAATTGATCGCTGGTCCCGGCGTCTACATCTGCGACGAGTGCATTGATCTTTGCAACGAAATTATCGAAGAGGAGCTCACTGAAACCTCCGAGCTGAAGCTCGAGGAGCTCCCCAAGCCCAAGCAAATTTACGAGTTCCTGAACGATTACGTGGTTGGGCAGGAACAAGCGAAGAAGATTCTTTCGGTTGCCGTCTACAACCACTACAAGCGGACCCAGGCGGGCGTAAAGGCCGACGATGAAGTTGAATTGCAAAAGTCCAACATCATGCTGCTCGGCCCCACCGGTTGCGGCAAGACGTTGCTGGCACAGACTCTTGCTCGGATCCTGAACGTCCCCTTCGCCATTGCCGACGCAACCGCACTAACCGAAGCCGGCTATGTAGGCGAAGATGTCGAAAACATTTTACTCAAGCTGATTCAGGCTGCCGACTACGATGTGAAGAAGGCTGAAACCGGCATCATCTACATCGACGAGATCGACAAGATCGCCCGCAAATCCGAGAACCCTTCAATTACCCGCGACGTTTCGGGCGAAGGCGTTCAGCAGGCGCTTCTAAAAATTCTCGAGGGGACCACCGCCAGCGTTCCACCGCAGGGGGGTCGCAAGCACCCACACCAAGAATTCATCCAGATCGACACGTCGAACGTTTTGTTCATTTGCGGTGGCGCCTTTGCCGGCCTTGAGAAAATAATCGAGGCTCGTGTGGGCCAGCGCAGCATGGGGTTCGGGGCCGACATCCGAAAGATGGAACAAAAAGATCTCGGCCAGATCCTCTGCAACGTTTTGCCCGAGGACTTGCTCAAGTTTGGTTTGATCCCCGAGTTTGTCGGCCGTCTGCCGGTGATATCAAGCGTCCACAACCTTGACCGCGAAGCGTTGATTGAAATCCTCACCAAGCCCAAGAATGCTCTGGTTCGCCAGTTCCACAAGACCTTTGCCCTCGACGGAGTCGAGCTCGAGTTCAGCGATGGATCCCTAGGGGCGATAGCCGACCAGGCGATGCTGCGCGGCACGGGCGCCCGAGGGTTAAGGGCAATCATGGAAGAGGTGCTGCTCGACGTGATGTACGACCTGCCTTCCCGCAAAGACATCGGCAAGTGTCAGATCGATACCGCAACGGTGCTAGAGAAGGTTAACCCCACTCTGGTGCCGCGAACTCCGGAAAAGCCCGCAAAGCGGGCTGAACGAGGCGAGCGCTCAGCTTAGAAATTCGCCGCGAGGCGACCTGTAGCCGGATCGCGCGCTATCTTGTCACTTCACATGACAGAGATGGAAAAGGTCTACGATCCCGCCCAGGTTGAAGGCCGGATCTACGAGCAATGGCAGCAGGGCGGGTATTTTCATGCCGAGCCCGACCCAACCAAAAAGCCCTTTTGCATAGTCATACCACCCCCGAATGTCACCGGCGCCCTTCACATAGGGCACGCTCTCGATAACACCCTGCAGGACATCCTTGTGCGCTATCGGCGCATGCAAGGCTACGCAACCCTCTGGCTGCCCGGCACCGACCATGCAGGCATCGCGACCCAAAATGTCGTCGAGAGGGAACTTCGTAAAGAGGGCCTAACCCGGCACGATCTTGGCCGCGAGAAGTTTGTTGAACGGGTATGGGCGTGGAAGAAAATTTACGGCGGCAAGATTATCGAGCAGCTGAAACGGCTCGGGTCCTCTTGCGATTGGAGCCGCGAGCGCTTTACCATGGACGAAGGCCTGTCGGGGGCGGTCCGCAAGGTCTTCGTGGACCTTTACAACGAGGGTCTGATTTACCGTGGCAAGAGAATCATCAATTGGTGCCCCCGGTGCGAGACTGCGCTTTCGGATGTGGAGGTAAGGCACGAGGACCACGTGGGCGAGTTGGTTCGGTTTCGGTACCCGCTGGAGAGCGGAGGCCACGTGATGGTGGCCACGACCCGGCTCGAGACAATGCTGGGCGACACAGCAATCGCCGTCAATCCCGATGACGAGCGATACAAAGAGTTGATCGGTGCTTACGTGACTCATCCGTTCTTCGACCGTCGCTTGCGGATAGAGCCGGATCAAGTTGTGGATCCCGCCTTCGGAACCGGCGCAGTAAAGGTCACGCCGGCTCACGACGCTACCGATTTTGAAATGGGGGAGCGCCACTACCTTCAGAAGATAAACATCTTTGACAGCAAGGCCGCCATCAACGAGGAAGGGGGCTCTTTCGCGGGCCAGGACAGGTACGAGGCAAGAGAATCGATTCGAAAGGCTCTCGACGAAAAAGGCCTGTTGGAGGGCTCCGAGCCCCACGAATATTCCATCGGAGTTTGCGATCGTTGCGGCACGGTGGTTGAGCCGTGGCTTTCGGAGCAGTGGTTTGTGAGAATGCAACCCCTCGCGGAACCGGCCATTGCCGCGGTGAAGGATGGCCGGACGAAGTTTCATCCGGATCGCTGGACCAATTTCTACCTGAATTGGATGGAGGGCATTAGGGATTGGTGCATTTCACGACAGCTTTGGTGGGGCCACCGAATCCCCGTTTGGTATTGCGACTGCGGGTTTCATTGGGCTGCGATCGAAGACCCCTCAATTTGTCCTGAATGCGAAGCCACTACGGGATTCCACCAGGATCCCGATGTGCTCGACACATGGTTCTCCAGCCAGTTGTGGCCGTTTTCAACTTTGGGCTGGCCTGAAAAGACGCCGGAGCTTGACTACTTTTATCCGACTTCCGTCATTGTGCCGGGCTACGAGATAATTCATCTTTGGGTTTCGCGCATGATGATGGCGGGCCTTTACTTCATGAAAGACGTGCCGTTCCGGCATGCATTTATTCACGGGATCGTGCGCGATGCCGACGGCGCGAAGATGTCGAAGTCGCTCGGTAACGTCGTGGACCCCCTGGATCTCATCGACCGATACGGAACCGACGCACTTCGTTTTACACTGGCCGATCACGCGACGGGCCAAGACATTTTCTTGCACACCGAATGGATCGAGGGGGCTCGCAACTTCGCCAACAAGCTGTGGAACGCGTCGCGGTTTATTTTGGGGACCGAGGTGAAAGCGGCGGACTCACAGCCACCGCCCCTGCTGCCTGAAGCCGGCCGCCTGACTCTGGCCGACCGCTGGATCCTTTCTCGCTTGAACCAAACGGCGGCCACCGTCAGCGCGAACTTCGAGGCGTTCGAGATGGCCCCCGCCGCTAAGGCCCTGTTCGAATTCACCCGCAACGATCTGTGCGACTGGTACATCGAAGCAGCCAAGCTCAGGCTCTACGGCGACGACGAGCAAACAAAAGCCGACGTCAAGAATGTTCTGGTCTGGGTTCTTGAAGCAACGCTGCGGTTGCTGCATCCGATAATGCCGTTCATCACCGAGGAAATCTGGAGCTTCCTCCCGAGCTACCAAGCGGGGGCCTCGATAATGGTCGCGCCGTGGCCAGAAACGGACGCCACCTTGGCAGACCCCATCGCCGAAAGCCAGTTCGTCGCCATTCAAAAAATCGTTTCCGAGATTCGGAGTTTCAGGTCCAAATACGCAGTCAGTCCCAAAAAGGAGATCGATGCCCATTTCGCCGCGGCCGACGCTGCCGTTCTGAGCGACGTCGAGGGCAACGGCCAGATCATCCGCAGCCTCGCGGGGCTCGGCGAATTAACCTTCGGCCGGCCCGGCGATGAGCCCGGGGAGTCCAAGGACCACGAAAACGCTCACCTCGTGGCCGGCGCCGTAGACATTTTCATCCCGATGGCAGGATTGGTGGACCTCGACGCAGAACGCGATCGCCTGGGCAAGACCATAGCAAAGGCCTTAGAAGAGATGGGCCGGATCTCGTCCAAACTGGGCAACGAAAAGTTCAAGTCAAAGGCCCCGGCCGGCGTGGTAGCAGAGCAGCAACGGCGTCTTGATGAAGAGACCGAGCGCCACGACAAGTTGGTATCCCGATTGAAGGCCCTTGGCCAGTAGGGGATCGGCGGCCAGCACTTCCTATCAGGAAGCATTGAAGGGTCTGGAAGCGCGCGGGTTCGGTATCAAACCGGGACTCGAGCGGATGCAGGACCTGGTCGAACTTCTCGATAACCCCCAGCTGACCTATCCGACGATTCACATCGCAGGCACGAACGGAAAGACTTCCATCGCAAGGATGACGGGCGCGATTCTCGGCGCTCATGGATTGAAGACGGGCGTTTACACTTCGCCGCACCTTCAGAGCATCCGCGAACGCTTCGCCCTGTTCGGTATAGCCGAGGCTGCCCCCGAGCAGGATGAACAGGGCGGCGAGTACGAGCCCGAGGAGCCTGAGGACATAGCGACCGCCAGTTTGGCCGGAGACATGATTTCCAAAGGAGAGTTCGGCGCCCTGCTCGAATACCTAAGCCCGTTCGTGGGCCTTGTTGAGGAAAGGCGCGGCGAGTCGGTAACTTACTTCGAACTCACGACACTGGCTGCGTTCGAGTGGATGTCAGAGAAGACTGTCGCCGCAGGAGTGTTCGAAGCGGGCTTGGGCGGCCGGTGGGATGCGACCAACTTGATCGAAAGCTCGGTTGCCGTTCTGGGCGAAATCGGCGTTGATCACAGTCAGTTCCTGGGCGACACCCCACTCGCCAACGCCCAAGAAAAGGCCGGCATCATAAAGAAGGGGTCTCTAGTGATTTCGGCCGGGCAAAGCGAAGAGGTCGCCGCCTTGATCAAGGCCAGGGTTGCCGAGCAACAGGCCAAACTCGCAGTACTGGGCGAAGACTTTTCTATAACCTCGGATGCCTCGGCACTCGGGGGACGGCTCGTGAGTGTCGAAACCCCGCTTGGCGTCTACGAGGACCTGATCCTGCCTTTGTATGGCGCCCACCAATCAAGGAATCTGACTCTGGCAATAGCAGCGGCCGAAGCATTTCGCGATGCGCCTTTGGATGAGGACTCCCTAAGGGCCGCAATTGCGACTCTCAGAATCCCGGGCCGCTTGGAAGTAATGTCTCGCCGCCCCCTGGTGATCCTGGATGGCGCTCACAACCCGAGCGGCGCAGCAGCGCTGCGTCCAGCGATAACCGAGGCTTTCGGCGACAAACCCGTTTCGATGGTGGTTTCGATCTTCAAGGACAAAGATGCGGCGGGCGTATTGAAGCACCTGGCCGCTTTGGCCGAGCGGATAATTTTCACCAGATCCAGTAGCCCAAGGGCGGCCGATCCAAAGGAGCTGGCCAATCTGAACGGCCGCGAGGACGAAGTAATCGAGCCGCTCCCAGAAGCAATAGAAGCCGCCATCGCAGGCGCCCCGGAAGATGGCATAGTGCTAATAACGGGATCCTTATTCGCAGTAGGCGAAGCCAGAGACCATCTGGTCGACCCAATCCCCTAGGTCCGGGGCTATTCTTGCCGCATGGAAAACAACGAGCAGATTACGCTGGTCCTGGTCAAGCCCGATGGAGTGCGCCGCGGCTTGATCGGTGAGGTGATCGGGCGCCTGGAGCGCAAGAAGTTGAAGATTCGTGAATTAAGGATGTTGAGGATCGACAAAGAGCTGGCCGGCCAGCATTACGCCGAGCACTCAGAAAGGCCCTTCTTCCCCGAGCTGATCGAATTCATCACATCGGGAGACGTCGTGGCGATGGCCGTCCAGGGCGAAAAGGCAGTATCGGTGGTAAGAACCTTGATGGGCGAAACGGACCCCAAGAATTCCCCTCCGGGCACACTGAGGGGAGACTTCGGCCTGGAGATAAGGCAAAACATAGTCCACGGTTCAGACTCCGAAGAGTCCGCGGCCCGCGAACTAAACCTATATTTTCCGGATTTAGGTAGCGGCCGGGCACCTTAGCGCTGCTCCGCTTTCGGTTATTCGCCTGGGCTGTTAGGGTCTAGGAGGATCTTTTGGGCCTTTCTGGGATCTTTCCCTTTCGGGCTGGACTGTGTATCCAATAAGTTTTTAGGAGAAAAGCATGGCGATAGACCAGGCCCTCACCTTCATGGGGCGGGACATGGCGGTCGATTTGGGGACCGCCAACACCCTTGTATATGTGCGGGGCCGAGGCATTGTGCTGAACGAGCCTTCTGTCGTGGCAATCAATACCAAAACCAACGCAATTCTGGCCGTGGGCGCCGAAGCCAAGCGCATGATCGGGCGTACTCCTGGGCACATTCATGCCATCAGGCCTCTTGGCGACGGGGTGATCGCCGACTTTGACGTCACCGAAAAAATGCTGCGCTATTTTATCCAAAAGGTCCACCGCCGGCGTGTGTTCGCCAAGCCAAGGGTGGTCGTTTGCGTGCCTTCCGGGATTACCGGTGTCGAGCAAAGAGCTGTTGAAGAAGCCACGATCGCCGCAGGCGCCCGCAGCGTGTTCATCATCGAAGAGCCGATGGCGGCGGCGGTCGGCGCCGGGCTGCCGGTGCATGAGCCGGCCGGCAATATGGTGGTTGATATCGGCGGCGGCACCACAGAAGTTGCAGTTATTTCGCTGGGGGGAATCGTTACAAGTCTTTCGAGCCGCATCGCCGGTGATGAGCTTGACGAGGCCATCATCAGCTACATCAAAAAAGAGTATTCGCTGATGCTGGGCGAGCGCACCGCAGAAGAGATCAAAATGACAATCGGGTCGGCCTTCCCGCTTCCCGACGAAGCTCACGCGGAGATTAGGGGCCGGGACCTGGTGACGGGCCTGCCAAAAACAATCATCGTGTCATCGGAAGAGATCCGAAAGGCAATTGAAGAACCGGTTCATTCGATAGTCGACTCAGTGAAAACAACCCTGGACAAAACCCCGCCGGAACTTGCGGCGGACATTATGGACAAAGGAATCGTGCTCACAGGCGGGGGGGCGCTGCTTAAGGGTCTCGATGACCGCTTTAAACACGAAACCGGGATTCCGATCCACGTTCCCGATAACCCCCTTTCATGCGTGGCGATTGGCTCCGGCAAGTGCCTCGAGGAATTCGAGGCCCTCAAGCGAATTCTAATTTCGTCGGGAAGGCGTTAGCTGCATTAGTGCCCTCAGGGCACCAGCCGCGCCGAATTTAACCCAGGCGCCCGGTAGGATGGTGCTTGAATGATGTATCGAAAGTCAACCCGTCACCGCCTTGCTTTGGCAGCCCTGTTGGCGGCCACGGCCACTTTGGTGACGCTTGATTTCCGTGAGGGCTCGGGTGGTCCTATCCAGGACATCCAAGACGCGGCCATGTCGGTTGTTGCGCCTTTGCAATCCGGGCTGGGAGACGTTTTTCGCCCTGTGGGAAATGCATTTTCCAGCGTCTCTCAAATCGGAAGCCTTCGAAGCGAAAACACGAAGCTGCGAAACGATATCAAGCAGCTGCAAGCAGAGCAGACTCGCTTTCCTGAGGTTTTAAGGGAAAACGAAAGGCTCAAAGCCCTTACCCAGCAAAAGGACTGGGTCAAGGGGCCCACCCTTGGGGCGCGGGTAATCGGAGTTGGACCTTCCAACCAGGAATGGACGGTGTTTTTAGATAAAGGGTCCCAGCAAGGACTGAAGGAGGACATGGCTGTTGTTTCCTCTGAAGGTCTTGTGGGCCGGCTGGTGCTTGTTGGCGATGCGTATTCCAAGGTTCTTCTGGTTACCGATCCCCAACACGCCGTGGGGTCGCGTCTTACGACCACCGGTGAGACCGGCGTGGTATCGGGTCGTAGCGGTGAGGACATGAAGTTTGACCTCATCGATCCTGCGGTCAAGGTCGCGAAAGGCGAAACGGTGGTTACGTCTGGGTACGATCGAGGCATTTACCCGCCCGGGATTCCCATCGGGCGGGTGAGCAGTGTGAAAACCGCGGCCGACGGACTGACCAAGAACGCCCTCGTACGGCCATTCGTTAAGTTCTCGAAGCTTGACGTGGTTTGGGTTGTTCGGGAGTCCGGCCTGATAGTTCCCCCCCTAGCGAAATGAGTTCCAGGCGAAATGAGTTCCAGGCGAAATGAGTCCTAGTTGGGCGGCCACCCGGAATTCTCGGCGATAATCTGAGGTGCGACGGTTAGCTACCTACGGACTGCTCATTTTGACCGCGGTCCTCTTCCAGACCACTGTTTTCGCGAAATTCAAATTGTTCGAAGTGGTGCCCGACCTGGTGGTGGTATTGGTGATCTGTTTTGCTCTGCTCGAGGGACCGACTACCGGATCTGTGGTTGGTTTTGCCGGCGGGTTTTTGCGGGATCTGCTTCTAACCGCGCCGACCGGCCTCACCGGGCTGGCCTATCTGATAGTGGGCTATGTCATTGGAAGTGTGCGTCCTTACGTTGAGTCGACAAGCGTGTTCGTGCCGATTGCGGGAGTGTTCTTCGGGAGCTTGGCGGCATCGGCTCTTTATGGGATTCTTCAACAACTGCTCGGCCAGGAATCGGTACCTTTGGGACGCTCAGTCCAGGTGGTGGTCCTAATAGCCGTCTACAACACACTGTTGGTTCCCTTCGTTTATCCGCTTGCCCGCAAGTTCTCGCAGATGGAAGGCAACAAGAACGTTTACCGGTGGTAGGCCTGGGCAACCTGTGAGCACCCGCGGAACCGACGGCACTCGATTGCGCGTGGCCATCCTGGCCGCGGTGCTTTTTTCGTTCACGAGCATCTTGATTCTCAGGCTTTATTTCCTTCAAGTCTTGAGCTATAAAGACTACGCGGCGGCAGCCAAGCAAAACCAGGTGCGAGTAGTTTCCATCCAGCCGGCCCGAGGCAACATTCTTGATCGCAACGGCGAAATCTTGGTGACTCGCCGGCCTTCGGGCGCCGTTTCGATTCGGCCGGACGAACTAATTGATCGTGCTGGGACAATCTCCCGGTTGGCTTCTTTGCTGGGGGTTGAAACGAGAGTCATCGAGGCGCGGTTGGCCGACAAGACGGTGCTGCCCTATACGCCAATTCCAGTAGCCGACGACGTTAACGAAGACAAGCTTGTCTACATTAAGGAGCACCAGGACGAATTCACAGGAGTTGTCATCGAGACTCGCCCGGTCAGGATTTATCCCAAGGCCCAGCTTGCTTCGCATCTGCTCGGCTACGTGGGTGAAGTCAACGCTGAGCAACTAGCCCAACCCAGATACAAGGGCCGCCGGCCTGGCTCGATTGTTGGGAGAAGCGGAATTGAGTACGCCTACGAAAACGAACTCTACGGTAAGGAGGGCCTGGTCAAACTCGAGGTCGATTCGTCGGGCAGAGTCCGCAAGGAACTGGGATCGCGGCCCCCCAAGGTGGGCAGCGATGTGGTTACAACGATCGATTCCAGAATCCAAACTCTGGTGGAAGAGTCCTTGGCGCAGGGCATCGAAAGCGCCCGGAGCGTCTATGACGAGGAATTGCGCAAGCGGTACCTGGCGCCTGCCGGCGGAGCTGTGGTGCTCGACCCAACCAACGGCGAAATAATTGCCATGGCGTCTTATCCCACCTACGACCCAAGTTCGTTCGTGGGGGGTATCTCAAAAAACGATTTTGGATTGCTGGCCAACGATCCGGCAAATCCGCTGCTTAACCGGGTAACCCAGGCAAGGTTTCCGCCCGGTTCTGTTTTCAAAATCGTGACGGCGGCAGCAGCTTTGCAGGAAGGCATCGCGCAACCGGGCGGACGTTACAATTGCCCGGGCTCGTATCGATTCGCCGACACAACATTCAGGAACTGGAAAACAACCGATTCCGGGATAATCAATGTGCCCCAATCGCTCATCGACTCCTGCGATACCGTTTTTTACGACTGGGGGGCCGAGTTTTATCGGCGCTTCCGTAAGGGGGCAGGCGAGCGCCTGCAGGATTATGCCCGGGCCTTTGGCTTTGGCCGTACAACAGGAATTGAGATTCCTTTTGAAACTACCGGACGGGTCCCAGATGAGGGTTGGCTCAAGGAGCAAAACCGGGAGCACCCGCGCCTGTTTCCCTATTCCACGTGGTTGCCCGGTTATACCATCAACATGTCAATTGGTCAGGGTGATGTTTTGACCACGCCACTGCAAACCGCCAATTCCTACGCTGCAATTGCAAATGGCGGCCCAATTTTTCAACCTCATGTCGGCCTCAGGGTCATGGACGGCAAGCGCGTGGCTAGAAAAATCGAACCTAAGCTGATCCGGAATTTGCAGTTGAGCCCCCAGAATTTGTCTGCTATTCGGCAAGGGCTGTTAGGAGTGACGAGCGACGGGACTGCTAAGGGCGCTTTTGCCGGCTTCCCCCTGGCCCAGGTTCCGATAGCGGCCAAGACGGGCACCGCCCAGCTGCAGCAAATTCCTCCAAAGCAGCCCTATGCGTGGTTTGTGGCTTACGCTCCCGCTAATGGACCAAAATACGTGGTTGCCGTGATGCTCGAGGAGGGCGGTCATGGTGGCGAAACCGCAGCCCCCATCGCTCGGCGAATAATCGAGGGCTTGTTCAACCTTCCCCTGTCGCAGATAACCGTTGCAGCCAGGACCGACTAATGGCCGAAAGTATCCTAAGAAGCAATAGAGCGGACTTCAACCGGGACGCGTCGCGAGCCCGGCTTTCGTCCAAGGCGCCGATTCGCCACCTGGATATGTCGTTGATACCGATCGTTGCGTTATTGACTGCTGCGGGCTGCCTTGCCATTCGTTCGGCTTCGGGCCGGCTCCTGCAGGTCAGGGGTGGCGATGTCAACTTCTATCTGAAAAGGCAAGTCATCTATTTCGCACTTGCCTCGATTATTTTCGTAATCACCCTGCTTTTCGACTACCGCTTTTTGCGGGACTATGCTCCGCTGCTTTTGGGCGCCGGAGTGCTGATGCTGGTCATCGTGCTGACACCTTTGGGCAACACTCAAGCAGGCGCTCAGCGCTGGATTGACTTTGGGGTCCTGCAAGTACAACCGGCCGAGATCATGAAAATGGTTATTGTTGCCGCGTTGGGGGCCATGTTGGCGGGCGAGCGGGGAGTGCACAGCTTCAGCCAGGTAGTTTGGGCAATGGTGCTGGTCTTAATTCCCGCGTCCTTGGTCTACGTTCAGCCTGATCTCGGAACCGTTATGGTCTTTCTAGCCATAGCGTTCGGTGTTCTTCTAATTGCAGGCACGAGAGTTCGTTGGCTCTTGGTTATTGTGTTGGCCGGTGTTGTTGCCATTGTCGGAGTGCTGCAATTGGGGATTTTGAAGGACTACCAGGTCGCCCGTTTGACGGCATTTATGGACACTTCTGCGGACCTTCAGAGGACGGGATTCAATTTGGCTCAATCAAAGATTGCCATCGGGTCGGGAGGATTTCAAGGCAAAGGATTGGGCAACGGCTCCCAAACGAATTTGAATTACGTGCCAGAACAGCACACAGACTTCATTTTCACTGCGATAGGCGAAGAGCAGGGCTTTTTGGGAGGAGTGGCCATAATCGGTCTATTTGCGCTTTTGTTATGGCGGTCCCTTCGGATAGCGACTTTATCGAAGGATAAGTTTGGAACGTTGCTGGCGGCGGGCGTGGCTGCCATGTTTGGTTTTCAACTCTTTGTAAATATTGGAATGACAGTCGGAATTATGCCGATAACGGGAATTCCTTTGCCATTTGTTTCCTATGGAGGCTCATCATTGATAACCAGCTATTTTGGCGTCGGCGTGTTGATGAATATTCACATGCGGCGGTTTGTTTAAATGAGTGACGAACCGGAGTCGTCATCGGAGCAGGCGGTCCCGGAATCGGCGCCACCGGTTCGAAGGCCCCCTCGAAGGCGGGGCGGTAGAAGAAGCGGGCCAAGGACGCCTCGGGTCGCGACGACCCAAAGCGACGAAACGGCTGTCGCGCCCCCCGATTCGTCCGACTCCGTTCAGGCTCCCGCCGAAGGTGAGTTGCCGCGCAGGCCAAGACGCTCGCGCTCGCGCTCCAGGAAGCCGGCCGGGCAAGGGCAGCCAAGCAAAGGCGATGCCGCAGACTTAGGCAAGAATCAAGCCGCAACGGATTCTCCCGGCGAGGATTCCGTTTCACAGGCCGGCCCTGCCGTAGAAAAGGGATCCGGCGCGGCATCAAGGCAGAGCGGGTCGAGGACTACCGAACCGGCCGGAGGGGATTCTCGAAACCGACCGCAGCGCCGGCGGCGGGGCGGGTCCCGCCGGGGACGTCCCGCGGTTCAAGGGTCATCTGCACCCCTTACGATGCTCATTACCGCTGAAGGACATCGCAACCAGATAGCAATTCTTCAAGAGCGGGAGTTGATCGAGCACTTTGTTTCGGCCGACCAGGATCGCTCGATAGTCGGCAACATCTACGTAGGCCGCGTCCAAAACGTCCTTCCCGGCATGGAAGCGGCATTCTTGGACATAGGTGAGGCCCGTAACGCAGTTTTATACGCGGGCGAGGTTAGTTTCGACGAGGAAATCGAAGGTCCACCGCCCAGGATTGAGTCGATGCTTAAGTCGGGTCAGGCTGTTTTGGCGCAAGTCACCAAGGATCCGATGGGCGCTAAGGGTGCCCGCCTCACTACGGAGGTATCGCTGGCCGGCCGCTATGTGGTGCTGGTGCCGGGAGCGGATTCAACGGGAATTAGCCGACGGATTTCCGACGAGGAGCGAAAGCGTTTGCGCGAGATAGCCGGACGCATACGCCCGGCCGGCCAGGGTCTAATAGTTAGAACGGCAGCCGACGGCGTGGTGGAAGGCGATCTGGAGCAGGACATTAGCCGTCTGATCCGAATCTGGGCCGAGATCGACGAAAAGCGGGATAAAGCAAAACCGCCGACATTGGTTTACTCAGAGCCGGATCTCGCAATAAGGGGCATTCGCGACCTGTTTACAGCCGACGTTGTGAAAGTAGTGGTCGAGGACCAGGTTGTCTTTGAGCAGATCCGCGACTACCTAATGGAGGTAGCCCCGAGTATGGCGGAGCGGCTCTCTTTCTACGAAGATCCGCTTCCTCTTTTTGAGAGATACCACGTCGTTGAACAGCTTCGGAAGGCAATCGATAGGAAAGTTTGGCTCAAGTCCGGGGGACATATCGTGATCGATCGCACAGAGGCCATGACGGTGGTAGATGTAAACACCGGGCGATTTGTGGGGAAGTCAAATCTTGAGGCTACGGTTCTTCATACCAATCTTGAGGCTGCCGAAGAGATAGCAAAGCAGCTTCGGCTGAGGGACATCGGCGGGATTATTGTGATCGACTTCATCGATATGATGCAGGAACGTAACCGCCGCGAGCTGGTAAGGGTTTTCGACGAATGCCTGCAGCGCGACAAGACTCGCACTCAAGTGTTTGGGATTTCCGAGTTGGGCCTTGTTCAGATGACCAGAAAGAATGTCTCGGAGGGCCTTATCGAGGCATTTTCTCGAGGGTGCGAGGCGTGCGAAGGCAGAGGGATCATCTTGACCGACCTGGATGCTCCGCCGCAGCCCGATGGCGAGGTTGTGGAATCTTCCTGATATGCTGGGCAAGTCCAAGATCCGGCCGTGGAAACAGCAAATACTCCTGGTAGCCGGCATCGAAAATAACTTTGAAGAACTGAGCTTATGTACGCAATCATAAAAACGGGCGGCAAGCAGTACAAGGTAACGCCCGGCGACGTTATTGAAGTGGAACATCTAAAACTTCAAGGGGACACCACATCTTTTACGCCCCTTTTGGTCGTTACCGACAAGGGTGAAACTGTTCTGGGCGCCAAATTGCTGAAAGACCACCCTGTTGCAATCAAGGTCGTGGGCGATACCAAGGGAGACAAAGTGACCGTCTTCAAGTATCGCCCCAAATCGGGCTATGCCTCGAAGACGGGCCACAGACAGCAGTATTCGCTGATCGAAGTTGTTTCTATCGGCTCGTCAAAAGCGCCCAAATCCGACACGACTGCTGCCAGGCCCGAGGACGAACAATCAGGTCCCCAAAAGCCCAAGCCGAAAGTCGAAAAGCAAGAGCCGGCCGACAACGAGCCCGAGGTCGCGTCTGCATACGCCGCTCAGCCCGCAGCCGCTCCTGTGGGCGACCCGAAGCCTGCGCCTGCCGGCGACCCGAAGCCTGCGCCTGCCGGGAGCCCAGAATCCAACCCCGCAGCAACTTCGGAGGTAATCTAAAGAAATATGGCACACAAAAAGGGCGCATCTGCATCCAGAAATGGCCGTGATTCGAATGCTCAGAGGCTGGGAGTAAAGGTCTTTGCGGGCCAGGTGGTGCCGGGGGGCTCAATTCTGGTCCGCCAGCGCGGCACTAAAATTCATCCGGGGGTTTTGGTTGGTCGTGGGAAAGACGACACCCTTTATGCCCGGGTAACTGGCAAGGTGGAGTATCACCAAAGGGCAGGTCGCAAACTGGTCAGCATCCACCCCGAGTAACATGGGCTTCACCCCATGTTCGTAGATGAAGTTCGCATAGTTGTTTCCTCCGGCAAGGGCGGCGATGGGGCGGTCTCCTTCCACAGAGAAAAGTACCGGCCCAACGGCGGCCCCGATGGGGGCGACGGTGGCCGTGGCGGTTCGGTCGTTCTTATCGCAGAACAAGGACTGTCCAGCCTTGGGACCCTAAAAGACCACCCTCATCAGCGCGCTAAATCCGGTAGCAACGGCGCCAAGAACAATAAGACCGGCGCCGATGCCGACGACCTCAAGGTTCACGTTCCGGTGGGGACTGCGGTCATGGATGAACAGGGCGCCCTTCTGGCCGACCTAGCTGCACCGGGGGACAGGGTGGTCATAGCAAAAGCGGGTCGCGGGGGCCGAGGCAATGCGGCTTTTAAAACACACGCTCGCCGGGCACCGGGCTTCGGCGAGTTGGGAGAGCCGGGCGTGGAGCTTAGGCTCAAGCTGGAGATTCGCCTTGTTGCCGATGTGGCCGTCATTGGCTTACCGAATGCCGGAAAGTCAACCTTGGTTGCGGCTTTGTCTGCAGCCCGGCCAAAGGTCGCCGGCTACGCTTTCACGACTTTGGAGCCTTCGCTTGGTGTGGTGGAACTCCCCGGCGACGAGACGTTGGAGCAAGGGGAGGAGCGCTTTACGATCTGTGACATCCCCGGCCTTATCGAAGGGGCTCATGAGGGAAAGGGGCTCGGCCTGAAGTTTCTAAAACACGCGGAGCGGGCACCGGTCTTCGTTCACATGATCGACGCTAAGGCCGAGGACCCCCTGGAGGACTTCCGGGTGGTTACCAATGAGCTGAAGGAGTTTCGTGAAGACCTGGCATCGCGCCCCCAATTGGTCGCTTTGAATAAGATCGACGTGGTGGAGCAGGGGTTAATTGACAGGGCTGTCGCGCGGTTCGCCGAGGTGCGGGTTGATGCTCTGCCAATCTCGGGGGCTGAAAGAATCGGTCTCGAGGATCTGGTTCGACGTCTGTGGGCGATGGTGCAGCAAGCGCGGGCCGAACAACCCCCTGCAGCAGGGTTTGAGCTGTTTCGGACTCCGCAAGACCAGGTTCATGTCGGCGCCCAGGGCGACGGCTGGCGTCTGAAAGGTAATCGTATTGAGCGTTGGGTGGCCATGACGGACATGTCTAACCCCCAGGCTGTTTCATATCTCCAGACTCGGCTTGAGAGGGCGGGAGTAGAAGAACAATTGGCGGCCGCGGGCGCCAGCCACGGCGACGAAGTTCACATTGGGCCGATTTCGTTTGAATGGTGGCCCACCGGTTCGGATCCCGATGGCGAGACGGCCCCTTTGCCAAAGGGTGGCGGCAGGCGTATGGCAAAGTGAAAAACACAGATTCCAAGCATGGAAGGCGCGCAAAGCCGGGCCTGATAGTTGTAAAGCTCGGCACCACCTCGATAACCGGACCAAACGGTTCGCTCGACGGGCTTCGCGTTAGAAAGGTCACCGACCAGATAGCGCGCCTGAAGGCAAAGGGATCATCAGTGGTAATCGTGACCTCCGGCGCAATAGCCGCCGGGGTGCAGGCGCTGTCTCTCAAAAAGCGCCCTTCCGACATGCCGACCCTTCAAGCGGCAGCGGCCGTAGGCCAGAGCCGGCTAATGGATCTCTACTCCGAACTGCTGTCAACCCAGGGGATCACGGCCGGGCAGGTGCTGCTGACCCAGGACGACATCGTTCAACGAAGACACTACCTGAACGCCCGCCATACGCTCGATCGGTTGCTTGAGCTGGGCTGTGTTCCGGTCGTGAACGAAAACGACACCGTCGCGGTGGAAGAGATTCGTTACGGGGACAATGACCGCCTGGCGGCCCTGGTCGCCAATATTGTGCGAGCCGACCTGCTTGCCCTGCTTTCCGATGTGGATGGTGTCTTCAGCTCAGACCCTCGGACGAAAAGGGCCCCCGCGGATGGCCCTGTCACATTGTTGGAAACCGTCCACGAGGTGACCCCGGCAATGAAGCGAGCTTCAAAGGGCAGTTCCGGGTTGGGGTCCGGCGGAATGGCCTACAAGCTTGAGGCCGCCCGAATGGCCGCTTTTTCCGGAGTCGCAGTTGTGATTGCATCCGCGGCGAGGCCGGGGGTCCTGGAAGATATTTACGAGGGCAAGGCTGTCGGCACCTATTTCCCGCCCAATCGATCGCCGGTTCAGGCCAAGAAGCTGTGGATTGCCTGGGCGCCTTCCGCCCGGGGCAGAATCTTGGTCGACGAAGGCGCAGCCCATGCGCTGACCAAAGGGGGCAAGAGCCTGCTGGCGGCCGGGATAAGAAAGGTCGAAGGAAATTTTCGGGCCGGGGACGCTGTGGAGGTTATTGGGTCTGACCGAAGCCTCGTGGCTAAGGGATTGGTAGGCTTCGACTCTGACATTTTGGCCAGCATCGCAGGAACAAAGGGGGCTCGCGAAGTGATTCACCGCGATCAATTGGTGTTGATGTGATGCCGGCAGAACCGGCTTTGCCTCTCGCCGAGATCGGTGCCCGGGCGAAGTCTGCGTCGGGAATGCTGGCGCGAAGCTCCTCACAAAATCGCCGCGATGCACTGCATGCGATGGCAACGGCTCTTTCCACAGCGGGCGAGTCGATCCTTGAAACCAACAAGAGGGACATTCAAACAGCCGAGGCTGGTGGCCTGAAGGGCGCCCTGGTCGATAGATTGGCGCTTACTCAAAAGCGAGTAGAGCAAATGGCTGAGGGCTTACGAGCAGTGGCCGAGCAACCTGATCCGCTCGGCAGAGTCCTCGGCGAGTGGGTTCGACCGAATGGCCTCAAAATTCAAAAAGTAAGCGTCCCGATCGGCGTGATTTGCGTGATTTATGAAGCCAGACCGAATGTGACCGCCGACGTCGCCGGACTGTGCCTGATGTCCGGGAACGCAATTATATTGCGAGGCTCCTCGCACGCATTGCAGAGCAACATGGCGATAGCAGAGGTTCTTCGCGGGGCAATTGTTGAAGCGGGTTTACCCCGCGACGCGATTCAGTTGGTCAAAGATATTTCCCGCGATTCCGCAACCGAACTCATGCGTCTCAATCAGTTCATCGATCTCATCATCCCGCGAGGTGGACCCGCGTTGATTCAGTCGATACGCGACAACGCCAACGTTCCATTCATCATTGACGGCGACGGCAATTGTCATTTGTATGTCGACAAAGCGGCAGATAAGGACATGGCCGTCAGCATCGTCGTCAACGCAAAAACGCAGCGCCCCGGAGTCTGCAATGCGGCGGAGACCTTGCTCGTCCACGCGGAATTGGTGAAAGATTGGCTGCCGTGGGCGTTGGAGTCGCTTGCCGAAAAGGGCGTAGAGATCAGGGGAGACGCGACCGTTTGTGGAGTCTGGCCCAAAGCTGTCCCCGCCACCGAGGACGACTGGGGGACCGAATACCTGGACTTGAAATTGGCAGTCCGAGTCGTGGACTCCCTAGACGCGGCGATCGAACACGTAAACAAATGGGGTACATCGAATGCCGAGGCAATCGTGACCGAGGACTCCGAGGCCGCGGTCAGATTCGCACAGGAGGTGGATTCCGGAAGTATCTTCGTGAATGCCTCGACCAGGTTCAGCGATGGCGGCGAGTTCGGTTACGGTTCCGAAATTGGAATTTCAACCCAGAAGCTGCACGCCCGTGGACCAATGGGGCTAAACGAGTTAACGACATTCAAATACGTAGTATGGGGAACCGGCCAAATTCGTACCTAACGGCAACGGCGGGGGCAGCCGGTACCGGGAACGGCGGGGGGCATCGGGCTCCGCCTTGGTCTCGTCAGACTGCGGCGGTGGAGTTCTCTTCTACTTTGATTTCTACGGAGCCCATGAACAATTCCCCAACTATGAAAACAAGGTTATACGTGCCCGGCCCGATTGAGATCGGGGCTTCCACCCGGTCGGTAAAAGTCCGGACCGATTGAAGCCCTTTGATGAATATCTGCTTCGGTTCGCTCGTGAATATTGCATCCCTGCCGCCGCGCCTGATGGACCATTGCTCCCAGTAGTAACCCGCGGGCCCAGCCCAAGACCGCTCAATCACAAAGGGGAGGGCCGTCCCACCGGCAACCGGCAGGCCTCTCGCCCAGGGCCGCTCAGCGGGCGCAACATGAGCCTCAACAAGCTCTAAAAGAGCATCCTGTGACATATCGAGAACATCATAGAACACCCAGGGGATAGTCTGGAGTTATGGAACTCAAACGCCCCGAACCTCAGGTTGTAGTTTTATTCGGCGCATCGGGCGACCTCACCGGCCGCAAAGCCATGCCGGCTTTTTATAATCTCTATTGCCAAAATCTTCTCCCCGAGCGTTTCGCGATCGTCGGCTACGGTCGATCTGAAATCAGCGACGATCATTTTCGGCAGAAAATGCAAGAGTCGATCGCGGTCTACAGCCGGACCGGTCTCGACAAGGCGGCCTGGCAGCAGTTCGAACGCCACCTTTGTTACGTAAGCGGGAGTTACTCGGATGATTCTGCGATGCGAGATCTTGCTCTTCGCCTGAAGGAAATAGACAACGACTTCGCTACGGAGGGAAGGCGCCTCTTCTACTGCGCCACTCCGCCATCAGCCTTTCCGTCGATAGCGCGATCCCTGGGCGAGGCCGGACTTGGAGACGAATCACGCATCGTCGTAGAGAAGCCGTTTGGGTACGACCTAAAGAGCGCAATTGAACTTAACCAGGTCCTTCACGAAGTGTTCCACGAACGCCAAATCTTTCGAATCGACCATTACCTCGGCAAAGAGACGGTTCAAAACATCCTCGTGTTCCGGTTCGCCAACGGGATGTTCGAGCCGATCTGGAACCGCCACTACGTTTCCTCTATTCAAATTGAAGTGGCGGAATCTGTTGGGATCGAAGGCCGGGGCAGCTTCTATGAAGATGCCGGCGCTACCCGCGACATCGTTCAAAACCACATGATTCAACTGCTGGCCACTTTGGCGATGGAGCCCCCGGCTTCGTTCGACGCTGAAGCAATCCGAAACGAGAAGGTGAAGGTATTGCGCTCGCTTCACCCGTTCGACCCTCGCAACATGATCAAGGGGCAATACACAGCGGGAGAAATTGACGGCAGGCCGGTCCGCGGGTATCAGGACGAAACGGATGTTCCCCCCGGCTCGACCACCGAAACATTTATTGCCCTTCGGGCTGAGATCGAAAACTGGCGGTGGGCCGGAGTACCCTTTTACCTTCGTACCGGTAAGCGCCTGCCGAGGCGCGCCACTACCGTGACGGTGTTTTTCCAGGATGCTCCTTTTATGATGTTCGGAGAGTCGGGAATCGATCGCCCCGAAGATCGCCCTACCCCTAACCATTTGACGCTAAGAATCCAACCGGACGAAGGAATCACCTTGACGTTCGATGCGAAGGTCCCCGGCCCGGACATGAAGGTAGCGCCGGTGAACATGGACTTTGATTACGACGAGAGTTTTACTTCGCGTCCTGCGGAGGCTTACGAAAGACTGTTGCATGACGCAATGATGGGTGATGCTACTTTGTTTACCAGGGCCGACGAAATTGAACGGGCCTGGGAGGTTGTGGACCCCGTCCTTGCGAAGTCCCGCCCCCTGCCTTATTGGGCCGGCACCTGGGGGCCTCCGGCGGCCGAGGGATTGGTCGCACCGGCGAAATGGCGCCTCGGATAGTCAGGGCGCCAGTTCCACCAAATCCCCAACCCGGACCCCGTTTTTCGCAAGGACCCCTCGGTTCACCTCAAGCGCTCCGACGTAAGTTTGGCCGGGGGAGTGCAGGGGGCAAGGGTCGTCCTTGCAGGGGGCCATCTGCAAGATTGCGATGATCCTCCGGCCGGGTCCCCAAAACGCAATATCGAGGGGTATCAGGGTGTTCTTCATGTAAAAACCTATGCCGACTGGAGTTTCAAAAGGGAAAACCATCCCCGACTCCGGTGGAAGGGCCCGAACACCCATGAGCCCTTTTTGTCTGCTGGGAATCGTATCGGCGATCTTTACGCTCAACGTGAGGATCGGTTCGGCAGAGGCCAAAGGGCGGGCGATCGTCAGCTCGGCCCCCCTTAGGTCAATATTGTTGAAATCCTCGTAGGCCGCGTCGGATCTTGAGCAAGCGGCAAGGCCGAGCGTCGCCAAGAGTACGAAAGCACCTCTCGCAAGAATCCTCAACCCCCGAAAAGGGGCGCCTGTCTTTAGTGTCACACTAGGCCCAGTGAAAAGGATCGAGAGGTATCTCGGCGCAGAGGAACAGGTGGTCTACGCCTCCAGGCAGCATCCCGTTGTTTTGGCAAAGCCCCTTTTGATCTGGCTTATTTCGGTCGGAGCATTGGCTTTCGCCGGCGCCTTTGCTTCGTCGCGGACCGACAATGCGGTTGTCAACCAGGCAATCGCGCTGCTCGTGAGCATCGTCACGATTTACGCGGTTTTCAAAGTCCTTGTTTGGTGGGCCGCACAATACGCTATTACCGATCACAGGGTGATGCTCATCACGGGGCTCTTATCGGTAAAGGTTTCGGCAACTCCGCTTTCCAAGATCAACGACACAATTTTCGTTAGGTCCATCTGGGGAAGGTTACTCGGATACGGCAACCTTGTGATGGAATCGGCCGGGGAACGGGCCGGCCTTCGCGACCTTCAATTTCTGCCAAAGCCCAATGCCGTTTACCGGCTCTTGACCTCATTGGTTGCCGAGGTCGACGAGAAAAGGGGGGAAGGGCCCAGACCGCAGGCGTGGCCGGGCGCGCGAGATCTCGGCGGCGATGAGACTGGAACCCTGCCTCGCATGGGTTGAGTGGTGCCGGCGGCGCCCCGCAGGCCCGAATTGGAATCATGGGTGGGACTTTTGACCCCATCCATCACGGCCATTTGGTATGTGCACAAGAAGCCTTTCATCAATTTGACCTCAATGAGATCGTCTTCATTCCGGCGGGTAATCCCTGGCAGAAGACCACGGTCACCAGCGCCGAGGACCGTTTTCGGATGACCGTTATAGCCACCGCGGACAACGGCGATTTTTCAGTTTCCAGGATCGAGATCGAAACATTCGGCCCTACCTATACGGCGAATACCCTAGAAGCGCTGCAAGACCATTATGGGGAGTCCACGCAGTTGTATTTCATTTCGGGGGCTGATGCTGTTCAAAGAATTCTTACCTGGAAACAGCCGGAGGCCGTGCTCAGCGGAGCAAAATTTATAGCGGCCAGCCGTCCCGATTTTGATCTTAGCGGCCTCACACAGGCCGGCTTGGAGGACCGGGTGACCTTTATGAAGATCCCGAGCCTGGCCATCTCTTCAAGTGACATCCGCCGGCGGGTTGCGGAAGGCAGGCCTATTCGTTACCTGGTACCGGCAGCCGTAGCCGAGTTCATTTTGGAACGAGGCCTCTACAGGCAGGCAAGATAGAGTGGAGGAGATGAATCGCAGGGTCATGAATCAAGGTCGGAACAACGGCGGGATGGCACCAACCTGAGTTTGGAGAAATCCGGGCTGGCTTCGCGCGGCGACTCTCGGGAGCAGGCCCTTTTGGCGGCTCAGGCGGCAGCCGCAAAGAAGGCGGCCGATATTGTGATTCTCGATGTTGGCACGCTGATCGGCATCACCGACTACTTCGTGATTTGCTCGGGGGCCAGCGAGCGCCAGGTTTCATCAATTACCGAAGAGATTGAAAAGGCCTTGCGAGGCGCCGGCGCCAAGCCCCACAGGCGCGAGGGGGAGCGGGAACGGCGTTGGGTCCTGTTAGATTATTTTGATCTGGTGATCCACGTCTTCCATGCCGAAGAGCGAGAGTTTTACGAGCTGGAACGATTGTGGAAGGACGCTCCCACGCTGGCATTTGAGCCCGTGGATGAAGAGGTGGCAGGGGGTGTCTAGGGGCGCTCGCCGCAGACGCGGAAAGGGTGGCAGGCCCCAGGGTCCACGCGGCCCGGTAACCGGGCCCGGCGACTTAGGCGCCCCCCCTGGCCCGCCTAAGGAACCATCGATGAGCGCTGGCGGCTCAAACCGCGGTCGAAGACGCCGGCGTAAAGGGGCCGGGGATAGAGCAGGCCTCGGCACGGTCATCGACAGCATGTCACCCAGGCGTCCAACTACTTTGACCCTTCCGCCCGATGGCACCGTCTTGGAAGATTTGATCGCAGATATGGAGGCTGAGTACGGTACCCCTGCAACCCCCCAGGAGTACCGCCTGATCGTCAAGGTCGCGCCGGCCGACGAGCCCGTCCATCAGGCAGAGCAAGACGGTCCGCCCCGAACCCAGACCGCTTCACAAGGGGAAAAGCCCCGCCGCAGAAGCCGCGGCCGCCGACGCCGGAGAGGCCGGCGCGGTCCACCGGCGCCTGCCGCGGGACCGAGCGGCTAATGGCGCCTACGCACTTGGCGGCCAAAAGATCTCGGCGCTAACGCCCCTCGATTTCCGACGAAATCAGTTCTTCGCCTGTTACCGGTTGCGCCTGCAAGTTGGGCAGCAGGCCGCGACTCAACACAACGGCTTCCGCCAGGTCAATC
>JBPCIX010000028.1:0-36231 GCA_051005875.1 Actinomycetota bacterium | reverse complement strand
CACGCCGCCAAACACCCCAAAGGTTCGTGGTCAGGGCACTAGATCCGGCGGCCGACTAAGCCCGCCATTTGCCGAAGGTCATCGACGAGTTCTTTAATTTCGTCCGGAAACAATGCTTGAGGCCCGTCGACCAAGGCCTTATCGGGTTGGCAATGTACGTCGACGATTATTCCATCCGCCCCCACGGCGAGGGCCGCTCGCGACAGCGGGCTCACGAGCGTCTTTTTCCCTGCGGCGTGGGAGGGGTCCACAATAATCGGCAGGTGCGATTCTGCTCGGACAATCGGGATCGCAGAAATGTCGAGGGTGTTGCGAGTCGAGGTTTCGAAAGTTCTGATTCCTCGTTCGCACAGAACTATCTTCATGTTTCCGAACTTGGCGATGTGCTCGGCAGCCATCAACCATTCCTCAATTGTCGAAGCCATCCCACGCTTTAATAGAATCGGCTTGCCGGTGAGGCTTACTTCCTTGAGCAATGAAAAGTTGGCCATGTTGCGGGTGCCGATCTGCAGCATGTCGGCCACGGCGGCGACCTTGTCGACATCGCGGGTATCGAGCACTTCGGTAACTATCGGCAAGCCGGTGTCCAGGCGAGCTGTGTTGAGGAACTCAAGTCCCTCCTCGCCGAGTCCCTGAAAGGAGTAGGGCGAGGTACGCGGCTTGTATGCCCCTCCGCGCAACAAGTGCGCTCCGGCGTCCTTCGCGGCCCTGGCGGCATCGATAGTTTGCTTCTCATTCTCAACCGCGCAAGGGCCGGCGATGATCGTGAAAATGCCGGGCCCGATCGTAGCGTTGCCAACCGGGATCGCCGAGGTACCAACGTGGCCTTCGTTCGACACCAACTTAAAGCTTCGGCTGACCCGCTGGACCCCCTCCACCCCATCCATCGCCGCCAGCGGAAGCTGGCTCACAAGTTCCGGATCGCCGATAACACCGATCAAAGTGTGGAATTCCCCGCGAGAAACAAACCCTTCAGCGGCTCCGGTCTCGCGAATCTTGTGCAAGACCTGGTCGATCTGTTCGGGAGTGGCGTCCTTTTGCATGATGATCAACATGGCCGCCAATTGTAGACCGTGTTCCAACAATCTCTCGGGGACAGTGCCGACGAGCAGCGGGAGGAACCGAAAGGGCTTGGCTATACTCGATTGATGGAAGTCTCCGTTTATTGCGCTGCCGTTTATTGCGCTGCCGTTTATTTGCCTGACGTGGAACTGCTATGACCAGCGGCCGGGAACTGCTCAGAAAGGCGAAGGCTGAGGCTGAGGCTGAGGAGCTTTCGCCCCAGCAGGTTGCGGAAATAGCTGGGGCAGGCAAGGCCACTTTGGTCGATGTGCGCGAAGGCGACGAGTGGCGGGCCGGGTATGTTGCAGGCGCCGTCCATGTGCCCCGCGGCTTTCTTGAGATGCAGGCTGAATCCAAGCTCCCAGACCGTAACGCTCCGCTGATCGTGTACTGTGCCGGCGGAAATCGCTCGGCCCTGGCTGCCGCAACCATGCGCCAGATCGGGTACACGGATGTCAGGCACATGTGCGGTGGAATCACCGCCTGGAAGCAGGCCGGTCTTGATGTGGTGGCGCCCAAACAGTGGACTGCCCAGCAGCGTGACCGTTACTCGCGGCATTTTGTTTTACCCGAGGTCGGTGAGCCGGGGCAGCAAAAGATTTCCGACGGAAAGGTCCTGGTGGTGGGAGCAGGGGGCCTCGGTTCGCCGGCGCTTTACTATCTCGCGGCCGCCGGAGTGGGCCGCCTAGGAATAGTCGACTTCGACGCCGTCGAAGAGAACAACCTTCAGCGCCAGATTATCCACTCGACGGCGACCATAGGTACGAACAAGGCGGCGAGTGCTGCGATGACCATCAATGCCCTGAATCCAGATGTTCAGGTCACGACCTGGACCGAGCGTGTAACTGACGCAAATGTCGATGGAATTATGGGCGACTTCGATTTGGTGATCGACGCCACCGACAATTTCGCCACTCGTTACTTGCTCAATGCAACGGCTTATAAGCAAGCCAAGCCGTATATCTACGGTTCTATCTATAGGTTCGAAGGCTATGCCAGCGTGTTTTGGCCCGCTCGCGGGGGCCCCTGCTATCAGTGCTTGCATCCCGAGGCGCCGCCGGACCACCTGGCCCCCACCTGAGGCGAAGCCGGAGTCCTGGGCGTGCTCCCCGGAGTGATAGGCGCAATCCAAGCCAACGAGGCCTTAAAGATACTTGTGGGTTATGGCGATCCGTTGATAGGCCGGATGCTGACCTTTGATGCGCAAAACACAACCTTTGGTGAATTAAAGATTCGGCCCGACCCTACCTGCCCAACATCAGGAGACAAGCCCGGCCCGACTAGGGTAAACGGAGGGCCCTAGCGGCGCTTGCGCGACCTTGTTCCGCCTGCGCCGCCGCGGCGCCGGGGTGGCATTCCGGGGCGGCGTTTCCGCTGAGGTCTGGGGGCTTGGGAGGGATCGTCCGAAGGCAGAGGCTGGCGGTTGGCCAGCGAAAGAGCAACTGCGTCGGCTACTTCTTCGCGAGCTTCATCGCCCACCTCGACACCGACCATCAACTGAAACAGAACACTTCGCTCAAGCTGTTCGATTGAATCGACAACCTTGCTGCGAGTGCCCGCTTCGGTCCGCCACTCAGCGTGAATCCGCCCTGACGAGGGGATTTCGATTTTGAGGTCGGCTTGGCCGAACTTTCCCTCCCAGGCCACCATTAGGTATTAACTTGCGTTAACTACGCCCTTAGGGCGCGTACGCTTGCTGCTTGGAGCCCCTTGGGACCTTTGGTCACTTCGAACTCGACCTTCTGGCCCTCTTCAAGGTTTCGGTAGCCGTCACCCTCGATAGCGCTGAAGTGTACAAACACATCTTCGCCATCGTCACGTGACAAGAAGCCGTAACCTTTTTCGGCACTAAACCACTTAACAGTACCCATAGTCATATGCAATTCCCTCCTTTCGATGCTTTGCTGCTTCCGGTAAACCGGAACGGAGGGACTGCTGGTGATGCCTTCTGCATGAACCTGGGCCGTGCCCTCAAACTCACTGTACTCCAAATGCCTGTACTGTGCGCCGCAAGTGGTCCTTGTGAAAACACGTTTTGCCGATATTCTGGATGAATTGTGCAACCCCTTGATAGCGGACCGTCCGACTGCTTTCCCGGTGTGGCGTTTTCGTCGGCCAATACTTGTACCCGATGCCAGCGAATAACCGTTGAAGAACAAACACGTTGAGAAATAGAGAAAAGCCAGGCGAGGCCCTAAAACCCGCTGATGCTGAGCTTTTGGCCGGAATCGTTGGGGGGGATCACTCCTGCTTTGCCCAACTTTACGACCGATACTCGGCCTCGGCGTTGGGCATCGCTTGGAAGATTTGTGGTGACCGGACTCTAGCGGAGGATGTTGTGCAAGAAGCCTTTTTGTCGGTTTGGCGTCGTCCAGGCCTTTATAGACCCGAAAAAGGGTCGGTGCCTGGGTACATCTTCGGCGCGGTCCATCACAAAGCCGTTGACGCTATCCGGCACGAAGAATCGCTTCGGCGTCGCGAGGAACGTTCGGCGGATACGGCTGAGGACTCCACCGGCGAGGAAGTGGTCGAAGCAGCATGGCTGTCAATTCGTCGTCAACAAGTCCGTGAAGCACTCAAGCGCCTCTCTGCAGTTCAACGCGACGCTTTGGAGATCGCTTATCTCGAAGGTCTCACTTACAGCGAGGTTGCAGACAAGCTTGGAATTCCATTGGGCACAGCGAAGACAAGGCTCCGAGACGGGATGATCCGGATGAAGGTTCTGCTGTCAAACGGCGAAGTTGGTGAGTCGTGACTCACGACGAGCTAAGAGAAATCGTGCCGGCTATGGCACTCAATGCCTTACCTGCCGCTGATGAAATGGAGTTGAGGGCCCATCTTGAGGCATGTGCGGAATGCGAGCATCTTCTCGGTGTCCATCGTGAAACTGCGGCAATGCTGGCGTTGACTGCCGAGCCCCTGGATTCAGCCAGCGCCCTTCGCGACCGCGTCTTGAAGGCGGCCAAAGAAACCGAACAAATATCCGAAGCCTCGGTGACCCAAATCTCGTCCGTAACCCGGCGTAGGCCCTGGCAGGAGCGAACAGCGCTCTTGGCTGCGGCAGCGGCGCTGCTGGTTGCGGTCGGACTGAGCGGTTGGATGGCAAGCCGGATTAAGGTTCAAAACCAGATGATCGCCGAACAGCGACAGGCCTTCGCTGCTGCCAGCTCACCTGCCGTGGATATTATTTCGATGCCATCTACACCCAACGCCAGGGGCGCCAACGGCCAAATATTTCTGCCCGACGCCTCCGATTCTGCGGCGATTGTCATGACGGGCCTGAAGGACCCAGGCAAGAATGTCTATGAGCTTTGGCTCATAAGAGGCGGGGTTCCGCAGGCGGTGAGGAGTTTCGCTCCCGACGAGGCCGGTACTGCGGTGGTTTACATTAACCGGACGGTCCGTTCTGGAGAATCCATGGCGGTGACTCTGGAAACTAAGCCCGGTCGGCTGGCGCCGGAAGGGCCGGCGATTCTCAAGAGCGCATAACCATCCGGCTGATGCAGTCCAGGTGCATTAGCGGTCGCGGGCGCTAGTCTTGGGGGATGATTGAAGTTGGCCAAAACGCTCCGGACTTTGAGCTTCGCGACCTACAGGGCAATCACGTCCGTCTTTCGAGTTTCCTCGGCAAGAACAAGGCAGTGGTTCTGGCGTTCTATCTGTTGGATTTCTCGGGGGCCTGAAGTACGGAGTTGGCTCAGTTTGAGGCAAAGTACGACGAGTTTCGGGCTATGGGGGCTGAGATAATCGGCATCTCGGTCGATACCCATTTTTCGCACGCGGCATTTGCCCAGCATCAGAAGCTCAGGTTCCCCCTACTCAGTGATTTCAACCGTGAATTCGTCGAAGAGTTCGCGGGGTATTTCCCCGAGGTTGCCGGGTACTGCAAGGTAAATCAACGAAGAATTTTGGTGATTGACTCCTCGTCCGTCGTCAGGTGGGCCTGGACCGCGACGAGTCCCGGCCAAATTCCAGACACCGAGATAGTGCGAGAGGCCGTCCAGGAGGTGGCCTACGACTGACCACCATAGACCCTCGGTAACGGTCAAGGTCACCGAGGCCCCGATAGGAATTTCCGCAGCCGAAGACTTAGCCGGAGCCGGCGACGGGGGTTTGGTCGTTTTTGCCGGATCGGTCCGGGACGAAAGCGAGGGGCGCCGGGTGGACGCCCTCGAATATGAGTCCTACGCCCGGATGGCCGAAAGGCAAATGCGCGAGATAGCAGAATTGGCCCTCACTCGCTTCGGGCTGGGCTCGGTGCTTCTTCTTCACCGAACCGGGATCCTAAGAGTCGGAGAGGTCTCTGTCGTCGCTGCAGCCTCTGCTCCACACCGCGACGTGGCTTTCGAGGGGTGCCGGTTTTGTATTGATACCGTTAAGCAGCAAGTGGCTGTTTGGAAAAAAGAGGTTTTTGCCGACGGCAAGTCACGCTGGGTGAGTTAGGCTCTCAACGTGACTTATCTTGTATTAGCCGTCTTGGTGGCGGCCATAATTATTACGGTCATGACTCTAATGCAAAGGTTGAACCGTACCCCCACCAAATCGGTGGATTCCTTCCAGCGCGCCATTCAGGCTCTCAAGCCCGACAGAAAGCCCCGAGACAAACCCAAATAATGTCCATGAGGGCGCAGGTGCCGCATGAGTCGTGACATCGCGATTGACCTTGGAACCGCCAACACGCTTATCTACGCGATCGGCCGCGGCATTGTTCTGAATGAGCCCACGGTCATTGCGCTCAACCGTGAAAACGGCCAGGTGCTTGCCATGGGCCAGGAGGCGTTTCGGATGATCGGCCGTACCCCCGGCTACATCGTTGCCGACAGGCCTCTAAAGCGCGGCGCAATCAGCGACTTCGATATAACCGAGCGCTACATTCGTCTTTTGATGGACAAGGTCGGCGTTCGCAAGAGAATTCCGCGACCCCGGGCCCTTATCTGTATTCCGTCTGCCATCACTGAGGTGGAGCGTCGAGCAGTTCAAGAGGCGGCTTTGGCCGCCGGCGCCCGCTCTGCTCACTTGATTGAAGAGCCTGTAGCAGCCGCCATCGGAGCGGGGCTGCCGATTCACGAGCCCACCGGCAATCTGATCGTCGACGTGGGAGGCGGCACAAGCGAAGTTGCAGTCATGGCCATGGGAGGAGTCGTCGTGAACAAGTCCATTCGGGTCGGAGGTTTTGATATAGACGAAGCGATCTCTCGTTACATCCGAAAGGAATATTCGATGGTGATCGGCGAACGAACCGCAGAGCAGATAAAGATCGCAATCGGGTCTGCGTTTCCTTTGGCCGAAGAAGAGAAAGCGGAAATCAAAGGCCGGGAGCTGGCCACCGGAATGCCCAAGGTGCTGCAGCTCACTTCCGAAGAAATTCGTGAGGCGATCGATGAACCGGTGGCGCAGATTGTGGAAGCGGTGGTGAGCGCCTTGGGTGATACCCCACCTGACCTTGGCCAAGATATTTTGTCTCGCGGCATTGCCCTTGCGGGAGGCAGCGGAATGCTTCGCGGCCTCAATATGCGAATTTCGGAGGAGTGCGATGTGCCGGTGCACCTGACCGAAAGGCCCCTTGAATGCGTGGTTCGAGGCGCAGGGAAGTGCCTCGAGGCGTTCTCTTCTTTGAAGGAACTATTCGTTACTACGGGATCGTAATGGTTCGGCCGCGATGGCGCCAGCTTTGAATCCGCAGACGGTCCAGGCTGAGCAGGCGCCGGCGAGAGCCGACAAGCTGGGTCCGAAATCCTACTTTTGGTTCGGGCTGAGGGTCATCGCCCTGTTCGCTATCGCCGTTGGCGCTCTGACCGTGCGCCTTCCACTTCTCGTTCTAGAGCCGGGTCCAACCCGGGATGTTTCTAAGTTGATCCAAATTGATGCTCCCACCTATAAGTCCAGGGGAGCTTTTTTGCTCACAACGGCGCTTGTCTCTAACACCGAGGGGATTACGCTGTTGACGGCTCTTCACGCGGCTTTCAGTTCCGATGAAGAGTTGGTCGACAGGGAATCGATTTTTCCTTCGGATTCCACTCGTCTAAACACCGATCGCGTTCACGCGGCTCAAATGAGCGAAAGTCAGGAGGTGGCGGCCGTGGCGGCCCTTAACGAAGTCGGGATCCCGGCCGAGCCCAATGGAGCATTTGTTCGCGAGGTGACCGGCAAGTTGGTGGCTGACAAGCTACGACCCGGTGACCTAATTACGGCAGTCAACAGCACACCGATAATAGACCGGGATGATCTGAAGAAGGTGGTTGAAAAGCGCAAGCCGGGCGAAGAACTGTCGGTGACCATTCGCCGCGACGGCCAGACAAGCGATGTCCGGCTCAAGACGTTTGCTTCGCCGGCTACGAAGAGCGAACCTGCAAAGACTCGCCTGGGAGTGCTGGTTATTCAAAGCAATAAGCTCCCTATCAATATTGCCATTGACGCGGGTGATATAGGCGGGCCTTCAGCCGGGTTGATCTTCGGGCTGGCGATCTACGACGCGCTTGTGCCGCTAGATCTGACCAAAGGGCGCAAGATTGCCGGGACCGGAACGATAAGCAACGCCGACGGCAAATTCGGCAGGGTGGGCCCAATAGGGGCGGTCGCCGAGAAAGTCACGGCTGCCGCAGCTAAAGGCGTGAAGGTCTTCGTAGTCCCAAAAGCCAACCTTAAGGAGGCTCGCCGGGTAGCCCCGCAGGAAATGATGGTGGTCGGGGCATCGACTCTTCGCCAGGCGATCCAGGCCATTAAGGCTTTGTCATAGTGCCGGTCATCGTGCCGGTCATAGTGCCGGTCATAGTGCCGGGCGGGCACAAACGGCGATGAGCCGCCTGCTTTCCCACTACCTGCTCTCCCACTAAATGGGCTCCCTTGCGGTCGCATTTCATTTTGTAGCCACATTCGTAGTGACGGCAGCGGCGGTCGGAGCAGCCTTCACGGCCGTATTCCGGCGCGAGCTGGTGCGAACCCGGCGTTCACTGGGGATCGTGTTCGGGTTGGGATGCCTGCTGCTCGCCGGGGGGGAGTTTCTTCACGGCGCTGAAATACTCTCGAACCCGTCAGGACTCACCGCGGGCCTGAGGGCTATGGCCTACCTATTGATTGTGGGCGCCCTGGGGGGATCATTTTGGGGGGATGCCCCCCCAACTTCTCCCCGGGATGCCTCCAGCTCCCTACCGGGGTCGCGAAACAAGGTCGCGGGGTTGATGACTCTGGTGGCGGCCCTCGGCCTCTTCGTCGTTACTGAAGCCCTATTTTACTTGATCACAAATCTGCATTCCGGTCCCCCTAGCCCAGCGTGGTTCTTGGTTCATGCGGGCCGCTTGGCGGCAGGACTAATCTTGTTGGCGTGGCTTTGGCAGGTGCTACACGGATCTATTCAGGCCAGGCTCGTCACCCTATTCATCGTCTTGTTGCTGACCGTTGTTGTCTCGATCTCCGGAGCTATGACCCAGTTTTTCGCATCGAACATTTCAACTGAGGCCTTGCGCAGAGCCGGGCAAGAGGCGACCGTCGAACAACGACTCATCGCCTCGCAAATCGAAGAATCCGTATCGCGGGCTAGGCAAGTAGCCGAGCTTGACTCAGTTCGCCAAGCCGTGGCCAAAAGGGATCCAGTTTTGGCAGGAACAGTCAACAGGCTTCAATCTCCAGGGGGTCCCTTCGATACATCAGACTTCATGGCGTTTTTTGATCCTGCCGGAACTCTGCTCGCCCTCTCGGCGACCGGCCCCAATAAGGTCTCAAATTTGGCGCCGGCCGACGCCCTCAGCCTTGCCGGGACGAGGGTTGTTCAAAGCGCTTTGGACCAGCGACAGGCGGGATCAGTCGATGCCCTTGGCGCCCGAAAACTGGGGTTGGTCGGCGCCTTTCCCATATTCAACCCCGTCGGTTTTGACTCTCCCGGATCGCCTCGCGGCCTCGCGGGAGCAGTCGCATTGGGCAGGGTGATCGACCGGCGATACCTGCTTGGCGTGGCCCGTGAGGCAGGCCAAGGGGCATTTCTCATCAATAGAACCGGAGTTTTACTGGGGACTATTCCGGGCGGGCGAGGAGTAATACTCAGATCCCGGGCGGATAAGGAAAGGGTCTTTGATCAGGGGAGGCTCCTTGCTCTTCAAGAGCCTATCGGCGGCGATGAATTCTTTAGCTCTTACATCCCGTTGCAACAGCCCGATGGAAAGGTCGTTGGAGCGATCGTGCTCGTGCGGCGTTCGACCGTGCTGCAGGCGACCCGGCAAAGCACAATTCGGACGGTCTTTTTTCTTGCACTTGTGGCAACGGTAATTGGAGGCGCTCTTGCCTACGTGTTTGGTGCACGAATTACTCGGCCCATACTTGAACTCACCCGTGCGGCTGAGAAAATTCGAGCCGGTGACTTGGCCGCGCGAATACGTTCTGAGGGAACTGATGAGGTCGGCGTCCTCTCGGACACTTTTGATGAAATGGCAGAGTCACTTGGTGATTTGACCACTGAGTTGAGGAGTGCGGTGGAGACCCAGTCGGGCCTCAGGGGCCGCCTTGAAACCATATTGCAATCCATTACAGATGGAATCGTTGCAACCGATCCGGGCGGCAAGATCCTCGCATTTAACCGTGAAGCGGAACGCATCACGCAGGTGCGAACCGACGATGCGATGGGAACCGACATCAGGCAGATACTGCGGGTAGCCGACTCCTCAGGCTCGCCCCTGGGCCTGCCTATTTACGATCTAATGGCCGGCGCTGTCCGGGGATTCGCCGGCGGCGAGGATCTCACCCCCGTTGCTGTAACTTCAGCCGCCATCGAGGATGAGTCTGGCAATGTGTTGGGGGCGGTTGCAGTGTTACGGGACCTTACCTCCGAGTTCGAGATCGACAAAATGAAGAACTCCTTTTTGTCCAATGTTTCACATGAACTTAGAACTCCTCTAACTCCCATTAAGGGATACGCCGACATCCTGAAACGCAAGGATGTTCCGCGGGCAAAGGCGCTCACTTTTCTTGACGGCATCCTCGACTCCGCCGAGCGGTTGGAACGGATCGTCGACATGCTCGTCGATTTTTCCGCTATGGAGGCAGGCAAGCTTTTGCCGAGAAAGGGGCCGGTTGATCTGAAGAAGGCAACCGCGCAACTGGTAGGCAAGTGGGCTTCCCAGTCGCCGGGACACAATTTCGAGCAAAAGGGTTTCACCCGGCTTCCGGTGCTTGAACTAGACCAAAAGCTGGTTCCCCTCGCCGTCGGCGAATTGGTCGACAACGCTGTGAAGTTCAGCCCCAAAGGCGGAAGGATCGTTATAAAGGCCGAACTGGCGCAACTGCGTAGTAAGGCAGGAGACCTTCGGCTGTCCGTGAAAGACGAAGGCATAGGGATCGCTCCGGAGGAATTGGCGCTCATTTCAGGCAACTTCGCTCAGCTGGATGATTCGGTTACCAGGGCCTACGGGGGCCTGGGCCTGGGGCTGGCTTACATTAAGAGAATCGTGGAACTCCACAATGGACGGCTGGAGGTTCGCAGTGCCCCCGGCAAGGGCTCTGAGTTCACCCTGGTGTTTCCTGGGATTGCGCTCCACAAAAAACCGTGATTACTCCCACCAATCCCCGCTCCTGGGCAACGAAAGTAACGTGTTCGGTTCTCGTCGTTGCTGTTACCTTGGTGGCGAGCGGATGCTCGGTGGCCGACCGAAAAAAAGATCGCCAAGCCGGGGCGCTCAGGATTGTGGTTGATTCAGGGTCGGTAAGGCTTACCCAAAATGGCCGCAGCACGACGGTTCGTTCTACTAAGTCAGCGGCCCCCGGGGACCTGCTCCGGGCGGGTCGAGGTACCAGGGCGCACCTCCTGATCGGCCCCGGCAGCCGGTTGGATTTTGCGGAAGCCGAGCTCAGGATTGTTTCCAATTCAAAGTTCCGTTTGATGTCCGGGAACGTTCTGGTCCAATCCAACCGCCGGCTGGAGATTGACGCCCAGGGCGTCAAGGTCGAATCCAGCAGAGGAATATTCCGAGTAGATAAAGGACTCGCAACAAGGGCGGGCAACTATTCTGCCGGACGGTTGATGGTTATTGTCGGCCCCGACCGGCTTTCTGTCGCCCCCTACAACGAAGCGGTGGTCGCCGGAGGAGTCTTACCAAAGGTTCAGGAGCCCCTGCGCTTTTCAGCCGATGACGCATGGGATCGTCGGATCCTTGCGCCGGCAATAGACCTTGATTCGCGCTTGACAAATTTCGCCCGCGGGCTCGAGGCTCAGCTCGTCCAGTCAAACGCCCTGGACTTCTTCGGGCGGGTGGCTCAGCCCGGTTTGGCGACGGATTCTCTTATCGCTCTTTTTGGAAATCGCCGGTCGGACCTACTGATCGGGTTGATACTGGCTTCCGAGGCGTCCGCTCTCCAGACTTTGCCGTTGGATCAACGCTTCAGCCAGATACTTGCGTTTTGGACTGATGGGGCTACATGGGGCCTAATCGCCCAGCAGTTCGAAGTGGACCCCGAGCGCCTTTTCACCCGACTTGCCGAGGCGGTGGCAAAGGCTGACTTACAAGTCATTGGCCCCGGGCCCGGGCTGCTTAAACCGCGGCCGAGGCCCACCTCGTCAAGGCTCGGCCGAGGCCGGGGTTTGGGTCCAACGCCTTCTGCTCAGGCGTCCCCTCAGCCCGGAACTGCAGGGCGGCCGGGACCGCCTGCCCTTCTATCTCCACCCATAGTGGACCTGGTTCCTGAGGGGCTGCAAGGCATAATTGACGAAATCTATGGGGTGGTGGATCCATCCCAATCCTTGCCACGAATCACTTAGTGCGGTTGTGAGGAGTTAGAAATGACGCCGATGTGGCTCGAAAAGCGCGAAAGTATTGCTCGACATGGAACCTGATGAAATAGAGCAGCGCGAATTCGCCGTCACGCTGCGCGGCTACGAACGCGCCGAGGTCGACGTTTTTATCAAGGAAGTCGCGCAGCATGTTCGCAGTCTGCAACAAGACTTAGGCGCTGTTAGTGCTGCCCTCGAGGCCGCAAAGGCCGCACCGCCTCCGCCTCCGCCCTCGCCTCAGCCTGAGAGAATTCCCGACAAAGACCTTGCCTACAAGCTGCTCGGGCAAGAGACCACGCGGGTACTGATTGCCGCGGAACACGCTGCCAGGGAGATCAAGGACCGGGCTAACCAGCAGGCTGCTGAAGTAGTGGCCGATGCCCGCCGCGAGGCAGGCCGGATGGCGCTGCAGGGGCGTGAGGGCAGACAGGAGGCCGAGGATGACCTTCGACAACTTCGTCAGACCCGCGGCCTGTTGGCGGGCCAGCTCGAAGACATTCGTCTCCGATTATCCGAAGCTGTGGCTAGGCTTCAAGCGCCCGTTCAAACGCGGCAGCCGCATAGTAATGAAAAGGCCGGATTGAAGTCTGCCGTCCCCGGGCCGGCAACCCCCCCGAACCGGGCCCTTTCTTCAGGGAGGCCGTCCGGCTCAGCACCAGAAGAGAGCCAGCGGGAGCCGGCGACCCCCCCGAACCGGGCCCTTTCTTCAGGGAGGCCGTCCGGCTCAGCACCAGAAGAGAGCCCGCGGGGGCCCGCGACCCCCCCGAACCCCCCCACTTCAGGGGCGCCGCTGGGCGGAGATGATCCGGTTGATCGGATCCTCGAGGAAATTCGTGACGAAAGCCGAACCGAGAAGCCGAGCCAAGTGGAGAAGCCGAGCCAAGTGGAGAAGCCGACGCCTAGGAGGCCCCCGATTCAAACGGAGGCAGCGGGACCTGTGCCCGCTAGGCCGGAAGTGCCCGCTGAAGCCGAGCCTATCGATAAAGATGACGGCCCAGATTTCCCGGTAATCAAGTCCAGGACGGAAAAACTGGGGCAGGCGCCGGGCGAGGCGGTGCGGCGCTTGAAGAGGTTGCTCCAAGAGGATCAGAATGATTTGCTGCATCGGCTGCGCACCCAGCGGGGGAAGGGGCCACTGCAGGAAAATATTGCACCCGAGCAGGAGCAATTGGATCGATTCCGCAAGCTCTTGACGGACCTGCTGTCGAGTGCCTTCAGTGAAGGTCGAAGAGTCGGTGGAGCAAGCGGCGCCGGTAACGCTGAACCGGTGATCGATGGGCTGATCTCAAAGCAGGTTGTGGCTCCGCTAAGAAATGAGCTGTCCCGTGTCATAGATTCTGGCCTCGCCGCTGGAGACACACCGAACGCGATTTCGGAAAGGGCAAACGATGTCTTTAGAGTCTGGAAGGGCGCTCGTACCGAACTGCTGGGCGAAGGGATTGTTTACTCGGCCTTCCATCAAGGGCTCCTGGATGCTTACAGCAGCAATGCCAAGGCGGTCAAGCGTTGGGTATTTTCCTGCAACGAGCATCAGTGTCCAAAGCAGATCTGCCAAACGAACGCCGCCGAGGGCCCGGTTTCGGCCCGGGCCCCGTTCTCGAGCGGCCACGTCAGTCCCCCGGCCCACGGCGGATGCTCTTGCAGCCTCGAGGTTTCCAAGAATCCCTAGCAGCATTATGCTGGGCTGATGGCACAGAGAATTAACGTCCGGCGGGGCTCGCGTTGGCGCGGCGCCTTAATTGCGATATTGACTGTTGGATTTTTCTCGATTTCGACCGTTGTGGCTTTCTATACCGATTTGCTTTGGTTCGAGGAAGTCGGCTTTAAGCAAGTCTTCACAAAAGTCTTTGCTACGAAATTGCTGGTGGCTGGAATATTCGGGCTTGCCTTTTTCGTCTTCACGCTGGCCAACCTGCTGGTAGTGGGACGCTTGATGCCCGACCGGCACATTCTCGCAAGCGTCGAGGATCCCCTGCAACGGTACAGGCAGCTGATGTTGCCTTATTTCCGTTGGATCTCAATTGGCGGCAGTGCATTTCTAGCGCTTGTGTTTGCGGGTGGATTGGCGCCGCAATGGGATCGCTTCTTGCTCTTTACCAATGCCACGAATTTCGGCCGGACCGACCCGGTGTTTGGCCGTGACATCGGTTTTTTCGTTTTCCGTCTGCCGATGCTTCAAGTCGCCTACGGATGGATTTTCTCAAGCCTCGTCATTATCACGTTGGTAACGGCGGGCGCCCACTATCTGACGGGCGGGATCAGACCGCAGGCCACCGTCGGCCGGGTAACCCCTCAGGTAAAAGCGCACCTATCGGTGTTGATAGGTTTGATTGCTTTGGTCCGGGCCTGGGGCTACCGGTTGGACCAATTTCAGCTTCTGTACTCCACCAGGGGTGATGTAACCGGTGCCTCCTATACCGATATTAACGCCGAGTTGCCTGCGCTCAAGCTCCTTGTGATCATCTCGATAATTGGCGCCATTTTGTTCTTGGTGAATATCCGGTTCAAGGGTTGGGCGTTGCCGTTGACGGCGGTCGGATTGTGGTTTTTGGTTTCGGTTCTCGCAGCAGGTGTATTTCCATTTGTGATTCAGAGGCTGCGTGTTGAGCCTGCTCAGATTCAAAAAGAGCGGAAATTCATACAGAAAAACATCCAGGCGACACGTACCGCGTATGCCCTTGATGGAATAGACGTCAAGGAATATCCGGCAAAGACCGAGGTTACCAAGCAGCAGTTCGATGAGAATCCGCAAACTATCGACAACATAAGGCTGTTCGACCCTGAACTTCTGAAAACCGCCTACCGTTCTCTCGAGGAATTTCAGACTTACTACGAATTCAACGATGTGGATGTCGATCGCTACCGAATCGGTGGCCAGCAGCGGCAAGTCATGATTTCGGCTCGAGAGTTGGATCTAACCAACCTGGAGACCGCCGCATGGGTCACAAATAAGATCTCGTTCACCCACGGCTATGGGGTCGTGGTCAGCCCTACCAACGAAGCCGGCCCTGAGGGACAGCCAAAGTTCCTGGCTCAAGGCATTCCGTCGCGCTCTGATTCCCCCGCGTTGAAAATCAAGCAGGGTGGCATTTACTACGGCGAGCGGATCTTCGACTATTCCTTGGTTAGGACGAAGGAACAAGAACTTGATTACGACGAACAAAGTGGCAAGCGCTATACCCGGTATGCGGGCAAGGGCGGTGTTGCGCTGAAGAATCCGGTTCGCCGCGCGGCGCTTGCCTGGCGCTTTCGTAACGTCAACCTTGCCATCAGTGGGCTCGCTCAGCCCGACACCAAAATCTTGTTTCGAAGGAGAATCAAGGAGCGACTTACAGCCGCAGCGCCGTTTCTATCCTTTGACGGTGATCCCTATCCGGTAATCACCGATGGTCGCATTGTGTGGATGGTGGACGCTTACACCACGTCGAACATGTATCCCTATTCGGAGCGGCTTGATTTCAGTTCCCGAACCCAGGCAACAGATGGAAGCGTCAGTTTTGCAGGGACAAACAACTACATCCGCAATTCCGTGAAAGCCACGGTCGACGCGTACGACGGCTCGATCAAGTTTTACGTTTGGGATAAAAAGGACCCCATCATTCAGGCCTGGCGCAAGGCCTTCCCGGTCCTATTTAACGATGCCGGCGATATGCCGCCTAGCTTGAGAGAGCACATTCGCTATCCGGAAGATTTGTTCCGGATACAAAGCTTCACCTACGCTCGTTACCATCTGACCGACCCCGTCGATTTTTTCACTAGAAAAAACTTATGGGTAATTCCCAAGGATGCCAGCCGCCAAAAGCTCGGAGATCTCTCGGACGTTACACCTGCCAATCAGGGCGAAGAAGTTCAGCCTTATTACGTGCAGATGAAGTTACCCGGCGCCAAGAGTGAGAACTTTTCCTTGATCTTGCCCATGAATCCCAAGGGTAAGCCGAACATGGTCGCCTACTTGGCAGCCAACTCGGATCCGGCCACCTATGGTGAGATTACCGACTTCCGATTCCCAAAGACAAAAACGATTTTCGGGGTGGGTCAGATCCACGCGAGAATCAATGCAGACCCTGCTTTCTCCAGGGAAAGAACCCTTCTCGGCACGGCCGGCTCGAACCTGCAGTTCGGAGACCTGCTCGTAATTCCCCTGGGCGACGCAATTTTGTATGTGCAGCCGATCTTTCTCCAGGCCGACAACAACGCCATACCCGAGCTGAAGTTCGTAGCGCTGGCGTCTGGGGAAAAGGTGGTTTTGGGCAAGTCTTTGCCGGAGGCGATTCAACGGCTGGTGGGCAACGCGGCGCCAGGAACTCCGGTCCAACCACCGGATGGGGCCGCCCCAACGCCGCAGCCCGGCAGCAGCGCTTCGTCGCTGGCGGCCCAAGCATTGGACCACCTAACCAAGGCAGATGCAGCGGCAAGGGCAGGGGACTGGGCCACTTATGGGAACGAACTGGCAGCAGCCAAACAGGCGCTCCAAGGGGCCGCCCCCGAGGCCACGCCAACGCCAACGCCGGCGGCCACGCCAACGACCAAGCCAGCCTAGGATCTTTCACCTCGGTGGAGTAGTTTTCCACCTGGTGATAACCTCTTTAAGCGAGGTGGAGCAGTCTGGTAGCTCGTCGGGCTCATAACCCGAAGGTCGTAGGTTCAAATCCTACCCTCGCAACGAAGAAAAAGGGTAGGTCAAAGGCCAGATAGAGGCGGTCCCAAAAGAGGGCCGTCTCTTTGCTTTCGGCCCATGGAATTCCTCTAAGAGGGGTCTGTGCAGCCGGTGCGGCCCCCTCCGGGGCCCGCCGGTGCACTTCTTGGGTAGGGCGTCGTGAATCCGCTTCCGGGGTCCTTGGAGCCTAGAAACCGCGTAACGGCCTGCGCGACGGCTTCTGCCTCGAGATCACGCGTTTCCTCCTTTCCGAGAAGCGCTTCCTCGGAGGGATTAGACACGAAGGCCATTTCCGCAAGGATCGCTGTTACGCCTGCCCGGCGGGCCAATCTCAAAATTCCGTAATAGTCGCCGCCACTACTATTGGGACGCCATTTTGCGCCGGCATCGGTGTCGCCCACCCAATCGGCTTTCAAAGGCGTAAGCACGCGAATGGCCTCCTCGTACATCAGCCCTGCCAGTCGCTTCGAGGCCGGGGCGCCGATCTGATAGTAAGTCTCACTGCCGGGGCGATCCGTCTTTCCGTCTGGGTCGGCATTGTGGTGGATAGAAATCATGAGATCCGGCCGCGCCGCGGAAGCTAGAGCGGTTCGAAAACCTAGAGTAGCGCGGTAGTCATCGGTCCTGGTGATCATCGTTTCTATTCCGCGGGCCCCAAGAAGCTCGGCAGCCTTGGAAGCTATCGCCAGGTTGATCGTCTTCTCGGCAAGACCTGACGGTCCTGTCGCACCCGTTTCCTTACCGCCGTGACCTGGGTCGAGAACTACCTGCGGCCGTGGCAGAGCAGTCGCGGAGGCAAGCGGGATCCATCGGGTGAGTTCGCATGGCGTAACTACCTTCGCGAGGCCGTTGGAAACGGCGGAGAAAGGGACCTGAACTCCCGGTCGCAGCCGGCCAGCGGGTGGACCGCCGGGAGACAGAGTTAACTCGGTTCCGGATGCGCCGATCTTCAGGACCCCCGGCGCCGCCAGGGGGGCCGTCTGGCGGCCGGCAGTCGGCGAGGGGACCGGGACAAGCACCAGGCTGCCCGGCCTTGGGGTACTCGCGGCAGGGGTACTCGCTGCCGAAGCAGCAGGCGAAGGAGGTCGCCCGGTATCTCCGGCCTCCCGCTTGGAGTTCACGCATCCGGCCATGACTAAGGAAATGAGCACACAAATGCTGGTGATGTTTTGGCGTCCTGTTTTCATCTTGAGTTGCTAACCTTATTGCTCCGTGAATGTCCGCCTGCCTTTATCATCACAATCCACCTTAGCGGCTGTCGCCATCTTGCTTCTAGCGGGCTCTTGTAGTCAACGGCCAGCGAGCAATCCGCACACAAAATCACGTTATGCCGAACCCTCGGGCGTGCCTTCGCCCTCGACTGAATCCAGTGTGCTGCCTACTCTGCCTGCCCCGATCCCCTCCGCGGATCCCTTGTTCTCCTCGACGGTTACTTCCGTCTCGTCTAACCGGATGCCCTATTCCTGGCGTGAAGGCTGTCCCGTCCCGGTTTCAGACCTCAGACTTGCCACGGTCAGCTTCTGGGGTTTCGACTCGAAGGTTCGCCGGGGGGAACTTGTGGTTCACCAAGATCAGGCAGCCGGGGTTGTTTCAGTGATGCAAAAGCTTTTCGACGAGCGTTTCCCAATCGACAAGATGGAGCTCATAGACAACTACCAGGCCGACGACGACAAATCAGTCGAAGCCAACAACACTTCAGCATTCAACTGCCGGAAGGTGGCAGGAAGTGATGTGTGGTCGGAACATTCTTACGGCAGGGCCCTGGATATCAATCCGGTCCAGAACCCGTTCGTCACCAGAAGCGGCGAGGTCGAATCACCAAGAGGGAAGCCCTTCGCCGATAGGACCGACCGGCGCATGGGGATGATCCTGGGCAACGGTATTGTCGTGAAGGCCTTCCGCTCAATTGGTTGGAGTTGGGGCGGCAGCTGGACGAATTCCAAGGACTACCAGCATTTCTCGGCGACCGGCCGCTGAAACACCGGCCGCTTAAGCCAAAGGCCAGTGTGCCGAATCGCAAATAGGCTTGCACTAGAGAGCGTGCCTGAGCCCCAAGTGCAAGGCGCGACGAGCGCCGCGTACCTGAAGGTACGCAAGCGAAGAGGCGAAGCCGATCGCAACGCCGCAATTGGGGATGCAGGCACGTTCGAATGCGAGGATATTTGCGATTCGGCACACTAGGTCCCGGTCGGCGACGCTTTGAATCTCGCTCGGGATATTCAGAACCACTTCAGCCGGTTTCGGTGTCAGCGATCAAGGCTTGGCCCGGTTGATTCCTTTTTGGGTTGTATCTGACCAGGCCTTCGACCAGGAAAAATATTCCGAGGCCCTGAACGATGTCGCCCGGGCTGATCACTTTGCGAAGGACCGGCAACGGGATGATGTCGGCCAGAAATGGGAACCTGGTTGCAGGGCCAAGCTCACGATGCTTAACGGCACTTTCGAGGTAGCCGGAGGGGTTGAAACCGGCAGCGGCGGCCGCTCGTAACGAGACCGGCATACCGCCGTTCGGAATTATTACGGCGAGATTCAGCGCAAGCCCGAGTCCAATTAGCAAAGCCCCCGGAAGGCGGATGTTGGCCGCCACAAAGATGATTAGCAGAGCATAGGAAATGCCCAGGATTGCCAGTCCCCGGCCATCGTCGCGGAAGGCACGATCACCGAAGGCCGCATATAACTCGGCGGCTGTCTGAATCCCTAGTCCTGCAAACACAAGAAAGGCAAGCCGGAACCTGGTTACCGTGATGTTGCCAATCTTGCCTCCTCTTGCAAGGCCGGCCAGCAAGCCAAGGGCAACGAGAATTACCGAAAGACTTATCACCTCCGCCAGAATAGCTGCGGTTGGGTAGGAGAGTCGGGAGGCTGTTGGGTTTCGGGAGTTTGTTGTTGGGGTTAGTGCTCAGGGCACTAGGGAATACTCGAGGCCACCAAGTATGTTTCGTTCCGGCGACGTCGGGCCAGAACTTTTCGTTCTTCCTCAGAAAGTCCGCCCCACACGCCAGAATCCTGATGAGTCTCCAGGGCCCACTCGAGGCACTTTTTCTGGACCGGGCAAGCCCGGCAAATGGATTTGGCCTGAGCGATTTGCTCCAAGGCGCTCCCCGTTGTACCAACCGGAAAAAATAGATCGGGATCGCGAATATCTCTACAGTTGGCTTGCTGGCGCCAGTCCCCTTCGGGAGAAGTTCCTGGTTCTAGGTAGAACGTTATTTCTTTCACATTTAGCCCCCCTGGGCGGCTCCATTAATAGTGGAGGAAGGCCAGAATAGTCCACTAGAACCAATCAGGCAATACCCTAATTTTATTTTTCTTCCCGACCCACAAAACATGGCTATCGACCCCCGCCTAGAACCGTGCGGTATATGTTCCTGACATATACCGAGACCAGTTGACGGCATCTAACTCATGACTCGAGTCCAACCTGGCCCGGGTGGCAGCCGTAGAGTTGTGGAATGGCCAACGATCTTCCGGTATCTCAATTGCCACCTGTATTCACGCCAATGCTGGCATCAATGGAGACCGAGCCCTTCGATTCCGATGAATACTGGTTCGAAGTCAAGTGGGACGGCGTCAGAGCCCTTGTATTTTGTGAAAGCGGATCGACTCGCTTGGTCTCGCGCTCGGGTCGGGATATGACCCACCAGTATCCTGAGTTTTCCGATCTGCATCGAAAGATTCGACTGGACAACGCAGTGTTTGATGGTGAAATCATTGCGCTCGACGAAAACGCAAAGCCGTCCTTCGAACTTCTTCAGCGGCGCATCAATCTCTCCCGTTCAACCGATATCAGCCGGGGAGTCACAAGTGTTCAGTTGGACCTAGTCTTGTTTGATCTGGTTTTTGCGGATGGCCGGTGGACCGGCGCCGAACCGCTGGCCCGCAGGCTCGATCGGCTGTCTTCCTCGATTGAGTTCGAGGAGCGAATCCTAAGGTCGGAGCCGGTACCGGGGCATGGCATTGCTCTGTTCGAGGCAGCCAAAGCAAGGGGGCTGGAGGGAGTTGTAGCCAAGCGAGTCTTAAGTCCCTATCTTCCTGGAAAGCGGACAAAGGATTGGTTGAAAATCAAAGTCGTCCATAGCGTCGATTGCGTCATCGGGGGTTGGACTCCTGGACTCGGAAGCAGGGGACATTCTCTTGGGGCGTTGCTGGCCGGTGTTTACGAAGGCCGAGATCTTGTCTACATAGGATCGGTTGGAACGGGTTTCACCGATAAGACTTTGAATGTCGTAAAGAAAAGGCTGGAGGCTTTGGAAGCGTCTTCTTGCCCGTTCAAAAGCAAGCCGAATCTGAAAGGCGCTCGCTGGACCAGGCCTGAGCAGGTTTGCGAGGTCGAGTACCGCGAATTTACCGGCGGCAAAAAGCTGAGAGCCCCTGCGTTTAAGGGGCTGCGGTTCGACAAGCCTCCCCAACACTGCGACCTATCCCAGTTCTCGCCCCACTAGTGTGGTGTCCGGCAGCTATGCCGACTTTGCCTTCTGCTTGCTGTGACCGTCCTCGTCGCTATCCTTGCCGGCGCCATCTTTGTCTTTAGCCCGAGTGGCCTCGACGCTTGCCCTCAACGCTTCCATCAAGTCCCCGACCTGGCTTGGTTGTTTCGCGGGTGTGATCGCGACTTCCTGCCCCTGGATCTTGGCCTGTACGGCCTCTTCCAACCGCCCGCGATAGGTGTCGACGAACTCTTCAGGATCGAACTTGTCACTCAGGTTTTCGATGAGGCTGCGGGCCATGGCAAGTTCCTGCTCCCGGATCTGGGGTTCTTTCGATAACTCCTCAAACTCGGGTTTGCGGATCTCATCCGGCCAATGCATCGTTTCCAAAACGAAAACTCCCTTGGCTACCCGAAGCGTTGCCAGGTGCTCTTTGTCTCGCAACGTCACCTTGGCAATGCCAACTCTATTTGAGTCTCCCATTGCTTTTTCAAGCAATTTATAAGCTTTGATCCCGGTTGGCTCGGGGGCAACGTAGTAGGCCTTCTGGAAATAGATAGGGTCGATTTCTTCTAAGGGGACGAAGGCCACAATGTCTATCGCGCGGATGCTGTCGGCCGGGATCTGTTCCATTTCCTCCGGAGTGAAAACGACGTAGTTGTCTTTTTCGACCTCGTAACCCTTGACGATTTCGTCAAAAGGAACCTCTTCGCTGCAGATTGAGCACACCTTCTTGTAGCGGATGCGCCCGCTGTCTTTCTCGTGGAGCTGGTTGAAGTGAAAGTCTTTCTCTTCGGTTGCGCTGAAAAGCCCTACCGGGATCGTGATGAGCCCGAAAGTGATTGCACCCTTCCAAATTGCCCGAGGCATCGCTACCGTCCTTTCCCTTGTGACCTTTCGATGTTACCCACAAAGGGCGGCAAACATGGCGCCTGTGTATTTCCGCCTTATCCTGAGGTGACGAGTTCCGGTTCGAGGCGGTTCATCAACAGGTGCTGGCGAGGGTCTTTGGTTCCGCAAGCTGCTGCCAGCTGGCTTGCAAGCACGCCGGCAGGAACAGCAACGCCTGCTCTTAAGAATTCTCGCCGGGTCCACGGAGACATTAGTTTTTGCCGATCGAGTTCAAGGGGGTAGGAGCTTTACTCGAAGAGACTGCCGCGGCAATCCGAGAAAGCTGGCCCAGCTGCCGAAGCTCTGCATTGCGGAATCGGGGGCCGGAACGGCGCCCCACTAAAACTGCCGAGTTTGAATTGTAGAGTGGCGCCGCAACCAGCTGCATTTCCGCCTGACCCCACTGGTCACGAGTTTCGACGGGCAAGCCGGGCGGCGCCCAGTGCGATGTTGCCAGGCGACGCGGGGCCTCGAGCGGTAGCCACGGAGTTGTAATGTCCGCCATTGAAGGCGCTCCTATGCTCGAAGCAAGCACCTCGGGCTTGTCCGGTCCCCCGATCAAAGCCACCGACCAATTTGCCCAAAGGGCGTCGGGCAGGTTTTCGACGAGCTTGCCGACTGCATCAGCGCCGGCGGTTTCGGCAAGAACTGCGGCAAGCTCCATTGACGCCAGCATGTCTCTGAACGCCTCGGCAGGCCGGACGTCTTCGACCGCCAACCCCGGCACGGCCTCGATGGCGCTCTGCAATGCCTTTTGCATGCCGGCGGGGGCCTCGACGTACAGATCGTCAACCGCAAAGCCGTCTTCACGCTCAACAACATCAAGCGTAAGGATGTTCGCTCCCCCATTGCCGAACGCGCTCGCAACTGCCCCGAGTGTGCCCGGCTGATCTGGAATCGATATTCGTAGCGTAAACAGCAAGTGTGGCCTCCTAGGGTGACTGGATGTGAGTGGCTATGGACGTGGATGGTCGCGTTCGTTACCCAAGGCAATACTTGCCCCCGAGTGTGTCGAAGCAGTTACGAAGGAATGAAGACGTTGTGACGCTTAGGTCGCGTGGCTGTTAATTGGGGGTTACTTCTTGGCTACCAACTCGGTCTGTCGGGGCTACTGGTTACCATGGGGCTCAATGGAAAACTCTCGAATCTGGGTCGAGGCTTGGAGTCCGGAATACGGCTCGTCGGTCGAGGCCCAAAAGCTGCCTGAATCGGAAGAAGCGGTCGATACAACTGTTGAGACGGCCCAATGGGCGCCCATCGGCCCCCAGCCCTTGGAATGGCCCCGGTCGGCATTTCTTGATGGTGTTCACCGGGTGGATGCCCGGATTACGATTGAGACCCAAACTTCGATGGCGGGCGGCCTTCTCGCCTCGGTCGGCGTGGGCGCGGTCATAGTCGCGGGGCATACCGGGGAACTTAAGGGCGGGGATCTTAAACGTGCTCAGTTTGGACCAAGCGTGGTCAGTCGTGCCGCAATCGCGGGGGGCGGGCAGCAAGCGGTTATTTCCCCGATATCGCCTGCGGTCAACTACTCGAGCCGTTCGGTTCCGGGGGCAACGATTAACGATCTTATGCAGTCGCTTCAAACTCTTCGTCAGGAGCATGAACTCGAAATGGCCCGGAGTCTGGCTTCCCAGGGTTATCTGGTGATAGCCGATGGGCCTTTGCTTGGTCGCAGAGGGCACGAATTGATCGTGGGGCTAATTAAAAGCCATCAAAGAACATACCTGGCACCCGAAGTGGAGCCGGTTATTGGCGATCTCGGGGCGGGTCAGCGGACGCCGGTGTTTTGTTTTGGACAGATTAGGCCACGATATTCTTGGTACATCCGCTTGGCCGAGGCGCCGGATCAGCATCGGTGGTCGGGTATTGTGAGGTGCGAGTGCAGTGCCACGCTGTCGCTTGAGCAGGCGGTGCGATTGGCCGACGTGACCTCAGGGCACTTGCCTAGGTTTGCTTCAAAAGGATTTTGGGATACTCGGGCGCCTCAGAACCTTGTACCCATTGCGACTCTCGAAAGGCGGCTTTGGCATTTGATGGGGGACCGAGAAATGCTCTACCGCCAAATTCGTTCGGCCTTGCGATGACCGAAGAGCCAGAAAAGGTCGGCCGGGTTCTTGGGCTCGAACCTGCCACGAGTACTGAGTTCCGCGTGACTATCGATGAGGACAATTATCTTCAGCTCGATGACCTCGTAGAAGCCGTAACCCAGGTGCCTAAGGCCGGCGAGGTTCATGTTTATGGGCTTGTTACAGAGGTGTCGGCGCGGTTCGAGGGCGCTAGATTCGAGTCCGATACTGTACGAATTGCTGAAGAAGGATCCATGCCGGCTGAACTTGCCCGCTCAGCGACGGTCCAGGTCATAAGGGTTGATCCGGAAATATGGGTGTCGCCGGAGCCCGGCGAAGTGGTCCTAAGAGTGTCTGGTCGCGCTCGCGACAAGGCTCTTTATGCCGATCAAATGGAACGCCGCCTGCCGGTCGGATTCGCCAGGGACGGCCTGCCCATTTGGGTGGACCTGGATTTCTTCGATGGGCGCAAGGGCGGACACGTTGCTATTTCCGGGGTTTCCGGCGTCGCCACCAAGACTTCCTTCGCTCTTTCGTTCATCAGGTCCCTGACCGCTCATCCAGACATCGTGGGTTCCGCAGCCGCGAATTTGAGAGTGCTTGTTTTCAATGTGAAGCAAGAGGATCTGATGTGGCTCGACAAACCCAACAAGCATCTCGATGATGACTCTCGCGACAAGTGGGCGCGTCTTGGAATTTCGCCAGATCCCTTTCCGTCGGTTTCGTTCTGGGCGCCGTGCAGGCCGGGCCACGAATTAATTCCCGACACCGATTCTCGCCTCGTTGGTGTGTCATCGTATTCGTGGACCCCTGAGGAGTTCATCGAGCGGGGGCTGCTTCGCTTCTTGTTTGCCGAGACCGGGGACTATCGCAATCAACTAACTTTTGTCGAGGAGCGCGTTCGTTCGCAGCTCAAGCGTCATTCGGAGCCTGCGCCGGGCTTGCCCGGTGCGGTGAAAATCGAGGGAAAGACCTTCGAATCCCTTCACGATCTCGTCGAGATCATCGGTGACCATCTCGATCCCCCCGATGGCGAAGCGGATTTCCAATGGACCGGGCGCGTGCAGGGCGGCACAGCCGCCGCTTTCATGCGGCGGCTGATGGGGGCCGAGGCCCGCCTCAGCAGGCTTATTCGGTGTGACGGCGCCAGGGTTAACCGCACTGCCGAGGCCGTCACAGTGGTAGACCTCCACAAGTTGCACGATTTCGCCGCCAGGTTCGTGGTCGGGGCCTTGCTCGATGAAGTATTTGAAGAAAAAGAGAAAACCGGCCAGCGACTGCCTCTGCAAATAGTTCTTCTTGATGAGCTGAACAAGTACGCCCCTCGAGAGGGCTCCTCACCCATAAAAGACACGCTTATAGATATTGCTCAGCGCGGTCGATCGCTCGGGGTAATCTTGATTGGAGCGCAACAAAATGCCTCTCGAGTAACGCCCGAGGTTCTTGAAAACGCCTCTATCCGCGTTACCGGCCGGCTTGACGCAGCTGAAGCTGAGCGGCCGGAGTATGGGTGGATGCTACCCTCGACTCGGGCCCGGGCCCGCCTTTTCAAGCCGGGGACGATGGTGCTATTCCAGCCGGGCATCCCGGCGCCCGTGGTCTTCACATTCCCATACCCCCCCTGGGCCACGCGCCCAGAAGAAGCCGAAGAAGTAGACCCCTTCTCAAGTTTAGGTCTTTGACTTTACGGCCCCTGCAGCCGCCCTGCGCCCCGAAGGCCGCGGCGCGAGGAGCGCCGCGTACTATGTACGCAAGCGACGAGGAACGCCGCCAGCGAAGCGAAGCTTTGCGAGTCGGCGCGCAGGGGGGCTGCTGACCCTATGAGGTTTCTCCATACTGCCGACTGGCATGCGGGCAAAAAGCTTGGGCGTATCGACCGCACTGTTGAATTCGAGGCGGTCTTTGACGAGATTGTCGAGATAGCCCGGGACCAGAAGGTCGATGCGGTCCTTGTTTCCGGGGACTTGTTCGACCGGGCTCTTCCGCCGCTCGACAGCCTGCGGCTGGTCATCGAAACTTTGGTCCGCCTCGGTGAGGCTGCGGGCGCCGTTGTGGCCATCCCCGGCAACCACGATTCTGCTCAACTTTTCGAAGTGCTGCGGCCGCTGCTGGCACAGTCCGGGGTCATATTGGGGCCCCGTTTGGCTCGTCCTGACTCGGGAGGTGTTATTTCAGTTCCGTCGCGCGATGGGTCTGAGAGGGCTTCTATCGGCCTTTTCCCTTTTCTTCACGAAGCCCAGGTAGTCGATTTTATGCAGGATTCCGCAGATTGGTACAAAGGGTACGCGGGCAAGATTGGTGAGGTCAGCCGGGCTCTTTGTGCCGCGTTCGATCCATCGTGTCCGGGCATTCTGATGGCCCACTACTTTATTGAAGGTTCCGAGGTGGGCGGGGGCGAGCGTCGAATCCATCTGGGGCAGCAATACGCGGCGACCTCGCAATCTGTCCCTCCGGGGGCGGCCTACGCGGCCCTAGGCCATATCCATCGGCCCCAGGAGATTCCGGCCTCCGCCATCCCGGCACGTTACTCGGGTAGCTTGCTTCAACTGGATTTCTCAGAACGGACCCACCGGAAGGAAGTAGTCATCATCGACGTCAAGCCCGGCCTCCCTGCCAAAATCGCCAGCATTCAACTCGGGTCGGGCCGCCGGCTTATCCGAGTTGAAGACGAGCTCGAAGCCCTGCGCAAACGGGCGGATGAATTTGGCGATGCGTATCTCGACGTACGGGTGAAAACCTCTGGCCCGGTTTTTGGCCTGCTCGAGCAGGTTCGGCAGTTTCTTCCGAATGCATTAATGGTGCAGGCCGTGTACGAGCGGGTCGATACCTCTCAGCCGATTGGAACGGGGGCTGAAGATTCTTCGCTTACCGATGCTTATGCCGGGTATCACCTGGTTGCCCACGGCGTTGAAGCAAGCTCTGATTTGCTCGATGCGTTCTCGGAGTTGGAGGAAGAAGTTCTAACGTGAGACCTCTGGAGCTTACCCTCGAAGGCTTCAAGTCTTACCGCGAGCAGCACACCTTCAACTTTGAGTCGCGAAGCCTGTTCGGGATCGTCGGCCCGACCGGCGCCGGCAAGTCGTCGATTCTAGAGGCTCTAATATTCGGCTTCTTCGGTAAGACCCCAAGGCTTGAGCGAGATACAAAAAAGCTCATCCATTCCGCACATCAAGAGGCCAAAGTTCAGGTTAGCTTTGAATCCGGCGCCTCGGCTTGGGAAGTGACGCGAGTTATCAGGACAAAAGGCGCTTCTCATGTTGTATTAAAACGCTTGGACGGGCCGGGGGACCCAGTAATCGGCGACCGAGCCGTAAACGAGCGGATAGCAGAAATTCTCGGTCTCGATTTCGGCGCATTCTGTGCTTCTGTTTCATTGCCCCAAGGTGAGTTCGACCGGTTTCTCAAAGCAACTTCCGCCGAGCGAGTCCGTATTCTCAAAGGTGCTTTTGGGCTCGAAAAGATAAACCAACTACGCGAGGCTGCCAAGGGCCGCTGGAGTCTGATCAATGCCGAGATGATGGGCCTCCAGGCCGCACGGAACATCCTTCCGGAAAATCCGGTGGAGGCAGCCCTGGAATTGAGCGGGTTAGCCGCGGCGGCCAACGAACGGGCCGCAAGGGTCTCGGAGGCCCTGCCCGCCGTGCGACGAGCCGAGCAGGATCTAGACCGATCTTCCACGGAGTTGGCATCGACAGCCGAGCGGCGAAAGGTCATTTTCGGGGCCCTTGCCGATATTCCCCCCGCCGAAGACTTGCTGGAAATTGAATCGGCAAACGAGCAGGCGATTCGGCGCTACGAGGCGGCCGAAAGGGAGGGTTCAAGAGCTGCGGAGGTTTTTAAGGAGGCGAACACTCTGGCTGAATCGTTCGACAAACTTGGCCGGGGCGAAGTTTGGTGCGCCAACCTTGAATCCGAGATCAGGACCTATCGCCAATTGTTGCTTTCGGCCCAGGGGGTGGCTGACGAACTTGTCCAGGTTCGCGAGAAAGTGCAGGAAGCCGATAGGAACAGGGTTGAGGCGCTAAAGGCGCACGGCGACCAAGAGGCACAGCTGGCATCGGCCCGGGCGCACCTGCTTGAGCTGCAGCAAGAGCACCGGGCTCATTTGTTGAGATCTGACCTCACAGCGGGCGCACCTTGCCCCGTTTGCGAACAACTTGTGGCCTCGCCCCCCTCAACCAAAACGCCGCGGGGGCTGGGCGAGGCAGACGTTTTGGTCGCAGACGCTGAGAAAAATCTATCGAAAACCGGGCGCGCTTTCCAGGGCGCCAGCGAATTGCACATCCTGGCCGTGGATCGGGTGCAAAGCGCCCAATCCCGCATCGAATCGGCGGCGGCCAGCCTGAAGGCAACCGAGGCGCAACTGTTCGAACTGGCCGGCGGAGCCAGCGACCCAGAACAAGAACTTGCCGCCGCCCGCGAGCAATTGGACGCAAGTAAGGCAAGCTTGAAGGCTGCAATGTCGGAGCATGAGGAAGCCAGAGCCGCCGAAAAATACGCCCGCGTTCAGGTTGAGCAGCTGTCGGCGAAGCATCAAAGTTTCGTGGCTAAGGTCACTCACGTTTGCGGGCAGTTAGCGCTCGACCGGTCCCTCCTCGAGGAAGAGGGCCTCGCCGCTGCTGCAAAAAGGGCGTTGGAAGCAGGGAAAGAATCGATCAAAGCGCTGGACCTAAAGGCTGAGAGAATCCGCTTGACGGCGATCGACGCCCGGAGAGTGATTGATGAATTTCGAACGGTCTTTGAAGCTCTCGCTGAGGACTCGACGTCGGACGTAATGGCACGCGTTGCGGCCGAAGCCTCTAGGCTCGAAAAAGAACTCGTAGAAGCCGAAAAGGCAATTAAAGCGGCGAATCAGATTGAGGCGGATATAAAGACAATTGTCGAGGACAAGGCCCTTTATGACCGCTTAACAGCAGATCTTACCGACCACAAATTTACCGCCCATCTCCTCGAGGAACAACGCAGGACGCTTTCCATTCTTGCCTCGGAAAAGTTCCAAGAGCTCACGGGCCGCTACGTGTTTGATGAACAGGGTGATTTCCAGGTACTCGACTTAAGGACCGGGGCTGTACGCAGCCCCGACACTCTTTCGGGAGGGGAGGGGTTTTTGGCTTCCCTTTCTTTGGCGTTGGCCCTTGCCGAAACGGTTGGCCGTGAAGGGGGCGCCCTGGGATGCTTTTTCCTCGACGAAGGATTCGGGTCGCTTGATTCTGAGAGCCTTGAGTTGGCCCTCGACGGAATAGAAGCCCTGGCCGTTCCCGGTAGGCTGATCGGCCTCATATCTCATGTTGGCGGAATTCAATCTCGACTCGACGACCTGATAGTTCTGGAGAGAAACGACGACGGCAGCACAAGCGTTATCCAGGATGGGGGGCCTATCGGTTATGCGACGAGCATGTTTTAGGTGGAACGGTTACCAGAGCGCCCTTAATACTAGTATCGCTATGTCGTCGCGGCGGGCATCGTCTTGGCGCTCCCCGTCAGTCTCGCCCAACTCGTCTGTTATGCACATGATTATTTTGGCGGCGTCGTACCCGGCGCACGATTCAAGAGTTTGGATCAATCTCGCTTCGCCGAAGAATCCTGCTGGGGTTCTGGCTTCAATGACTCCGTCGGTGTAAAGAACAAGTGCATCGCCGGGTTGAAGTTCGATTTTGGTCGTTGAGGGTGATGCGCCTTCAATCACACCGATAAGCATGCCCTTTGAAGGGATCTTGTCGACCGTGCCGTTGGGGTGTAGCACCAGCGGTGAAGGATGTCCCCCACACGCAATCGTCAACTCCGCCCCGGCAGACAATCTTTCTAATTTCGCATAGACGACAGTGCAAAACTCGTCCGAACCGTAACGGAGTATCGCCTTGTTTAGGAGTTCCAGGACGGGTTTTGGTTCCGGCTCCCACATGGCTCCTGCTCTTACGGTGTGCCGAGCCAGCGATGTGAGAGTTGCGGCTCTTGGACCCTTGCCGCACACATCGCCAATTAGCACTCCCCAGCAATCCTTTCCCGTCGAAAAGACGTCGTAAAAGTCGCCGCCAACCTTGTTGCCGAGACCACCCGGTTTGTAAAAAGCTTCAACCTCAACTCCGGGGATTTCTGGAAGTTTTTCGGGCAGCAGGCTTTTTTGAAGGATGGTCGTGACATCACGCTCCCGCTCATAGAGATGGCGGGCTTCAAAGTAACCGCGTCGAGTCATTTCGAAGGTCGACAAACTCTCCGTAAAAAATGCTGCCGCTGCTCTAGCGTCACGAGCTACGTCATTGATTTGTGACCGGCGGACCAAGGCCGTGACAAGCTCCTCGTGATGGATCTCGGCGATGTCAAGCGCGCTCAGTTCTTCATTTAACGCCCGCCTGCCAAGCTCGTAGGCAGCCTCGAGCCCAACTTCGTCGGGACTTGACAAGTACCTTTGGAAGGCCGCCGTATAGTCCGCTCGAAATTTAGTTAGAACCTCAGTCATGCTGGCTTGCCCAAGTAGCGGGCGGCCAGCACCAGGGCGTCATCTTGTTTTCTATGTGAATGCATAATGCGCTCAGTTGTGCGTTGGGGATGATCTCCCAGGATAACCGTATCTCCGAATGAAGCCGAGATGCCATCGGTAGCAAGGACCAACAGGTCGCCCTTGTGAATGGCCAGGGTGGACGCCCTAAGGGCCGGGAGACGGAACCCGACTATTCCTCCCAACAAAAGAACGCATTCGCTCGGAGGCGGGAATGGAGCAAATGTTTCGGTCTCGGAAGGCACCCTAAATAGTCTGGCGTCCACGTTGCCGACGCCGACCCAATCCAATGTTTCTTGATCAAAATTGAGGGTTACGATCGTCATTGCGACCCCTCGGGTTGCCCGAAGGGCCCGGTGGCAACGTTCAAGTTGCTTTACCGGTAGTTCCTGCGGCTTATTGCGGAAAACCTCCGCCGCAATGCGGGCGGCATGCGCGGCGCTCGGTCCGTGGCCAAGGCCGTCAATTACTGCGATTGCAGCGCCACCCTCGTAGTAGGTGACAACGTGGGCGTCACCGGATTCAGCTTCCCCAGCCAGGGCCATCGCCGAGATGCCCACCTCAAGGGGCGTTGTTGAATGACTGAGGGAATCAGCCATCAAATACTCTCTTGCGCCTTTCCCCGGGTGCCCACTTAATCATGGTTATGACCGTGCCCTTATCGACTTCGGAAGATAGATGAAACTTGTCCATCAGCCTGCGAGCCCCCGTGAGACCTAGGCCCATCCCCTTGCCCGTGCTATAGCCGTCGGTCATGGCTCTATCTACATCGGGGATCCCAGGGCCCTCGTCACGGGCAACCACCTGAATGCCCCGTGCCCCATCTTCGATTATCTGGCACATAACTATTTCGCCGCATTTCGCGTACTGAATTATGTTCCTAGCAACCTCGCTTATGGCTGTCGCTATGAGCGTCTGCTCGGTCGTCGAGAATCCAAGATCCTCGGCCAGGTTTCTACCTGCCTGTCGGGCCGCTACTACTCCGGCTTCAGAAGTAACCGGAATCCGGTCTTCATCAGGCACGGTTGCCGGACTCAGTGACGTGCCTATTCAGGTATAGGAGCCCTTCTTCGAGGTCCAGGGCGGTGCTTACATCTTCGAGATTTATTCCAAGTTGCACCATCGCGAACGCAACTTCGGGCTGAATTCCAACCAAGACCGTTTCGGCCCCGCGCAGTCGAGTCATGTGAGCGAGGTTACGGAGCGAGCGCGATGCAAATGAATCCATCACGTCAAGCGCGGTCACATCGACAATGACCCCCCGCGATCGGAATCGGCCGACCTGCTCCATAAGATCGTCTTGCAACCCCATCATGTCGCTGTCGGTTAATGCGGACTGAATAGACGCAATCAAATAGCCGCCTTGCTTCAGGATGGGAACCGGCATATCAGTAGCGGCTCTGGTGACTTCCGCGAGGAGCCACTAGTGAGGTTGCGATTCCAGTCGGACTTCATATCCAAGCAGTCGCTCGGCTTCTTCGATGCCGCCTTGCAGGTCTCCGACGGCATTCATTTTCGATAGGTCTACCCCGATCGTCACCAGAGTTTGGGCGATCTCAGAGGAAAGGCCGGTAATAATAACGCCGGCGCCCATTAGTCGCGAAGCCTCGACAGTTTGAACCAGATTGTTCGCCACAGTGGAGTCAATTTGGGGAACGCCGGTGATATCAATGACCACCACCTTGGCTCTGTTGGTGCGAATTCCTCGCAAGAGTTGCTCGGTGACCTGACGCGCCCTCTGGGAGTCCAAAATGCCGATGATGGGCAAGATCAAGAGGCGCTCTCGGACCTGAAGCACCGGAGTGGAAAGTTCGCGGATTGCTTCCTGCTGTTGGCGAATGATGCGCTCGCGCTCTTGGACGAAGCTGACGCCCACCGTGTTGGCGATGCGGTTGGCGGCGGGCTCATAGACATCCAGAACCTTGTTGAGAAGATCAAAATCGCCCTGGTATTTCTCGAAAAGACTTCGGGCAAGGACATCACGGAGTAAAAGGACGATTCCCAAGACTTCATGGGTTTCCACGCCCCGAGGAATGATTCGTTCCGATAGATCACGAGCGTAATCCTGCAGGGCTTCAACGCTTCCGGTTTCAAGGACCTCAACGTAGTTGTCGTAAACCGAGGTGGCTTCGGAAAAGATCTCATCCGACGTCATCGCCGTCAGGAACTGCGAATCTGTGATTCGGCGAGCCCATTCTTCGCGAAGCTGGGTTCGATTAAGTCTTAGGTGTTGAACCAGCTCACTGAGAAGGGCGTCGGTTGTCTGCTGAGACTTGTCTGCCATTTGCCGAGCCTCCTAGTCGTCCCCGTCCCCCTAGCTGGAGGCAAGTTGCCGAAGGCACTAGCTTAACTAAACAGGCACCTGGATGCGCAGCGTGCAGGCCCGGCCGGCATTCTTGATGAACTCCGCACCGGGGAACAAGGCTTGCACCAAATTTATGCCCAGCCCGCCGGTGGGAGGGGTCTGGGCCACCGGTTCAAAACCCGAAGCCCCAACTACCTCGATCTTCACGAAGTCATCGCCTTGTTCAATGCTGAGGCGCACGGGGGACTCGGCCGGCTCGGCCGCCTGGGCTGCGATTGCTCCGGTGCAGGCTTCGGAAATCGCAATTTTCAGATCGGCAGCCGTCTCTTCGTCGGCGCCGAACTGCCGGACGGCCTCGGCTGCGAACAATCGGGCGGTACCAACGAATTCAGGTGCGGCCGGTACTTCTAGCTCTAGAATTTCATTCATTTATGTCCCTACCTTCGTTAAGCCGTCATCCTTGATCCCCGCTAATGCTTCGACGGAGGCGTAGACGGGCAGCACCTTAATCAAATTTGTAATCGACAAGACTCGCAGAATTTGCTCGTTTGGACTGATAAGCGCCAAATCTCCATTTGCTTGACGGGCTCGCTTGGCACCGCCAACCAGAACCGCAAGTCCGGTGGAATCCAAGAATCCAACCCCGGCCAGGTTCAACGCCACCATTGTTTTGTCCCGCGCTACCGTCGCGACGATTGCTTCTTTGAGTCGGGGAGCAGTGTTGACGTCTACCTCGCCCCAAATGTCGATTACGGTCCAATCGCCCGCCTGCCGACTTGCTAGTTGAAATTCTTCCATTTAAATCACCTCGTAGAACATGTACCCTACCCTCTCGCGCTTAGAGTAAACGGCGACGAACCGATGATGAGGTAAGGGGCAAAACACATGGCTAAAACACATGGCTAAAGCACATGGCTGAAGTCACGATTTCGGTTGGGCCTGACGCAAAGTTTCTGCCGTTGTTGCGCACCGTTGCGGCAAGCGTTGCTGCCAGGCTCGACTTTTCTTACGATTCCATCGACGAACTTCGTCTCGCGGTGCACGAGGCAGGTGCTTGCCTATTGAGCGAAGGCGGCATCGAATCTCGATTGAAGATGAAGGTCAAGGCTGAAGAGGAAGGTCTTGACATTACCCTTTCCATATCAGGCACTGCGGGCCGATGGCCTCCGCCCGGCCTCGAAAACACCCTGGCGTGGAAAATTCTTGCCGGCCTGACCGACAGCGTGGACTTTTTCGTGGAAGACCGTTTGTCCGCCATTCAGTTAAGAGTGGCCCGTCCGCCGGGGGAGACTAAGTAAAATGGCCGATTCACGGCCCTTTGACAGCGAGAAGACAAAAGAGCTGTTTAGTCGTCTGGCGGATGATCCGAAGGCAAGAGAGGGTCTCGTTGAGCTTCACATGCCGTTGGTCGAATATCTAGCACGCCGTTTTCGAGGGCGGGGCGAGCCGCTCGACGACCTCGTCCAAGTCGCCAGCATCGGCCTGTTAAAAGCGATCGATCGATTCGATCCAGAACGCGGAGTGGAGTTTTCAACTTACGCAACTCCCACCATTGTCGGCGAGATAAAAAGGCACTTCCGAGACAAGGGTTGGGCAATAAGGATTCCTCGCCGGCTACAAGAGATCGGGCTCACTCTTTCGAAGGTGGTTCCTGCCATGTCTCAGGAGCTAGGCCACTCCCCGACAGTTGCTGAAATAGCCGTGCGAGCAGGTTTTTCAGAGGAGGAGGTATTGGAAGCCATGAGCGCCAGCCAGGCCTACTCGCTGGTTTCATTGGACGCTCCCACTAACGAGGACGGCGGCGATTCTCTGTCGCGTCTCGGCGCCGAGGATGAGTCTTTGGAGCTGTTTGAGGCGTGGTCAAGCGTCGCCCATCTGTTGAAGAAACTTCCCCACCGGGAACGCCAGATTCTTCACCTGCGTTTTGTTACCGGTGAAACGCAAAGCCAGATAGCGGAAAGGTTGGGGATTTCTCAAATGCATGTTTCAAGACTGCTGACGCGAACCCTCGATAATCTTAGGCAGGCAGCGACAACCGACGAGTAAGCCTGGTTGGGGGAGTGCCCGTCAGGGCACTAGCGGGAACCGCCCTTGCGGCCTATCTCTTGGTAGAACTCCAGACCGTACTTTTGCTTGGTAGTCTCTCCGCCTTTTTTGCCTCCCATTCGGCCAATCTGGCTGAAGTAATCTTCGCCGTATCGTTGTTTGGTAGAGAGGCCGCCCTTGCGGCCGGCTTCTGCTCTGCTCATCTTGCGGGCTTGCTTGGGGTTAGATCGGGTCACGGTAGCCATGGGCAAAATCTCCTAGTCTGCTGGACCGATAAGAGGTTTCCCTTCGACCGAATGCCTAAACGTCAGCCCTGCTCTAGGCCCATGAGATCATCGTGAGTCTCACGTCGGATCATCACATTCGCTTTTCCGTCTTTGACCGCGATGACCGGAGGCCGCGGTTGCCTGTTGTAATTGGATGCCATTGAGTACCCGTAGGCGCCGGTAGCAGGAACAACCACAATGTCGCCCCGCGAGATTGAGGCAGGCAGCGCTGCGTCTTTGACGAGAATGTCTCCGGATTCACAATGCATCCCTGCCAGCGTTACCACCTCCTCCGGCTCCTCACCTACTTTGTTTGCAAGCAATGCAGAGTATTTGGCCTGATAAAGCGCCGGGCGGATGTTGTCGGCCATGCCACCGTCGACGGACACATAGGTACGCACGCCTGGGATGGATTTGATTGCACCAACGCGATATAGGGTCACCATGGCGGGGCCAATTAAGTAGCGACCGGGCTCAAATGAGATTGCAGGCACACCGAGACCATGCCTGGATGATTCCCGCACGACGGCTTCATCCACGAGATCCGAGAGGTCGCTTAATCGAACAGGATCGTCGCCGGTCACGTAAGCGATTCCATAGCCTCCCCCCAGGTTGAGTTCTTGGAGTTCTATGCCGAGCTTGGCCTTCAACTCTGCCGCTAACTGAAACAGAATTTCGATTGTTTTTCCAAATGGGTCGTACGAGAAGACGTTGGAACCGATGTGGGCATGGACCCCGATGAGTTCCAACCGCTCCTGATCCCCAGCCAGGCGAATGGCAGCTTCGGCTAGACCCCCTTGGATCGACAAGCCGAACTTAGAGTCCTCTTGGCCGGTTTGTATGTACTCATGGGTGTGTGCCTCAACCCCGGGCGTCACCCTCACAACCACTTTTTGCACCCTGCCGGCCTTCACGGCAGCTGCATTGATGCAAGCCGGGTCTTCCAGGTTGTCGATCGCGATCATGTCAATACCTGCTTCGACTGCCGTTTCGACATCGGCCTGTTGCTTGTTGTTGCCGTGCAAGATTATTCGTTCGGCCGGGAACCCGGCCTGCAACGCGCAGTGAAGCTCACCCGAAGAGGCCACATCGAGGCAAAGCCCTTCCTCCTGGGCCAACTTGCAAATCGAGCGACTTAAAAAGGCTTTCGCTGCGTAATAGATTTTGGAGCTTGGGCAGGCTAGGCGGAACTCCTGTGCTCTTGCCCTGAAGGTCTGCTCACAGAAAATGAAAGCCGGAGTGCCAAATTCGGCTGCCAG
>JBPCIX010000027.1:0-3346 GCA_051005875.1 Actinomycetota bacterium | reverse complement strand
CCTAACATCGCATGGACGATGCCGTCGTCGATACTGACGTGGCTTCGCTTCTTCAACGCCAAAGATTGCCTGACCGAACCGCCGAAAGGCTAAAGGGACGAACCCTTCATCTTAGTTTCATCACGACCGCGGAAATGCTGCGGGGAGCCTTTAAAGCAAACTGGGGCCAGCAGCGCATCAGTGAACTGGAGAAATGGCTGGATCCTTGGCCAAAGGTCAACTCCGACGATCGGGTTTGCGAAGCTTGGGCCAAGTTGGTCGCGCAACGAGAGCAATCCGGACGGCCCATTTGGTCACAATGATGCGTGGATCGCCGCGTGCTGTGTGGCTGGGCAATTTCCCCTGGCCGCTCTAAACAGACGCCACTTCGAAGACACCGAAGACCTCGATCTACTGCTGTGATCCCGCGCCGGGCGAACTAGGAATAAAACGATCAGACTCTGTGACGTGTGCGGAGTTTGTGGGGCCGTTTCGGGCTACCGGCAGGAAGAGCGGCGTGTCTTAGCGATGGTCGCCCGGCTTTCGCATCGCGGGCCGGAAGCCTCGGCGGTAACGTCTTTTGGCGGTTGCGCTCTGGGGCACACCCGGCTCCGGATTCTCGATCTGCGCGAGGTTGCCGATCAGCCTTTGGGGAATGAGGATGGAACTGTTTGGGCTGTTTATAACGGAGAGATTTATAACTTCAGGGAGTTGCGGGCGGAGCTTTCGTCCTCTGGTCACCGGTTCAAGACCGATGGCGACACCGAGGTGTTGGTGCATCTTTACGAGCAGCACGGGGCGGATCTTCTGAAACGCCTGCGGGGGATGTTTGCTTTTGCGATTTGGGATGAGCCCCGGAGAAAGCTTCTGCTGGCAAGGGATCGGCTGGGAATCAAGCCTCTTTACTACTCACAGGATGGCAGCGACTTGCGGTTCGCTTCAGAGGCTCATGTTTTGGTTGAACCTAAGGCGGAACTCAACCAGCAAGCCCTGGCGGGATACCTGCGGTTCGGCTGGGTCCCCTCGCCGCAAACAATCTTCGATTCGGTTCAGGAACTCCCGCCGGGGCATCTGCTCGAATGGAGCGAGGGTCAAACGAGCATTCGCCAATGGGCGCAGACGCCGCATCTAAACCGAGGAAGGCCAAACGCAGACTCCCTTTCGGAGGCGCTGACCGATAGTCTCAGCAGGCATCTTGTTGCCGACGTTCCGGTGGGGCTGTTTCTTTCTTCCGGTCTCGACTCAGTAGCACTGGCGACCCTTGCATCGAAGGGTGGGCACCCACTTCGAACCTACACAGTTGCGTTCGACGAAGGCCCCGGCGAGTCTGAGGAAGCCGCAAAACAAGCGCGAAGGCTCGGCCTGCCTCATGAGGTAATCCGGCTAAGCTGCGCCGACATTCTGGAAAACTTGCCTCGCATCATTGCCGATATGGATCAGCCCACAGTCGACGGCGTTAACACCTGGGCCATTTCAAGGGCAGTTAAACAGGCGGGCTGCACCGTGGCCCTTTCCGGCCTTGGCGGAGATGAGCTTTTCTCGGGCTACTCGACCTTTCGGAAAGTGCCGGCGCTGGCAAGGGCCGGCGCACTTGCGAGCATTGTTCCCGCGCAATTGCGGTGGCAAATGGCCGGTGCATTCGAGCGGGCTAAGAGTCACGGCGTAAGACGAGCAGCCGATGCCATCGCCGGAGATGGATTGGCCGCTGCCTACACGGCAATGCGCGGCGTGACAGGACGGCTGGAACTTTCCCGGCTGCTCCCCCGCTCGACCTATGACCCGCTAGGGGCTCTTTCGGTGAGGGATTGCCCCGCCGGCTCAGGCGCGGTAACCCACCTGGAGCTTCAGAACTACCTGCCGCAACAGCTGCTGCGCGACACCGACATAATGAGCATGGCTCATTCTTTGGAGGTGCGAGTTCCACTCCTAGACGATGCCGTGGTGGCCGCAGCCCTGGGGTGCCCCGTCGATGCTCAAGGACGATCGGGAAAGGCTCGGCTCGCTGCTGCGGTTGATACTCAGCTTCAGCAGGTTGCGGCTCAGACGAAAAAAACGTTCACGCTTCCTTTCGAGCGCTGGCTGAGGGGACCCCTTAAACAAACCGCTCACGATTCCATCGAACGCCTTGCGGAACCCGATGTCGGTTTGGACCGTTGGGAACTGGGCGCGCTCTGGGACCGCTTCCAGCAAGACCGGGTCCATTGGCGCACCATATGGGCTCTTGCCGTTTTGGGGCTTTGGATCGACGAACATTGCGGGCGAGTCAATTGACCGGCGGGCTAGATGCAGAGCGAATTCTCATGCTGGGGGCCGAGTCCTTTGACGAATTACCGGGGGGGCTGAACAGATATTTCGCCGAGCTTATGGGGTCGCTGGCCGGCCGGGGACTTCTTGTAAAAGGTGTTGTTTGCGGGCCTGACGAGCCTCGCCTGAACATCAAGGGAGCGGGCAGCTTTGGCCGGTGGCTACCCCTTCGACTGGTCGCCTTCAAGCATGCAGCTCTCAAGCAGGGCCAGGGGGCCACGCTGGTCGATGCTCATTTCGCCCTTTACTCATTGCCGATTTTTATGACCCGGCTGGCGGGCCTTCCTCTTGTTGTTCACTTCCAGGGTCCTTGGGCGCAAGAAAGCGCGGCCGAGAACCACGGGATATTAAGGATAGGAGCCAAGAAGTTAGCCGAGACCGCCGTATACCGCCGGGCCCGCCACTGCATAGTCCTCTCCACTGCGTTCAAGCGAATTTTGATCGAGGACTACCGCGTTCCGCCTTGGCGGATTTCGGTGATCCCGCCGGGAGTCAATCTTGAACAGTTCTCACCGGGTGGCAAGCGGGCTTCCCGAGATCTCTTGCGGATCCCGCAAGATACCTGGGTAGCTCTGGCGGTTCGAAGGCTGGTTCCGCGCACCGGAGTTGAGGTGCTGCTTCGGGCATGGGCCGAATTCAGCCGCCACACGAAAACTGATTCGCTTCTGGTCATCGCCGGGGAGGGCCCCCAGGCGGCCGCTCTGAAGCGCCTTGCAGACGAGCTCGGCATTTCTAATCATGTCCGCTTTGTTGGGCGCGTCGCGGAAGATCAGCTGGCGGACTATTACCGATCGGCCAATGTAAGCGTCGTGCCGAGCATTGGTCTTGAGGGCTTTGGTTTGGCGGCGTTGGAATCTCTTGCTTGTGGCACGCCGGTTATTGCTTCCGATTCCGGCGGGTTGCCCGAAGCCTTGGGTTCCATGGGTGAAGGTCTGATCGTTGAGTCAAACGACGCCCAGGCGCTCTTCAAGGCTCTTCAAAAAGCTGCCGAACAACCGGGCGCATTGCCGGGTGCAGCGAAATGCCGCACCCATGCTGAAAACTTCTCCTGGACCGGTGTCGC
>JBPCIX010000026.1:0-8024 GCA_051005875.1 Actinomycetota bacterium | reverse complement strand
GAGGTCACTTCCACGGTTGCCGGTATGACGGTTCCGGCGGTAAGTGGTGAGCAGGTGCTGTCGTTACCGTGGGTTCCTAATGGGCCCTCATAAAAAGTCGCGGAGACGGTCGCCTGCATCGTGCTGGCCCCCGTGTAGGACGTACTGGTCCCGGTACCGGGGTTGGACGCTGAGTAGCTTCCAGTCTGGCCGACCGTCAGGACGATTGCGTTAAAGGCGCTGCATGGAGGGGTTGGACTGCTCACCGTGAACGTTGCGCTCCCAACCCCCACCCCGGCGGCGCCTGCGTATGCACTGCTGCCGAGCGTCACCATCCACGCGACGAGCCCGATCGTCATTGCTACGCTGCCCAAAAGGGCCTTTCTTCTCTCTACCGTTCTAACCATTTCCCCCCTTTTCGTCCTGGCCTGATGAACGATCCACCATGCCCTTTGCTGTTGGCCTGCCAACTCATTGAATCTTAAAGAAAAAGGTTCGAGAGAACATGAGTCAAAATTACCTATTTTCGAGCGAGCGCCTTGTACTTCAACCTAAGAAAGGGCCGCCCCCTGGCCGATCGCCGCTTTCGGCAAGCGGTAGCTTACGCGGTCAATCGCGAGGATCTCGTTAAACGGATACAAAAGGACCGGCAAAGGCGTCCGCACAGCCCGACGGGAAGCCGCTTCGCTTTGAATTGCTGGCGCCGCCGATCAATGGGCACCTGATCGAGCTGGTTCATTCTCAACTTAAGCAGGTGGGGATTCAGATGGAGTCTTTAACGCGCGAACCGCAGGACACCAATCCAGCAACCGGATCGGTCCACCACCAGTCCAACAAGGATCGAACCTAGCAAAATCTCTGAAAATGCATCGGCTTCCCAGAGAAAGCCTGTCCGGCACTAACGTTTCCATCTTACATGGTGTCAGTGAAAGCATGTAAGATAGATACAGTGCAGGGAACAGGGTGATTGTCACGTTCGGGGATGCTGCGACCGAGGCCCTGTTCCACGGACGAACCGGTAGAACCGGTAAAGGAGCGAAGCGCATTCCAATTGATATCCACAAAGTTGCAATTCGCAAACTGGACATAATTGATGCTGCGCGGGAGCTACGAGATCTCCGAGCGCCACCGGGCAACCGACTTGAGGCTTTAAAGGGAAACCTGAGGGGGAAGCACAGCATCCGAGTCAATGAGCAATGGCGCATCGTATTTCGATGGGATTCAGGCGATGCGCATGAGGTTTCGATACTCGACTATCACTGAGGTGATGAGAATGTTGCCCAATAACCGCACACCAACGCATCCAGGAGAGGTTCTGAACGAAGAGTTCCTTAAGCCTCTTGGAGTCACGCAAGTGGCGCTTGCCAAACATCTTGAAATCCCCGTTCAGCGTGTCAACGAACTTGTTAAGGGAAAACGTGGAATGACGCCCGAGACGGCGTGGCTTTTGGCCGGCGCTTTCGACACCACGCCCGACTTTTGGATCAACCTCCAGACCGCCTACGATCTGGTATCAGCAAGGCCCTCACGGAAAGTATCCAGACTTGCAGCAGCCGTTTAATGTGCGTGGCGGTCGTGGTGGCTCAAAGCGGCTGGTCGCCTCCTTAAAACCACTGTAAGGAAGCATACTCACAACGTTCTAAAGAAACTGGACGTGCATTCGCAACTGGAAGCGGTAGCTTTGGTGCGAAGATACGGGCTGCGCCAGAGCTAATCGAGCGCACTTTGGGCCGTCCCATTTGCTCTTCCTCTCTGACCGCCAACCTATTCAAGCCGGGCGAGAGCTTTCGCTGCCAAACGAATCGCGCGCTCACGCATTTGGGCGGGGTTGTCCGAGGGCTCCGGCAGGACGAACAGACCGAAAATCTTGTCGCCGTCAATGGCCTATTTTTCTGGCAGGTTCGGATCACAGCCCCGGATCACAGCCCGAGAGAGTCGATCCCGGCCGAGGGACCTAACTGCGCCCCGATGCGGGGCTACCGGGCCTAATCAGGCCTTGGTGGGGCGGATTTTTAGGGTGTCGTCGGAGCGGCCGGTTACGAAGGTTTGTTTGTTTAGGCCCGTGTCCCACTGGTCGAAGCCGCCACCCCGGCGGTAAATGAGGATGGGACGGGGGTAGTACAGGTGCAAGAACGGCAGGTCGGCCGCCACTATTTGCTGCATTCGGGCAATCAGCTTTTTTCGCTCGGCTTCGTCGTAGGTCACCAGTTGGCGGTCGGCCAGGTCGTCGAATTCCAGGTTCTTGTAGCCCTGAGCCCCGTGGAAGGGCTTTTGCGCCCGGGACGAGTAGACCGTGCGCATGTAGTCGGGGTCGCCAGTGATGCCGCCGTAGAAAATAAGAGCCATTTCGTACTGGCCGGCGCTCAGGGGACCGAAGGCTTGAAAGAACTCGCTCGGCTCGATGTCGAGCTTGATGCCAACCTTATCCAGCATCCCGACCACCAGCTCGGTAACAGCGGACAGCGGCGGGATGGCCAGAAGCTTGAAGCGCAGTGGCTTGCCGTCGGGGCCTTGCCTTATCCCCCCGGCGGCCCGTTTGTAGCCTGCTGCGTCCAGCATTCGCTCGGCCCCCGCGCGATCGAAAGGGTACTGCTCGACCTCCACCCTAAAAGGGTGCTCCGGCGGCAAGAAGCCCGGGTTGCCCGGCTCGGCATTTCCCGGAAAGAGCCTTTTGACCAGGTCCTTGCGGTCGATCGCCAGGGTGCAAGCTTTTCTGAACTGCAGGTCGCTGAGTGGGCCACCCTTAGCCTGATTCCACAGCAGGACCGCCGGAAACTCAGGAGGGCCGGTAACAATGCCGAATCGGGAATTGCGAAACGGCTTGAGAGTCGCCGGGGTGACCCCTGAGGTCCCCACTCCCCCGGCGTCGATTTCGCCGGCGTAGACGGCCGAGGGCTCATCGCCCACCTGTAGGAACTCCATCCTTTTGACAAACGGTTTTCCCAAAAAGAATTGGTCGTTGGCCGTGTACAGATAGGAGCCACCTTGCTCGTACTTCTCAAGACGATATGGTCCCGAGCCGACCAACGTCTTCAAATCGTGGATCTTGGCCGGATCCTTGACGCCCTGCCAAATGTGCTTGGGAACTATTAGAGCTCCCGCCAGCACCGAGGCATCGAATGTCACCGTGGGCTTGTCGACGGCGATCTGGAAGGTGCGCTCGCCGGTCCTGGTGACCTTGATCTTTCCTTCCGGCTTGGCGATGAACTGACTGGGCGGGCCGACCTCGGCCGTGTAATCGAACGAAAATACAACGTCGTCGACGGTGAGCGGCTTGCCGTCGTTCCACTTGATGTTGTCGCGAAGCTCAAAGTTATAAAGGGTTCCGTTTTCGTTGCGCTGGTACTTCGAAGCCAGCCACGGGACCAGGATCTTTTTGGGCCCCTGCCAAAGCAAGGTGTCAAAAACGGGAACCAGCCGGCCGTACCCGGGGGGGGTGTAGCCGAATGGATTGGGAAAGCCAAAGTCGGTGCCTGCCAGACGAATCGTGGGCCTGGCAACCGGGAGCGAAAGATCGGCAGGACTCGCAGGGACCCCGTCCCCGTGGATCGGATTGTTTTTAGCGCAAGAGGCAAGCACCACGGCGCCGGCGGCGCCCAGCCCGGTTCGCAAAAAAGTGCGGCGGTCAATGAGCGCATGCACTGAATCATCCGGCTCTGGTGATTCGGCCGGAGAACTAGCGGGCTCGCGGTTCACTCGGCGGCCCAAGCGCCGGCGAGAGCGATCAGGCCTTCGGCCAACTGACCTCGCATGCAGACCAGATCGTGGCCCCCGTTGTGCTCGGAGTAGAAAACCTGAGATCCCTTTGCCCTCAGGATATTTCTCATATGCCTAACGGTTGTCAGAAGGTCTGGCACTCCGGGGAAGCTGGAGCCAGTTTCAAAACGGCCGACGTCCAAATAACAACGGGCGGGCACGGCCTCGGCCGAGGCGGAAGCGAGTTCCCGCGCCAACCACTCCGGTTCATCGCCATGCGGCGCCCACCAGTAAGAACCGGAGTTGGAAAGTACGTTTCCAAAAAGATCCGGCCGGCGCCAGGCCGTGAAGGTGGCCCCCAGACCGCCGAAACTTCCGCCCACCAAAATTGCCTTACCCCGATCGTGCGAGACCGAGTAATTCTCGCGGACCCAGGGGACCAGTTCCTCGCCCACCACCCGCTGGAAAATATCTGAGCAAGCCAATTCCTGCACCCTGCCGGGCATTCCGCCGGGGTGCTCGATCATCACCGCTACCATCGAAGGAATTTTTGCTTCCGCGATGAGGTTGTCCAGAGTTGTTGGCAATTGCTGGGCCGTCATCATCCCCGCTCCGTCCGTCGCCGCAATCCACGGATAGTCCCCGCCCGGCTGATAGCCGGGTGGCGTGTAGACCCAGAGCCGGCGCTTGCTTTCGGCCAGCTTGCTTTGGAATTCATGTGTTTGCACGCTTCCGGCCGGCCGCTCTGGGCGCGCATCGATGTACGGCTGGGGTGGGGCGTCTTTTAGCTCAACCACAGACCACACCAAGTCCGCCGGGATGGGCGAAAGATCGCCTCTTGGAATTTCGAAACGCTTCGGGTTGCGATGGTCGCCGACCATGCGAGCAAAGGCGCCCATCATCACCGGCATGATTTGTTCGGGGTCCTGCGGGATTTCGGGAGGGTCCTCGAGTATCTGGTAGCTAAACCGTGAATCGGCGGGCGCCTTGTAGGTGCGGTACCAAACATCCGCATCACCAAGGCGGTGAAGCGGATTATGAACAATGCCCCCGGGGCCCCCTACCACCGCGACACTCTTCGCCCCATCCGCCCGCCACAAGAAAGTGATGAAGCAGTGGTTCGCGTCGCCCTCAATACACTCGATCAATGGAGTGCCGCCCTGGACAATTTCGTCGAAAAGCCGGTCCAGGTCGCCGGGCCGACGCGCCGCAGATTCTTTCAGTTCCGCCATGAGCGGACTGATCAAATCAGCCACCCCTTCGCGCCGCCAGAAGCCAAGCGCACCAATATTCCATTAATTCGAGGGGCCTAGAGCTTTGAGGTTTTAGAGGTCCGGCCCACCCTTGAGCGTCCGTTTTCAATGGCCCCTGCGTCCGGATCGTCGTCGAGCAACTCGGGGTGCTCCTGCACTTGGCTCAGAACTGTATCCAGACTAATTGCCTCCAACGTTTCCTCTTCTTGGAGGCGCGCCACCAACTGATCCAGGTGAGAGCGATTTTGCTCCAGAACAAATGCGGCTCGTTTTTCTGCGAGCTGAATTAGCCGTTTGACCTCATGATCGAACTCTTGCATTGTTTGCCCGGACACCGCGTCCATCACTGCGCTTTCGGACCCCAAGTAACCGTCAGAAGAAGGGCGCAGCACCCGAAGCGGGCCCACCTTGTCCGACATGGCATAGTGGCCGACCATTTGCCGGGCAAGTTCGTTGGCTTTGTCGATGTCTTGCTCGGCGGTAGAAGACGAATTGCCGAATACTAATTTCTCGCAGGCGATACCGGCCATGGCAATGGTCAACTCACCCTGCATCTGCGGTTTGGTGAGCAGCACCTTCTCGTTCTCAGACGAAACCATCGCTTGGCCAAGGCCCCTGCCGCGTGCCACAACCGAGACCCGCTGTACGTCGGCGGCCCGCCCAAGCCCGGCCGCGACAACGGCGTGTCCGGCCTCGTGAAAAGCAATCCGCTTTCTTTCTTGCGGGCTCATTATTTGCCCCCGGCGTTGTGGGCCGTGGAGCACCCGCTGCACCGCTTCCACGAAATGGCGCATGGTGATTTCACTCCCCGAATCCTCACGAATAGTCAAAAGTGCGGCTTCGTTTACCACGTTGGCCAGATCGGCTCCGGTGAACCCGGGAGTCCGGCGCGCCACCAAATCCAAGTCAACATCGGTAGACATGGGCTTGCCGTCACTGTGCAGTTCCAGAATCTCGCGGCGTCCGTTTACGTCGGGCGGAGCGAGAGTCACGTGCCGGTCGAAACGGCCCGGACGCAGCAGCGCCGGGTCCAAAATATCGGGACGGTTGGTGGCCCCCATCACCACGATGCCCGCTGCCGATTCAAATCCGTCGATTTCTATCAGCAGCTGGTTGATGGTCTGCTCGCGCTCGCCGCCGGTCACGCCTTCGCCTTCTCTTTTTCGGCCGACGGCGTCGATCTCATCGATAAACACAATGGCGGGCGCTACCTCCCTTACTTGCCGGAACAGGTCGCGCACCCGGGCCGCGCCGACTCCGACCAGTGACTCTACGAACTCAGCACCGGACATCGAAAGGAACGGAACACCGGTTTCGCCCGCGACGGCTTTAGCGAGCAAAGTCTTGCCGCACCCTGGGGGGCCGAACAGCAAAACACCCTTGGGCACCGATGCCCCCAGGGCTTCGAACTTGGATGGATCGGTAAGGTAATCAGTGACCTCACGCATTTCGACCACCGCTTCGGGGACTCCAGCCACGTCGCTGAAAGTGATTCCCGTCGAAGCCAATCCCTTTCTTTGCGCCTTGCGGCGGATGGTGCCGAAGCCGGCGATATCGGCTATCGAAGACTCTCCGCCCCGTGACATGAAGATCAGGCCGAATAAGTTGGCCAGCATCACCAGCGGAAAAACGAATGTTACGAGGAGCTTGGCCACAGCCTTGTTGGATTGCTTGTCTATCTCGACTTGCGCGCCGCCGTTGAAAATCTTTTCAATCAGCTGCTGGGTCCCCACATCGGAGCGCGGGTAAGAGGCGTGGAACCGACTGGTCTTGCCCGAGCACGCCCCGGGGCCCGGAGTCGCTCCGCTTGGAGCGCCGGATAAAGATGAACCCGGGTCACCCGAACCGCCGGGAATGCGAGCGCCCGAGGGAGAAGACGCGCAAGCCAGCCCCGTGACCTGGGCATCTTCGTCAAGCAACTTGGCAGAGACAATCCGGCCCTGGTCGGCCAGCTGAAAAACACCGGCAAGGCTGATCTGCTTGCCCTCATCCGGCGCCTGATACGCATATCGGATGACAACCACAAATCCGACAATCAACAGAAGGAGGGTGCCGTACAAAATCCTGAGCCCGGCGCCGCCCTTGGAACGAGATTTCTTCATGAAAGCCTCCCTTTAGCAATGCTGCTTTCCAATTTATCGCTGTTCACTGTATGTCCTCCCACGTGCCGATTAATTCTTCGGAGGCCGGTTTTGCGACCTTTGGCTAGTATGCGCCTAGCCCCCCAAAAGAACATCCGCCAAAAACGCGTATTTTTCGGCCACGCTAGCCCGGCATAGCAGCTAAGGTGCTACCACGCGCAAGCCTTCAACCCTCTTGAAGTGTTCGATATTCCTTCTAGCATGAGACATGCGGCCGGCAAACTTCGCCTCTCCGTCACTTGTAGACCTCACCCCTTGGAGCGATGTTTACAACGAGCACCAGCAGCTCATGCTCGTAAATTTCGTAAACGATTCGGTACTCGCCAACCCGAACGCGCCAGGCGGGGGGGTCGAAGTTCGTCAGCTTTTCGGCCTTCGGTGGGGCGGAAACCTTGCCTAGCGCCCTTATTGCTTCTACGATGCGGCGGTAGGCCCGTGGGTCGCCCTGCCGGATCTTGCGAAGTCCGCGCTCAGCCCGTTTTGCGAGCCGGACTTTGTAAATGGCCATCCTCGGATTCGATCCGCGCAAATGCGGCTTCAGCCGTGCTTGTTTTCTGCCTGGACATGCGCTGCTCCAGGATCGCTACTGTGTCTTCGAGATCCTCGAGCGATTGCTGAAGGTCGTTCCAGCGACCAACGGCGATTACCACTGCCGAGGGGCGGCCCCTGTCTGTGATGAGCAAAGTATCATCGCCCAATCCTGCAAGCTCTGCTCGAATCCGCTCCCGGAGATCAGTTTTTGATACGACGTGTGTAGCCATCACCGTACATTAAAGCGTACAGTTGCTCATTTTGTCAAGTCATTTTCCGCCATCGCTCCGTCCTAGATCCGGCGACGAGATCTTAGGGGTTCGGGGTCTTTGGCTTTTAGGGGTTTGGCGTAGGCGAAGGCCAGGCCGAAGGCCATCATGGCGGCCATCCAGCCGAGCAGTTTGGCGACTATGGGGATGGTTTG
>JBPCIX010000025.1:0-5655 GCA_051005875.1 Actinomycetota bacterium | reverse complement strand
CTGCGACTCGACGCGGTGTGTACTGTCTGGACTCCCGCTTTGCAGCTTGGAGACTGACCAGGAACGACACCATCACTGCGAGCACCAGGTCCCCAATAACATTGAGCCACAACAGCCAATGCAGGCCCGGCATAAGACCGAGCGCCAAAGTTGAGCCGCAGAAGACGAGCAGGCCGGTGAAAACTTTCTTGCGCCGCGCGATTGCAAAATTGCCGGCTGATTCCTGGCGGGGAGCGGATGGCATAACAACCCACCTTCCCGCACTTGTTACATGGCCTGAATTCAGAGCTTGTAGTCCTTTATTAAAAGTAGTCACGCTGGAAACCGGAGAGGATTGCTGTCGTGCCCTAATCAGCATGGGCAAGAAGACAACTCCCCACATCCCTGCCAGCATTGCCAGAAGAAATACGGTCAAATGTACTCTCGGGTAATGAATCACTACTAGATCTGGGCTTTTAGGGAATCTAGCACGCTACATGTTGGGCTTCGCGGATTTTTATGAATACTTCGCGGATTTTCATGAATAAAGGAGGAATTATTTGGTTACGCTCAAACAAGGGTCCGCTCGGGGCACCAAGGCACGATCTCAACTGCTGGTTACCGGCACCTGTGAAGGCTTACAGCTTGACTCCGCCGCCGCCGAGGCCGACCGGGCCATGGGCGGCGCCCTGAAGAAGCACCTAAAGCGCCGGGGGTTCAAGGGCCGGGTTGGCGACTCTGTAGCGATACCAACAGGGGGGGCCGTTGCTGCAACCGACATTATGGTGGTCGGCATGGGCCCGAAGGCGCGCCTGGGGACGGAACAAGTGAGAAGGGCCGCCGGGGTTGCCGCACGACGTTCGTGCGACTACTCAACCGTTGCCTTAGACCTGGCCGGGGGCCTGGAAGGCCGGTCACAAGCGGCCGCGGAAGGTTTCGGATTAGGCGGTTATGCATTCGACCGTTACCTCTCGGCGGCTGCAAGCCGAACCTCGACGGTCACAATTTGCGGGGCGAGCCAGCCGGAGATTGAGGCTGCCCGTGTGAGAGCCGAAGCAGCCACCTGGGCTCGCGACATTGTGAACGAGCCTCCGAGCAACCGAGGCCCCGGCGCTTTCTTGGAAATCGCCCGGCGGGCGGCCGGACCCGAAATCAAGGTGGAGATTCTCGAGGAGTCAGCTCTCGCGAAGAAAGGAATGAATGGGATCCTAACCGTCGGGCGCGGAAGTGAATCGCCCCCCAGGTTCGCCACTTTTACCTACAACCCGAAGGGGGCCGAGGGCTTTATCGGCCTCGTGGGCAAGGGCATAACATTTGATTCGGGCGGGCTTTCCATCAAGTCGGGCGAAGGAATGCAGACCATGAAGATGGACTGCTCGGGAGCAGCGGCCGTCATAGCGGCCGTGAACGCTCTGCCGCAGCTGGGCCCCGGCATCAAGGTCGTGGGGGCCGTGGCCGTCGCCGAAAACATGCCGGGCCAGGGCGCCGTTAAGCCTGGTGACGTGATCCGGCACTACGGAGGCCGAACCTCAGAGGTGCTAAATACCGACGCAGAAGGCCGCCTGGTACTTGCGGACGCACTCGCATGGATGTCGGAACAAGGTCCCGATGCGATGGTGGACCTTGCGACATTAACGGGCGGCATGGTGGTCGCTCTCGGGCAAAAGGTGGCCGGCGTTTTATCGACCGACACCGAGCTTGCCGCCGAGCTACTGAGGGCCTCGGCCTCGAGCGGCGAGCCTGCGTGGGAAATGCCCTTGATCGACGACTACCGCAAGGATCTCGACACCGCCGTGGCCGACATTTGCAACATTTCCGGCAATCGCTGGGCATCGCCCATCATCGCCGGATTGTTCCTTCGCGATTTCGTCGGGGACACCCCTTGGGCCCACCTCGATATTGCGGGTCCGGCATGGGCAGATCGCGAAGAGCACTACCTCAGCAAAGGCGCCACAGGATTCGGCACCCGGCTTTTGCTCGATTGGATCGAGCAACGCGCGAAGGAGGTGCACTAATGGAAACCGAAGGGCATCCAACCCAAGACCTGGTCGACGAACTTCAAAGGCGCGGAGGGGTTCTATATCAAGGCACCACTTTTGGTCCGGACAAGGAATCATCGGCCGGGCCCGGAGCGGATAAAGCCGGCGTCTGGTTGTTCCTCCCCGAGGATGCCTGGCAGACCGACATCGACGAAACCCCTTCGCTATAGGGCTTGGAAGCAAACTACAATTTGATCAAAAACCTGAAAGGAAAACAATGACTAGATGGGAATATGCATCCGTGCCAGTAATTCCCCACGTGGCCCAGGAAATTCTCAACACCTGGGGCGAGGATGGATGGGAGCTTGTGACGATGTTCTCGCCCCCCGACGTCGGGGGCACGGTGGCCTACTTCAAAAGAGAAAAGCCCGCCGAATAGCCTTATAGACCCTTAAGTCTGAAGGTGTGGGGTCGGCTTGTTTTCAAGCAGGCCGACCGCATGCGGAATGACTTCGATCACAGCTTCGAGGCAATCGCGCACTCCGCCGGGGCTGCCGGGCAGATTGACTATTAAGGTGGCGCCACGTATCCCGGCCACGGCTCTTGAAAGGCTTGCGTAAGGCGTCTTTTTAACACTGACCGAACGCATCAACTCACCTATCCCTGGCACCATTCGGTCGCACACTCCGATAGTAGCTTCAGGTGTGTTGTCGCGCGGCGAGACTCCGGTGCCGCCGTTGGTCACAATGACCGACGCCCCGGCCGCCGACAAACGGACCAATTCGTCAGAGATTAGGCCGATGTCGTCGCTCACAACCGAGTGCTCCAAGATTTCTGCCCCGGCCGCGACAAGAATTCGGCTAGCCTCAGGCCCACTGTCGTCGGAATTACGACCGGCCGACACGGAGTCGCTAACGGTTACTACGGCTGCCTTGAAACTCATCAGCCGCCTCGCCTCCAATCGCCACTGCGGCCCCCCGATTTTGCGGTGAGCTCCACCATTTCAATGCGAATGGATCGGTCAACGGCCTTGCACATGTCATACACGGTAAGAGCAGCGACTGTGGCTGCCGTCAAGGCTTCCATTTCGACACCCGTGGGGCCGGTGGTAATTGCCTGGGATGCTATGTTCACCCCGCCCTTCTCCAGCCGCAAGGACACATTCACATCGCTCAGCGCCAGTGGATGACACAGCGGGATGAGATCCGAGGTCTTTTTGGCAGCCATTATCCCGGCCACTTTGGCCACTCCTAAGGCATCACCCTTCGCCAGACCCCCCTCGCGAACCGCTTTCACAACGGCTTTAGGCATCGAAACGAAGGCAGCCGCGCTCGCCATGCGCAAGGTTGGTTCCTTTCCCGAAACATCAACCATTCGGGCTTGGCCTTCGGCATTCAAATGTGAAAGGGCCCCGGGGGCAGTGATTTCCTCAGGCACCGGCACCCAGGCCCTGGTCAGCGGGCTCAGGCCTGTCGCGACCGGCCAGAAATTTTGCGAACCCGGGCCCGAGACGGGGGTGCTCAAGCCCCAGGGTCACCACCGCTTCGAGGTAGCCCGCCTTGGTGCCCACGTCCCAGCGCCGCCCTTCGTAATCAAATGCCAGAAGTTTTTGCTCGCCCGCCAAAACTCCAAGAGCATCAGCCAATTGAATCTCGCCGCCGGCGCCGGCCTCTAGCTTCGCCAATACGTCGAAGATCTCCGGTGACAATACGTAGCGTCCGATGAGGGCCAAGTCCGAAGGAGCGACGGCGGGATCAGGCTTTTCGACAACTCCGCTTACCTTGATCAGTTGCGCGCCGTTTTCCAGGTCCGCTGGATCGGCCGGGGCTATCGACCCGTAGGCCTTGATCGAATCGTGCGGCACTTGGGTGACGGCCGTAACGCTCATCGAGCGTTCCTCGAAAGCGGCCGTCATGTCGTTCAAACAGTTGCCTGCCGGATCGAACAACTCGTCGGGCAAGACCACAATGAATGGTTCGTCGTCAATGTGATCTCTGGCAACCCAAACGGCGTGACCCAGACCGAGCGGCTCATTTTGATTGACTGAATAAATCTCCGCCATTTCGTACAGCCTTGTTATTTCTTCAAGCTCCGCTAACTTGCCGGTGCGCTCGAGCGCCGCCTCGAGCCTGGAATTTTTGCTGAAATGATCGGTAACCGCCTCTTTTCCCGGTGATGTGACAATGCAGATGTTGGTGATCCCGGCCCGCACCAATTCCTCTACGGAATACTGGATGACGGGGCGGTCGACCACCGTGATCAACTCTTTGGGCACCGACTTTGAAGCCGGAAGAAATCTCGTGCCGAGCCCCGCCGCTGGGATAACCGCTTTTCGAATAGGCATTAGTGGTGACCACATTACGCTAAGACCACTCTATTCTTGCCTTCGGCTTTGGCCTTTAACAAAGCTTTGTCGGCTGCCTCGAATAGAGCGTCCTCATCCTTGCCGGCCTCGGGCGAGCAAGCTACCCCCAAAGAGACCGTGACCGCGAGTGGTTCCGGAGTAACCTCGCCTTCGAACGGCTGACCCCCGATGATCCGGCGGATCTTTTCGGCCGTAGCAAGGCCCCCTGCTGCATTGGTTTCAGGCAACATCAATGCGAACTCTTCGCCCCCGTAACGGGCAAAAATATCGGCGTCCCGGATGATTCCGTTGATCCGGCGAGTAAGTTCAACCAGCACAAAGTCGCCCACCCTGTGGCCGTAGGTGTCGTTGAATTTCTTGAAATCGTCAACGTCGAGCATGATGAGCGAGAACGGTCTCCCGAACCGGCCCGCCCGCTCCAGTTCCTGTTCAAACTGCAGTTTGAAGTAGCGATGATTCCAAATTGAAGTCAAACCGTCGGTAATGGCCATACGCTGGGCCTCGCCCAGTTCCTCGCCAAACTTAATATGTGCGCTTCGAAGCTGCTCCGTTGATTCATTCAGCTCAATGCTCAATTTGCGTGCTGCCTTGGTGGACCAGAAAAAGCCTGCCATGGCGGCGGCAAACAATGGCAGCAAAATGAGAGCTGCCAACCCAATCTGCTCTGGTTGGAGGTTGGATAAGGACGACATACGAATCCATTAACTGTAGTGCAGGGCTGGCATACTGATGGCCGATAGCTGAAGAAGGGCCTAATGCCAACGTACGAATATGTGTGCACCGAATGCGCCCGCCATGTGGAGGCCTATCGGTCGTTTACCGATCCCCCCCTGGCGACCTGTGAGTTTTGCGGCGGCAAGTTACGCCGTATTTATTCGCCCGTCGGAATTTCTTTTAAGGGTTCGGGCTTTTACTCGAACGACGCCAAATCCGAGTCCAAGCGAGCCAAAAAAACGGCCGAAGCGAACCAAAAGAAGGCTGCCGACAAATCTGGCAAATCCGACAAGTCCAAAGCAAAGTCGCCTGCGGGAGATTCTTCGGGCGGCTCAAAATCATCCGAGGGCGCCGGCTCGGCCTCTTCGGGCGCTAAATCTGACACCAAGAAATCGTAAAACTCCAGGGCAGGGGCTTCGCCCCCGCCTCCCCCCTGAAATGGTGCGCCTTCGGCGCGGTAGCTCTCACAGCGCAGCCCGAAGGGCTGCGCTGTCTCTGGCACCACGGAGGCAACTTGAGCTAGAATCATCGGCAATTCCCCAACCCATATTCGTTTACGCGCCATGTTCGTTTACACAAGGGGGCAAGGATGGCTACTTTGGTGCTCAACCGGCGGCG
>JBPCIX010000024.1:0-5165 GCA_051005875.1 Actinomycetota bacterium | reverse complement strand
AGCAGCCGAGCCTAATGAGCGGCAGCCCTTACGGGGTTGCCAAGCTTGAACGGCTGGAGGCGATTCTTCGTAGTTCGGCAATTTATGAGCTTGGCAAGTTGGTTCCTTCAGCGCCCGTCACTGCTGGCGGACGGCGGAGGCGGTTTCCCGGTTACTCGTTCTTCCTTTACGAGGCGCTCATCAGCGTGTATTTGAGCGCCCGGCAGGTTGAGGCGGAACTCAGCCACCCTGTCGTCTGGCGGTTCGCCCGGCGCCTAACCAAGAAGTTGTTTCCCGAGGAGCCGGAAATGTGGCTGCCGAGGACACCAATTCGCCGCCATCACTACCTGTACGTCCGCAACCGCTATCTCCAGGAGTCAAAGACCCTGAGGGCCATAGCGAGTCTGCACCGCCAAATAGCCGCAAATCAAGCCCGGGAATTGGGCCTGATGGATCCGAAGGGCCCGGGCACCTGGACGAGCCCCGATCCCACCCGCCTGGTCCACGCCGACGGCAAGGTCATAACTCCGCTGTTCAAAGCAAAGCCCGGAGAAGTCCGGGTGAACAAACAGACCGGCGAGGCCAGAGACTTGCAGTTTGAGCCCGATGCCGGGCTTCACTTTGAAGGGACAGGCGAGACCGCTTGGGGGACCAAGTTTGTGATTGTGGCGGCACGTTCAGGCCAAGCGCACGGGCGGATCATCCTGGATGTCGAGTGGGTCGCCAAGCCCGGAGCTGAGGCGGCCGGCGCCATGGATTCTCTTGTGCGGATTGCGCCCGCGATCCCTGGGGCCCAGGCCGTCGTTTACGACAATGCCCTCAGAGGCGTTCATCATCAGAGGCTGCTGAGGGAACTCGGCTTGATGCCTATCAACAGGGTCGCTGCCTTGGCCGCCGGGGAAAAGAAGTCTACGCATACCCACGGCGACAGAGTCGAAAAGAGCGTCCATGTAGAGAGCAGGCAGGTGACGCTTGCCGATGGATCGGTCAGGACCTATGCCATCTACGCGCTCGGGGGCGCCATTGGGATCGGAGAATTAAATGATGGGGGAGAACTGGAGTTTGTTGAATTGAAGCGCCTCCGCACATTGCGTTTGGGGAGCAAGGCCGGCGCCTACCGCTGGTACAACGAGTACCGCCTTCCGCCTGAATACGGCTCGGAAAAGATCAGGGTACGTCTGTATGGAAACGCCGAGGACAAGGCCCGCCGTTTTAACCGGACTGAGAACATTCGTCCCATATCGCCAACTGAGCCAGCCTTTAAGAAGCTCTTTGGCCGCCGGAATGATTGCGAGGCTATCAACCGGGATCTTGTTGATTCAATGTGGCTCGGCCGGGCCCACAGCCTGGGCCACGCGCGCCAGCACCTCAACTTGATTGGGTACGCCGTGATGGTCAACGCTCTGGCTTTGCATCAACACCGCAAACGCCGGGAGAAGCTGACTGCGGCCTGACGGCCACATCCTTAGGAAAAGCGTAGAACCGAGCAAGCCTTATTCGAGCGCGCCAGAATCGCTTTCGCACTCTGGACCTGAACCAATTTGGGTCCCCCCACGGCCGTTTGCCCTTCTGGGGCCGAAAATCCTTCGGGTAAACTCGTGATTAGTGGCAACGAGGAGGTTTTCTTCCACCTTTTGTACAACCCCCGCCGGGGTAGCTCAGTTGGTAGAGCGACGCATTCGTAATGCGTAGGTCCGGGGTTCGATTCCCCGCTCCGGCTCTCAACTTGTCTTTGGAATAATTCGAAAAGGCATGGTGTTTGCTTCTAATGGGTAGGACTAAAGTAACCGGCGACGCATGCCGACGCTAAAAATGTAACCAATCTCCAATCCGTTTCAAGGGTCAGTACGTATTTATATGTAGGTAGGGGGCAGAAAGGGAAAGAAAATGTCGACAGCATCAATCCGAGGGGCTCACGTAGTCGGGCTTCCGAAGCGCTCACGCAGGGCAGCGGAAGGTCGTACTTGCGGACATCCAGATTGCAGCACTCAATTGTCTGTTTACAACCGCAAAGACACATGCTTCATCCACGCAGGGGTCAAGATTCCCCGGCTTAGGGGCAAGCGGACCGCTCAAGACTCCGCTTGACCGGGCGGGTTGGCAGGGCTAGGGCGCTCAACCAACTCCACCAGCAGGCCCTTGTTGTCCTTGGGGTGAACAAAGGCAACACGCAGGCCCCTTGACCCGCGGCGAGGCTTCTCGTCGACCAGGTGCAGTCCCCCCGACCTGAGCGATTCAAGGGCGGCCTCAAGGTCGTCGACTTGGTATGCGATGTGGTGCAGCCCTTCGCCCCTCCTCTGAATGAATTTCCCGATGATGGTGTCGGGCCCTAGGGGCCTCATCAGCTGAATCTGGGATTCCCCAATTCGAAACATTGCCTCTTCGACTCCCTGGTCTTCCACAATCTCGCGATGGCTTAGCTCCAACCCCCAAAGCGTGCCGTAAAGTTCAATGGCGGCTTCTAGATCCGCTACCGCGAGCGCCACGTGATCGATCTTGTCAATCATCTTCTGAACAGGCCCGAGAGGTATCCGGTCATTTTGGCGAAATCCACCATTACCTGCAGTACCGGCAAAACCACGAGCGCCCTGGCAAAGTCCGCCGGCGCCAAACGAGTGCCTGCCCTTTTGTATGCCGGCAAGAGCCAGAATAGTTCTAGGCCGATCGGAACAAGAGCAAAGACCGGCGCCACCAGCCAAAAGCCCACCAAACCTGCCATCGCCGAGTACGAAAAGAATCTGATGGCGTGGCGCCGGATGTACATTCCGCCGATGGCGTCGCCTCTCGCGTAGTAAAAGTACGAGCGCAGCGAAAGTTTGAGAGTTGGCCTGGGGCGCCATTTGACGATCGCTCTTGGGGCAAAACGGCGCTTGGCTTTGATGGCTTTTAAGGTGTGGTTGAAGAACATGTCTTCGCCAATGTTTAGCCATTCGGGAAAACCTCCCACAGCGGTCCAAACGTTCTTCGTAAATGCTAGCGAACGCGCCGAAGGCATATATTTCTCGGGGTTTATCTCCTTTGGGTCTGGAATGTTGAGGCACGAAATGATTCTTTCAAATCTCGTTGTGGCCTCCGCCGTGTAGCAGCCCATCACCACGTCAACGCCATCTTCGAATGGCTTGACCAGCTCTTCGAGCCAGTTGGCATCTGGAACACAACCGGCGTCGGTCACGGCAATTATCGGGCCGGCCGCCCGCTCAATCGCGAGGTTTCGCCCGATGGCTATATTGGCCCCTGCCGAGGATCCCACCACAACCGATGCGCGCCCGGCCGCCCAATCACGCAACCGCTCCAGAGTCCCATCGGTAGACCCGCCGTCGGTGACAACAATTTCGTCCGGCTGCATTGTTTGGCTGTCGATCGCGGCGAGGAGCCCTCCGATTGTTTCTCCCTCGCTTAAGACCGTGAAAACTAGCGAAACGTTCATACAGCCGCCTGCCTATAAGCCCCGAGAGTTAAGTCCGCAGTACGACGCCAGCTAAAGTGCGAGGCCCTTTCCATCCCCGCCACCGACAGCTCCGCGCGGGCGCCTGCATCATCAGCCAGATCGGCCAGACCGTCGGCCCAGGCCGAGGTGTCGAGGGGGTTCAAATAGCGCGCAGCTTCTCCGCCGACTTCTTGAAGAGCGGGATCGGTTGAAGCCATGCATGGCACGCCGAAGGCCATCGCCTCAAGCAGTGGGATCCCAAACCCCTCATACAGTGAAGGCATTGCGAAGATCGAAGCGCGGCCGTACAGGGCGGCCAATGCTGAGGCGCCGATCGAGCCCGTGACCAAAACTCGGGCGCCGAGTTTCAGTTTTTCGATGCCCTTCGTTATGTCCGTCGATCCCCAGCCCGCAGCGCCGGCTATCACCAAATGCATCCCCTTTAACCTGGGCCCCGCCTCGGCAAATGCCTCAAGCAGGGCCGAGTGATTCTTTCGGGGCTCGACCGTGCCGACACTCAATACGAAGGGGCCTGTAAGGCCGAGACCATCGAGCCAGACGTTATCGCGAAAATCGTTGGGAGAGACATTGCCGGCTTCGGGGGTCACAACAATCCTAGAAGCCTCGACCGAATAGGAATCAATTAGCTGCCTCTTGATAGCTTCGGAAACGGTGCACACCACGGCCGCCTTGCTCAGCGCCTTATGCAGGCCGCGCGCGTAGATGCGTCTCCAAATTCCAGGAACCACCTCGGGCATTGTGTCCACAGCAACATCGTGAACAGTAGCAACCAATCGTGCGCCTCCGGCCGGGGGCATCACAAGGTTGGTTGCGTGGACAACATCAATGTCTGCCCGAACCTTCGGGACACCCAGGTAATTCCACGACGCATAAAGTGCTTTTAGCGGCAGCAGCGAGAACGGCTTCGGTTGCTGCCACCAGTTCGGCCGCCACCATTCGGCAGGGTCCATGGAGACGGGCTTGGTGGCGATGAGCCGAATCGAGGCCTCGTCTGATTTCAATAGCTCTTCGACCAATCTCCGGACGTAGACGCCGATCCCGCCCGGAATTCGATGGTTGATGGGGTCGGCATGAACGCCCACGCTCAGCCCTGCCATCAGTTCATATTCGAAGAGGCAGCGCGTTGGCGCGCCCGGTCCAGGGTCGCCCGAAGGCCATAGGAATACGGAGTGAACCATTTCTCCAGCTCCTGCCAGGAAATGGCTCTGCCCCCTTGAATGACTTTTCGCTTTCCCCACTGGCGGGGGAGCAGTTTGAAGAATTGCGCCCACGCAAGCGGAATTGCGGCTGGCCTTAGTTTCAACATATGTCCGGTTGCTCTCAGTTCGGTGTATGCGATCCCGGCCAAGTGCCTCAAGAAGCTTCGTGGGTCATCATTTCTAAGCATCACCAACCACCGGTTCCGATGGTTGCAAGCCAGGATAAAAGTCGACGACTTTCCTCCGCTGGCTCCCCGGTAGTGGCGACCGACTGCCTCCGGCACAAAACCGAAATTCCAGCCCCTCAACTTCGCTCGCCAGGAAATATCGAAGTCCTCAAAGTAGGCGAAAAAATCCTCCTCGAAATACTGACCCTGGAGCTTCACGTCGTCGAGCATTTTTCGCAGGTACACCGGCGCCGCTCCGCAGACTCCGAACAAATCAGGGCTTTGATCGTACTGACCGCGGTCGGGTTCATGCTCGCCTCTGTCGACGGCTCTGCGGCTGGCGAAAACAAGATGACCGGTTGAGTCGATAAC
>JBPCIX010000023.1:0-6114 GCA_051005875.1 Actinomycetota bacterium | reverse complement strand
GTGAGCGCGGCGAAATGCTCGTCGGGCCGGGTACCGAAGTTTATGAAGGGATGATCGTCGGCGAGAACTCCCGCGGCGACGATATGGATGTCAACGCCGTGAAAGAGAAGAAGCTCACCAACATGCGAGCGTCCAGCGCCGACGAGCTGGTGCGCCTCTCCCCCCACCGGCCTATGTCGCTGGAACAAGCTCTTGAGTTCATCGCAGAAGACGAGTGCGTCGAGGTTACTCCCAAGAACGTTCGCCTAAGGAAGGTGATTCTGCCGCTCGGCGATCGCCGGAGAGCCCAAAGCCGCACCCGCTCCGCCTAGTGCCCTTCTATTGGGCGCGAAAAATAGCTTCGGTCATTTTCACCACCCTGCTTGCCTTCCCCACATCGTGAACCCGTATCAGCCCCGCCCCTGCGGAAACTGACCAGGCCACAACGGCAAGTGTGCCCATCAACCGCTTTGCGGGGGGAATGTTGAGGGTCCGGCCAATAAACGACTTATTCGAGGGCGACACCAGAACCGGATAGCCCATGGCCGCCAGTTCGGAAATGCGCTTCACGAGCGATAGACATTGATGCCGATTCTTAGCCAGACCAAGGCCTTGATCCACGACTATCCGGTTTCGCTGGATGCCTGCACCCTCGGCCTCCGCCGCCTTGGCGCACAACCAACGAGCAACCTCACCTGCAACATCGTCGTAATCGGTCATTTGCTGCATCGTCAAAGGAGTGCCCCGCATATGCATGAGCACTACACCGCACTCGCGCCCGGCCAAAAGGGGCGCCATCTTGGAGTCGCTCATCGACGAGATGTCGTTAACAATCGAGGCTCCGGCGTCGAGGGCCGCCCGGGCCACAAGAGCCTTGTTTGTGTCGATCGTTATGGGCACTCTTAGCTTTTCGACAAGAGCCTCAATAACAGGAATCACAGTCGCAGCCTCGTCGACTGCCGGGGTCGGCGTCGCTCCGGGCCGGGCTGATTCCCCGCCAACCTCAATCACGTCGGCCCCCTCTTCGACCATCTGGATGGCCTTATCCAAGGCCGCTTGGCCTTGAAATCGGAAATGCGATACAGCATTGACGTTCAAGATCCCAATCAGGTGACAACGATCCTGAACATTGAGCGAAAAGTCGCCGCACTTCCACATGGACGCAGTTTTGCACAGTGGCTTTCGGAAAAAGGCGTGACACAATCAAGTGGTGAACGAGATCGCTGGGCTCTTGCTAACCGGTGGGGCGAGCAAACGGCTCGGCAGGGCCAAGGCGGCCGTCGAATTCGAGGGCGCCACCCTGGCCAACCGCGCCGCCGGGGTCTTAACCGAGGTCTGCGAAGCCGTCCTCGAAGTAGGGCCGGGCTACACAAAGCTTCGGTCAATCTCTGAAGAGCCTCAGGGGGCCGGACCGCTGGCGGCAGTCGCCGCCGGGGGCCGGGCTCTGGCCGCACAAGGGTTTCATGGCAGCGTGTTGGTTCTTGCTGTGGACATGCCGTTCGCAACCGATAGGCTGATGCGTTTCATCGCTCAGTTCCCGGGCGAGGGCAGCGCGGTGCCAATCGTCGATGGTTTTCCCCAAACCTTGTGCGCGCGCTACTCGGCCGCGGACCTCCAGACGGCTGCAGAATTAGTTGCAGCAGGAGAATCTTCGATGAAATCTCTTCTCGCAAAGATTCCTTTCACCCGGATAGAAGGCGAACAATGGTTAACCGCTGCCTCCGAAGTTGCCTTTAAAGACATAGACACTCCGGCTGATCTTTCTTCTTCGGGGGGGTTAGCTGGCTCTTCGGAGGGCGCTTTGTCGGGAGGGGCCAGCGAACCCCCCCGAACCCCCCCCAGCGCGGTAGGGGCGCGAAAAAACATAACTCCTGCCGAGATTATTCAAGTTCGGACAACCGGGCGGCGCGCTGCCTCGGACAAACTTGTTACGGAAGAGCCGATGGAGATTCGAGCGGGCGGACCGGGGCAAGCGCCGGCCCAAGTGGCCGTAACCATGCGTACGCCGGGCAACGACTTCGAACTGGCGGCGGGTTTCCTTTTCACGGAAGGGTTGATCCGCTCAGACGAGGTGGACCAGATTAAGTACTGCGAGATCCCGCGCGAGGAGCAGCAATACAACGTTGTCACGGTCAAGCTCAACCGACCCTTCGACCGGCCGGCCGAGCGCAACTTTTACGCAAACTCGAGCTGCGGAATTTGCGGCAAAGCTTCTTTGGACCAGATTGAAGTCACCTGCGAACCGATGGGCGGCGGCGCGGTCACCAAGGACTCTGCAATTCTCGCGATGCCCGATGCCCTCCGTGAAGCTCAGCGCGTCTTCAGCAAGACCGGGGGGCTGCATGCTGCCGGTTTGTTTGATCTTAGTGGCCGGCTGGTCAGCATCCGGGAAGACGTCGGGCGCCACAATGCTGTGGATAAAGTTATTGGCCAGATGTTGCTGGCGGGCGAATTGCCGCTGCCAAGCTCCGCCCTATTTGTTTCGGGGCGGCTGAGCTTTGAGATCGTCCAAAAAGCGGCCGTCGCAGGTATCCCCATAGTCGCTGCCGTCTCGGCCCCCTCAAGCTTGGCGGTGGCCGCCGCCGAGCGATTAGGTATTGCTTTGGCAGGATTTGTGCGTGCCGACCATTTCAATATCTACGCTCACCCCGAGCGGATAGAAAGCGCCGGCACATGAGCCACATGGATCAGGGGGCAAGCAAGCCAAACAAACCAAAGAAACGAGCGGGCAACCCGCGTGGGTTTCGACCAGAACTGTGGGCGGGGCTTAAACCAAATGGCATCGGCGAGGTCAAACCAAACCACTACGGCGAGATGATTCGAACCATATGGGACAACCGCGACTCGCTCCCGTACGCATGGCGAATCTTGAGCAAAGGAGTTTGCGACGGATGCGCCCTGGGCGTGGCAGGCTTTCACGACTGGACGATCACAGGGGTCCACCTGTGCACCACCCGGCTGAACCTGTTGAGGCTCAACACGATGGGCGAAATGGCGCCGGACGCCCTGGGCGATGTGAGTCGGCTGGAAGGCCTAAGCGGCGGGGAACTCCGCAACCTCGGCCGCCTTGCGTATCCGATGATTCGCCGCCGGGGTGAAAAAGGTTTTACCCGCATCACCTGGGACAACGCTCTCGATGCAATCGCGGACCGAATGCACACAGCTGGAAGGAAAAGGATCGGCTTCTATTTGACCGCCAGGGGGCTGACCAACGAGGTTTATTACGTCGCCCAAAAAGCAGCTCGGTTCATCGGCACCAACAACATCGACAATGCCGCCCGGGTTTGCCACGCCCCCTCAACCTCGGTTCTGAAATCGGCGATAGGCGTAGGCGCCACTACTGTTTCGTACTCAGATGTCCTGGCCACCGATCTGGTTGTCCTGTTCGGCTCAAACGTCGCCAACGACCAGCCGGTTTTTATGAAGTACATGTATCTGGCCCGGAAGGGCAATGACACCAAGGTCGCCGTTGTAAACCCATACCGCGAGCCGGGGCTCGAACGTTACTGGGTGCCTTCAAATGTCGAGAGCGCCCTGTTCGGCACACGCATGACCGACGAATTTTTCCAGATCAACACCGGCGGCGACGTGGCGTTTATCAACGGCGTCTTAAAAATCTTGCTCGAGGACGAGGCCTTCGACCAACCCTTCGTCACCCAACACAGCGCGGGCCTCAAAGATCTCGAGCAGAGTCTGGCCGAACAATCCTTTGAGGCTCTAGAGCGGCTCTCGGGGGCAACCCGCAAGGACATGGCCCGGTTTGCTCAAATGTACCAAGCTTCGCGTTCTGCCATTTTGATTTGGTCAATGGGAATCACGCAGCATGCCCACGGTACCGACAACGTACGCGCAATAGTCAACCTGGCCCTCGCCCGCGGCAACGTGGGGCGCGAAGGCGCCGGGTTGATGCCGATCCGGGGACATTCCGGGGTACAGGGCGGGGCCGAAATGGGCGCTTACGCCACGGCCTTGCCCGGAGGAATTCCATTCTCCGAAGAAGCAGCCGCGGCCCTTTCCGAGCAATACGGCTTTACCGTCGGCGCTCAGCCGGGCTTGAATGCGTCGGAAATGCTTGAAGCGGCGAGGCGAGGTGACCTCGACGTCTTGTACTCCAGCGGCGGGAATTTTCTGGAAGTTCTGCCCGATCCGGCACGCGTGTGCGAAGCTCTGGAGCGGCCGCCCCTTAGGGTCCACCAAGACATAGTGGCGTCCAGTCAGATGCTGGTCGAACCAGGCGAGGAGGTAATTCTGCTCCCGGCCGCCACGCGCTACGAGCAGCCGGGCGGTGGAACTGAAACCACAACCGAGCGACGCATTGTTTTTAGTCCCGAAATACCCGGCCCCCGCATCGGCGAGGCGAGGGCCGAGTGGCAAATCTTCGCCGATCTGGCGGCTCGCTTCGACCCGGAACGCAGCGACTTGATCAAGTTCGATTCCGCCCAAGCAATTCGCGATGAGATCGCGCGCGTTGTGCCTCTTTACGCAGGTATCGAAAAGCTCTCCAAGACGGGTGACCAGGTGCAGTGGGGTGGGACCAGACTGTGTGAAGGTTGGGAGTTTCCGACCCCCGATTCCAAAGCCCATTTTGCCGTCACGGTACCGCCGGAGCTTCACTTGCCGGAAGGCAAATTTCTTCTCTCAACCCGGCGCGGAAAACAGTTCAACACAATGATCACCAAGAAGATAGATCCCCTGACCGGCGCCGGGAGGCAAGCCGTTTTTGTCTCAAGCCACGATGCCGATAGTCTCGGCCTCGAAGAAGGTGCCAAAGTCACCTTGCGCTCAAGCTTCGGTGAGCTCGCCGCGAACGTTCACATTGCTCAGATAAAGCCTCGGAATGTTCAGGTATTTTTCCCCGAAGGCAACATCCTGATAGGCCCCGCCGCCCGAGATCCAGCCTGCGGCATCCCCGACTACAACGCCGTCATCGAAATATTGATCTGATCAAGGCCAGCCCAGCCAGGTTGTCTTAGCCGGCGGCTTGGTTCTGGGTACGGGGGCTTGCTCGCCCAGCGGGTAGCCCAAATATACGAAAGCAGCTATTTCTTCCTTGTCGCCCAGCCCCAGATGGCTATGGACACCGGGGTCACCCGCGGCGGGGCCGGTTCGCCAGTAAGCGCCCAGCCCCATCTCGTGCGCAGCCAGAAGAATATTTTCAACCGCAGCGCCCACCGCGTAGCGATCTTCGACTTCAATCGCCTTTGGATGACCGGAAGGCGAGTAAACAACCGTGAGAATTACAGGCGCCCGCCTTACGCGAGCCTTTTCGGTATCCATTTTCTGCTCCAGGTCCACGGCATCGCCAGAATCGCGGCGCAACCGCTCGGCCCCGACGTTTCCCAGATCATCCAGAGCCTTATCGGTCAGAACAATGAATCGCCAGGGATTTGTCAGATGATGGTTGGGGGCCGCCGCCGCCGCCACTATCAGCTTTTCAATCTCGCCCCGGCTCGGTAAGCTGGACGCGACTTTTCCGATCATTCGCCGCGAGATGATCGCTTCATAAACTTCCATTTGCTTTCACTATAAGGTGAAGATCATATGGAGCACGTGATCATTCGGCGGCTTGAACACTTAACCGGCAATGCGGCCGTCCCGAGCCTCGGCTTCGCCGTCGAAACTCGAGACCGCCGAGGCCCTGCCCACAAAGAAGGCGTTTTCGGCGACGACGTTGTTTGGGTGCAACTTCACGGCGGTTTGTTCGTGGCAAAGGCCAAGGTCCGAATTTCCTGGGTTGGCGAATATTCAAATATTCGAGAAATCCGCGCCCGAACATCCGGGGCCCCCATTTTTGACGTCGATGACTTTTGGGCCAAACGCCCCAAGTTCGGTTACGCCGTAGTCGCCCAACTGGAAGCGGAACAATGGATAAAACCCTATTGGGCCGGCCCGCGGACCTACGGTTACGAATGGGTCGTAATGGACGAATCCAAGAAAAAGGCCTCCTGGCTGGACAAAAAAGATCCACCATCAGGCGGTAACGATTTTATTAGGGCTTTCAGCGCCTTTAAGGCAGGAAAATAGTCCAGGCTTGAAAGCCGCAGTGGTGGGCCATGTCGAGTGGATCGATTTCGTCCGAGTAAAACGCTTGCCACTGGCCGGCGAAATAATCCATGCGAGCGAGGCATGGGAAGA